>JAXDHQ010000175.1:0-9836 GCA_034664395.1 Solirubrobacteraceae bacterium | reverse complement strand
CAGCACGGGCGCAGCGTGCTCGTCGAGGTCGACGGCGCCGTCGACCTGCACGCCGACGCCCTGCGCGTCGGGCAGGCGCTCGGCAATCACCTCGACAACGCGCTGCGCCACGGCGCGGGCGACGTCGTCCTGCGGGCTCGGTCGGCGGCCGGCGGCGTCGAGCTCGAGGCCTCCGACGAGGGTGGGGGGTTCGACGCCGACATCGCCGAGCGCGCCTTCGAGCGCTTCACCCGGGGCGACCGGGCCCGCACGCGCGGCGGCACCGGCCTCGGCATGGCGATCGTGCGGGCGGTGGCCGAGGCGCACGGGGGATGCGCGACGATCGTCCCCGGCGAGGGAGCGACCGTCCGGGTGTGGCTGCCCGGCGGCGCGCCGGCGGCCGACGGCGACGGCGCCCTGACCGAACGCGCCCCGTCTCAGGCGCGTCTCACCTAGCCCGCCTACGGTCGGGCCGATGCGAACCCGAGTCCTCGTCCCGACCATCATCGCGGCCGCCGTGGCCGCCGGCTGCGGCTCAGCGGGCGGCGCCCGTGCCCAGGCGTCCGGCGGCGGGGGCGGCCTGCCGCAGGGCACCGATCCCGTGACGCTCCATCCGGCCGACTTCTCCACCCGGATCGACAACCCGCACTGGCCGATGCCGCCCGGCAGCCGGTGGATCTACAGCTCGCGCGGCGACGACGGGCGCCCCGAGCGCGTCGTGGTCGTCGTCACCCACCGGACCAAGGTCGTCGCCGCCGGCGTGCGGGCCGTGGTCGTCCACGACGTCGCCAGCCAGCGCGGCGCCGTCGTCGAGGACACCCAGGACTGGTACGCGCAGGATCGGGCCGGCAACGTCTGGTACCTGGGCGAGGCGACCACCGAGTTCAAGCACGGCGAGGCCGACACCGCCGGATCCTGGGAGGCGGGCGTCGACGGCGCCCAGGCCGGCGTGGTGATGGCGGCCCATCCGCGCGTGGGGCTGCGCTACCGCCAGGAGCACTACGCCGGTCAGGCCGAGGACCGCGCGGTGGTCGTGCGCCTCGACGGGCGCGCCGACGTCCCGTTCGGCCGGCTCCACGGCCTGCTGGAGACCAAGGAGTACACGCCGCTGGAGCCCGGCGTGGTCGAGCACAAGCTCTATGCCGACGGCGTGGGGCCGGTGGTCGGCGGCAGCGACCGCCTGGTCAGCTACCGGCGCGGCCGCTGAGCCCGTCCCACGCGTGCCCGACGAACACCGGCTCGGGCACGAGCTCGACGCCGAACGCGTCGCGCACGCCGCCGGCGATCTCGCGCGCGAGCGCGACGAGCTCGGCCGTGGTGCCGGCGCCGCGGTTCGTCAGCGCCAGCGTGTGCTTGGAGGAGATCGCGATGCCGGCGGGGTCCCCGTGGCCGCGCCGGAAGCCGGCGCGCTCGATCAGCCACGCGGCCGAGGTCTTGATGCTGCCGCCGTCCTCGGGCCACGCCGGGGGGCGGGCGTCGGGGCCCAGCCGCTGCGCCGCCCGGCGCTCGAGCGCCGCGAAGGCGCCGGCGTCGAGCACGGGGTTGGTGAAGAACGAGCCGGCCGAGGTCGAGTCCGGGTCGCCGGGGTCGACCACCATGCCCTTGCCCCGGCGCAGCGCGAGCACCGCCTCGCGCACGCGCTCCAGCGGCGCGGACTCGCCCACCTCCACGCCCAGCGCCCGCGCCAGCTCGGCGTAGCGGATCGGCGCCGACAGCGGCGAGGCGTGCAGCGCGAAGCGCACGGCGAGGACGACCCAGCGCCCGGGGTGGCGCTTGAACGCGCTCGAGCGGTAGGTGAAGGCGCAGGCCTGCGGATCGAGCTCCTCGATCGCGCCGCTGGCCCGATCGAGCGCGCGGACGGCCACGATCGTCTCGGACACCTCCTGGCCGTAGGCGCCGACGTTCTGGATCGGCGTCGCGCCGACCGAGCCGGGGATGCCCGACAGGCACTCGATCCCGGCCAGGCCGCCGGCGGCGCACGCGGCCACCAGCGGATCCCACGCCGCGCCCGCGGCGACCTCGAGCTCGGTCCCCGTGCGCGTCACGCCGGCGGTCGCGACCCGCACGACGGTGCCCGGGAAGCCGGCGTCGGCGACGACGACGTTGGAGCCGCCGGCGAGCACGAGCAGCGGCTCGCCGTCACGGTCGGCGGCGCGCACGGCGTCGACGACGGCGTCCTCGGTCTGGGCCTCGACGTAGCGGGTCGCCGGGCCGCCGAGGCGCAGCGTGGTGAGGTCGGACAGCAGCACGGCGCCTCAGCGTAGGGATCGGCGCGGGCGCGTCGAACTCCCACGTGGATGCGCGTCCTCGCCCTGCCGTCGATCCGCCGAGCCTCCGGGTCGCGCTCGGGGCTGCGGTGGCGTCGGCCGCCGGTCCGGACGCTGCTCGCCTTCGCTGCGGCGCTCGCCCTGCTCATGGGCGGCTGGCTGTGGCTGCGCGACTCGTCGCTGGTCGCCATCGACCGGGTCACGGTGACCGGCGTCAGCGGCCCGCAGGCGGCTCAGGTGCGCGCCGCGCTGCAGAGCGCCGGTCGCGACATGACGACCCTCAACGTCCGCCATGCGCAGCTCGCCACCGCGGTGCGCCCGTATCCGGTGGTTCAGGGGGTCGAGGCCCACGCCGACTTCCCGCACGGCCTGCGCATCGTGGTCCGCGAGCACGTGCCGGTCGCGGTGCTCGTGTCCGGCGGCGACCGCGTCCCGGTGGCCGCCGACGGCACGCTGCTGCGCGGCACGCCGTGGGACAGCCTCCCGGTCGTCGCGGCGCCGGCGCCCCCCGCGGGCGACGTCCTGCGCGACCACCGCCTGGCGCGCGCGGTCGCCGTCCTGGCCGCGGCGCCGCCGGCGCTGCGCGCCCACGTGATCCGCGTCTACCTGGGCTCGCGCGGCCTCACCGCGCCGCTGCGCGACGGCCCGGTCCTCTACTTCGGCCGCTCCGACCGCCTGCCCGCGAAGTGGGCGGCCGCGACGGCCGTGCTCGCCGACCGCAGCTCGGCCGGCGCCACGTACCTCGACCTGCGCCTGCCCGAGCGTCCCGCCGCCGGCGGCATCGAGCCGCCGCACGTCGAGCCGTCGCAGACCTCGCCGGAGGTCGGCGCGCAGCCCGCCCAACCCCAGACGACGGTGGGCGGCCCATGACCTGACCCTCGACTTGGGGTCGAGGGTGACCTCGGCACCAAATCTCCTGCACAACTTGAGGGTTCTGGAACCTGCAAGGAACCTTGCTGCCATAGACTTGGCGTTGACAGCGCTCGATGCCCGTGCATACCGTGCCTGCACACGAGCACGATTCACGGTGCGGAAAACCTTCAACGTTAGATCGAGGCTCGGTCGGAACCCATGGAAAGCAGCGGCAGCTACCTCGCGGTCATCAAGGTCGTCGGCATCGGAGGCGGAGGGACCAACGCGGTCAACCGCATGGTCGATGCCGGCCTGCGCGGCGTCGAGTTCATCGCGGCGAACACCGACGCCCAGGCGCTGCAGATGTGCGACGCCGACATCAAGCTGAACATCGGCCACGAGCTCACGCACGGCCTCGGCGCCGGCGCCAACCCCGAAGTCGGCTTCGGCGCGGCGGCCGAGTCGCGCGACGACATCAAGGAGGCGCTCAAGGGCGCGGACATGGTGTTCGTCACGGCGGGCGAGGGCGGCGGCACTGGCACCGGCGCGGCGCCGGTGATCGCCGAGATCGCCAAGAACGAGATCGGCGCGCTGACCGTGGGCGTCGTCACCAAGCCGTTCGACTTCGAGGGCTCGCAGCGCATGCGCCAGGCGGACGAGGGCATCAGCCGCCTGCGCGACGTGGTGGACACGCTCATCGTCATCCCGAACGAGAAGCTGCTGAACATCGTCGAGCGCCGCACCACGATCCTCGAGGCGTTCCGCGAGGCCGACAACGTCCTGCGCCAGGGCGTGCAGGGGATCACCGACCTCATCACCATCCCCGGCCTCATCAACCTCGACTTCGCCGACGTGCGGACGATCATGACCGACGCCGGCTCGGCGCTCATGGGCATCGGCCAGGCCGGCGGCGAGAACCGCGCCGTCGAGGCGGCCAAGCAGGCGATCGCCAGCCCGCTGCTCGAGGAGAACGTCGAGGGCGCCACCGGGATCCTGCTCAACATCTCCGGCGGCCGCGACATCGGGCTCTTCGAGATCAACGAGGCGGCCGAGGTCGTGCAGAGCGCGGCCGACACGACCGCCAACATCATCTTCGGCTCGGTCATCGACGAGCAGCTCGGCGACGAGGTCCGCGTGACGGTGATCGCCACCGGCTTCGACCACGGCCGCGCGCGCCCGCGCACGGCTCGCGAGGAGACCCGCGACCGCGCCTCGCGGCGCGACCGCAGCCCGCGCGTCGGTGAGCGCGAGCGCTCGTCGCTGGAGATCTCCGACGACGACATCGACATCCCGCCGTTCCTCCGCGACCGCTAGGTCGGGCCAACCGGCATCCCCACTTTTAGGCTCGGACATGGCCGGATGTCCGGTCAATCGACGGTCCCCGGAGCCGTATGCTCGGACATGGTGTCGAAGACCCGGGGGGCCGGACCGTGCCGGACATGACCGCAGACGACCTCGCCGAGCACCTCGAGATGCTCGGCAGGACGACGGAGGAGGAGCTCGACCAGCTCCTCCACGACCTGCTCGTGCGGGTCTATCCCAGCAAGAGCACGCAGGACAGCTAGATCGCGCCGCCGCGGCCGGGGCGCCCGCGCCCCGCGTTGCTAGTGTCCGGCCCCGGTGGTCGCCGCCTCTTCGCAGACGCTCAAGCGCACGCCCCTCTTCGACCGCCACGTCGATGCGGGCGCGCGCCTCGTGCCGTTCGCCGGATGGGAGATGCCCGTGCAGTACGGCGGCATCCGCGAGGAGCACATGGCCGTGCGCCAGGCGTGCGGCGTCTTCGACGTCTCGCACATGGGCGAGATCGAGACCAGCGGCCCGCAGGCCGCCGAGCTCCTGCAGCGGCTGCTGTCCAACGACGTGTCGGCGATGCCGGTCGGCGGCGCGCAGTACGCGGTGCTCTGCCGCGAGGACGGCGGCGTGCTCGACGACCTCTTCACCTACCGCCTGGCGCCCGACCGCTACCTGACGGTCACCAACGCGTCCAACCACGACAAGGACCTGACCTGGTTCCACGCCCACGCGGGCCACTTCGACGCCGAGGTCACCAACGCCCACGAGCGCTGGGCGATGCTCGCCGTCCAGGGGCCGCGCGCCAGGGAGATCGTCCAGGCGATGGCCGACGCGCCGCTGCCCGAGCGGATGACCGCCGGCCGGCGCACCGTCACCGGCCGCTCGGTCCTCGTCTGCGGGACCGGCTACACCGGCGAGGCCGGGGTCGAGCTGCTGTGCGAGCCGGCCGACGCCCCGGCGCTGTGGGACGAGCTCGTCCGCCGCGGGGCGGCGCCCTGCGGCCTGGCCGCGCGCGACACGCTGCGCCTCGAGGCGTGCTTCCACCTCTACGGCAACGACCTCATGGAGGAGCGCGGGCCGATCGAGGCCGGGCTGGGCTGGTGCTGCAGGGAGGACACCGGCTTCATCGGCTCCGACGCCGTGCGCGCGGCGCGCGACGCCGGGCCGGCCGAGAAGCTCGTGCCCTTCCGCGTGACGGGCGCGGGCATCGCCCGTCAGGGCAACCCGGTCGTCGGCGGCGGCGAGGTCACGAGCGGCACGCTGTCGCCCTGCCTGGGCATCGGGATCGGAATGGCCTACGTCCCCGCCGATCGCGCCGAGCCGGGCACCGACCTTCAGATCGACGTGCGCGGCAAGCTCCGCGACGCCGTGGTGGCCACCAAGCCCCTGTACTCCAAGGAGGACGATGGCTGACGCCAGCTATCCCGACGACCTGCTCTACCACGCCGAGCACGACTGGGTCCGCCTCGACCCCGACGATCCCGACACCGCGACGTTCGGGATCACCTGGTTCGCCCAGGACGCTCTCGGCGAGGTCGTCTTCTTCGACCCGCCGGAGGTCGGCACCGCCGTGACCAAGGACGAGTCCTACGCCGAGGTCGAGTCGGTCAAGGCGGTCTCGGACGTCATCGCGCCGATGTCGGGCGAGATCGTCGAGGTCAACACCGCGCTGGGCGACAGCCCCGAGGCGATCAACGACGACCCCTACGGCGCCGGCTGGATGGTCCGGGTCAAGCTGGCCGACGGGGTCGAGAAGGACGGCCTGCTGGACGCCGCCGCCTACACCGCCACGCTGTCGCAGTGAGCCGCTACACCTCGACCACCCCAGAGGACCTGAAGGCCATGCTGGCCGAGATCGGCGTGGGCTCCCTGGAGGAGATCTTCGACCGCCAGGTCCCGCCCGGCGTGCGCCTCGGCCGCGCGCTGGACCTCCCGGCCGGCCTGCCCGAGCAGGAGGTCTACGCCCACCTGCGCGAGCTCGCCGCGCGCAACACGTCGGCCGAGGACGAGATCACGTTCCTCGGGGCCGGGATGTACGACCACTACGTCCCCGCCGTGGTCGACATGCTGATGGAGCGCTCGGAGTTCCTGACGCCCTACACGCCGTATCAGCCCGAGATCTCCCAGGGCGGGCTCCAGGTGATGTTCGAGTACCAGACCGCGATCAGCGAGCTGACGGCGCTGCCGGTCGCCAACGCGTCGGTGTACGAGGGGCCGAGCGCGGTCGCCGCCGCCGCCTACCTGGCCAAGCTCGCCAACGGCAAGTCGCGCGTGGTGATCTCGCGCGGCGTGCACCCGCACGCGCGCGAGGCGGTGCGCACGCTGGCCGCCGGCTACGGCCACGAGGTGGTCGAGGTCGGCCTGCGCGACGGCGTCACCGACCCCGACGCGTGGGCCGACGCCATCGACCAGGAGACCGGCGCGGTCATCTTCCAGCAGCCCAACTTCCTGGGCGCGGTCGAGGACGCCGAGGCCCTGGCGGCGGCGGCCAAGGAGGAGAGCCTCGGGGGACCCGCCTCCGCCGGCCACGTGGCCGGCTCCGGCACCCCTTCAGCCGTGGTGGTCGGCTCCTACGACCCGATCCCGCTTGGCATCCTCAAGCCGCCCGGCGAGGTCGGCGTCGACGTCGCCGTGGGGGAGGGCCAGTCCTTGGGCAACCGCCTGGACTTCGGCGGGCCGTCGTTCGGCTTCTTCGCCGCGACCGAGGCCTATCTGCGGCGCATGCCCGGCCGCATCGCGGGCGAGACCCGTGACGTCGACGGCCGCCGCGGCTTCGTGCTCACGCTGCAGACGCGCGAGCAGCACATCCGCCGCGAGAAGGCGACCTCGAACATCTGCACCGCCCAGGCGCTCAACGCGCTGGCGGGGGTCGTCTACCTGTCGTGGGTGGGGCGCCGCGGCCTGGTCGAGCTGGGCGAGCTGCTGCTCCAGCGCACGCACTACGCCCGCGAGCGCCTCACCGCGCTCGACGGCGTGCAGGCGCTGCACGACCAGGCGGTGGTGCGCGAGTTCGCCGTGCGCCTGGACGCTCCGGTCGACAGGGTCATCGCCCGCTGCCAGGACCGGGGCGTCAACCCCGGCTACGCGCTCGGACGCGACTACGAGGAGCACCCCGACGGGCTGCTGGTGGCGCTCACCGAGCAGCGCTCGCGGGCCGACGTCGATCGCCTGGCCGACGTCCTCGGCGAGGCCGTGGCGGCCGAGCGCAGCAGCCGCCCGGCGGGGGTGGGCGCATGAGCGCCGAGGCGACGGTCGTGGGTCGGGGCGAGACCCCGCTCCAGCACGAGCCGGCGACGACAATCTTCGAGAAGGGCGCGCCGGGGCGCCGGGCGTTCACGTGCCCGGAGCTCGACGTCCCCGCCGTGGACGGCCTGCTGCCCGAGCGCCTGCGCCGCGCCGAGCCGCCGCGCCTGCCCGAGGTGAGCGAGCCCGAGCTCGTGCGCCACTACGTCAACCTCTCCAAGCGCAACTTCGACCTCGACTCGGGCTTCTATCCGCTCGGCTCGTGCACGATGAAGCACAACCCGCGCCTGCACGAGCGCGTGGCGGCGCTCCCGGGCCACGCCCGGCTGCACCCGCTGCAGGACCCGGCGCGAGCGCAGGGCGCGCTCGAGCTGATGTGGAACCTCGAGCGCGCGCTGGGCGAGATCGCCGGGCTGCCGCACGTGTCGCTGCAGCCGAGCGCCGGCTCGCACGGCGAGCTGGCGGGCGTGCTGCTGACGCGCGCCTACCACGCCGAGCGCGGCGAGCGGCGCACGAAGGTCCTCACGCCCGACACGGCGCACGGCACGAACCCGGCGACGGTGACGATGGCCGGCTACGAGGTCGTCAAGGTCGGCACCGACGAGCACGGCGGGGTCGATGTCGACGACCTGCGGGCCAAGGCCGGCGACGACGTCGCCTGCCTGATGCTCACCAACCCCAACACGCTCGGCGTCTTCGACTCCAACATCGAGGAGATCGCCGAGATCGTGCACGGCGTCGGGGCGACGCTGTACTACGACGGGGCGAACCTCAACGCCGTCATGGGCATCTCGCGCCCGGGCGACATGGGCTTCGACATCGTGCACTTCAACCTGCACAAGTCGTTCACCCAGCCCCACGGCGGCGGCGGCCCGGGCTCGGGCCCGATCGCGGTCTCCGACCGCATCGAGCCGTTCCTGCCGCGACCGGTCATCGTCCGGCGTCCCGACGGCGGGTTCGACCTCGACCACGACCGGCCGAAGTCGATCGGCAAGCTCCGGGGCTTCCAGGGCAACTACGGCTGCTTCGTGCGCTCCTACGCGTACATCCGCTCGCTCGGGGCCGAGGGGCTGCGCGACGCCAGCGAGACCGCGGTGCTGAACGCCAACTACCTGCTGGCGCGGCTGCGGTCGCTGGGCGTCCTCGAGCGCCTGCCGCTCGCGTTCGGCGAGCTCTGCATGCACGAGTTCGTCCTGTCCGGCGCGCCGATGCGCCGCGACCTGCAGATCCGGACCCTCGACCTGGCCAAGCGGCTGCTCGACCACGGCTATCACCCGCCGACGGTCTACTTCCCGCTGCTGGTCGACGAGGCGCTGCTGATCGAGCCGACCGAGACCGAGACGCGGGAGACGATGGACGCCTTCGCCGAGGCGGTGGCGGCCATCCTGCGCGAGGCCGAGGACGACCCCTCGATCGCGCGCGAGGCTCCGTACAGCACGCCGGTGCGGCGGCTCGACGAGGCCGGCGCCGCCAAGCGGCCGGTCATCCGCCAGCCGCTCTGAACGGCGCCTTCTTCGCGCTCGCCGGACGGGCGCGGCGAGAACGATTAGAAACGCGGGAGCCGGGGCATAGGTCGGGCGTCGCGCTGAGGCGCGGCCCGGCCACGCCCCCCGGTCGGTTTGCAGCGGGAGTCGCCGCTCCCGTGCCCTCGGACCGCCGTCGCCCCCCCAGGCGCCCGAGGGACGCAGGAGCGGCGCTCCCGCTGGCTTGGTGTTGGGGGGTCGGTGGCTTCGGTCGTCCGTGCTGCGTCTTGCGGCGCTGCGCGGCGCTCGGCATCGAGGGGAGCGGAGTCGGCGGCGACTCTTGCGCGCGCGGTCGTCCTCGCGCGTGCTCGGCGAATTTGTCACCTCCCAGGTGACATTTTCGCCGTTCGCCTGCCATCGCGGGCGGCTTCCGACGGCGAGCCCCGCGATCGTCACGACTCTGCGCAGCCTTTGCTTTCGCTTCGTGCCGTGGGCGGCCGGTTTCGCTCGCGCTGGAGGGGGTGGACAGCGTTTGTCACGCATAGCGTGACGTTCGCTGTCCACCCCCCGGCGAGCCCGGCGGTCTGCGACGGAAGCGACCCGGGGCGTCAGGACACTCCGCGACTCTGCTTTCCCTCGGTGCCCTGCGTCGCGCAGCGCCGCCCGCGATCGAGGTGAGCGACGAGAAATGCACCGTATGCGGGCAGAATTCGTCGAGCGCGAGCACGGCGAGCCCACA
>JAXDHQ010000174.1:0-2806 GCA_034664395.1 Solirubrobacteraceae bacterium | reverse complement strand
CCCGGCAGGCCGCGCAGGCGCGTGCCCGGCGCCGGCGGCTCGGCCGGCGCGGGCGCCGCGGGGGCCGCGGGCTCATGCGCCGCCGGAGCCGGGGCGGCCGCCGGCCCCGGCCCGTCGCCGAACCCCTCGTCGGCCAGCGCGCGCAGCGCGTCGAGCGCCTCCTGCGCTTGGCGCCCCGACGCGCGGACGAGCACCTCGTGGCCCTGGCGCACGCCCAGCGCCGCGATGCCCATCAGCGAGCGCGCCGCCGCGGGCCCGGCGCCGGTCGTCGCGTTGGCGACCGTCACGTCGGCGTCGAAGCGCCCGGCCGTGGCGACGAAGCGCGCCGCCGGCCGCGCGTGCAGCCCGAGCGCGTTCGTCACGGGCAGGCGCGCCTCGGGCCCGTCGTGCGCCGCCTCGACCGCCGGCGCCGAGGGCGCCGCCGGCTCCTCCCCCAGGTGCGCGGCCTTGGCGGCCAGCGCCGCCCGTGCCTCCGCCGCCACGTCGTCGAGGCCGGCGCCGGTGCGGGCCGCGGCGGCCGCCGCCACCGCGCCCTCCACCAGCGGCGCCGCGGCGAGCACGATCCGCTCGCCGCCGTCGAGCATCTCGACCGCCATCTCGGCGCTCATGACCGCGCTGCCGAGGTCCATGAGGACGAGCACCCCGTCGCCCGAGCCGGCCCGCTCGATCGCGGCCATCACGCGCGCCGCGTCTGTGCCGAGCGCGCCCTCGGGCTCGTCGATGCCGCCGGCCGCCTCGATCGCCACCTCCTCCCCGGCCATCTCGCGCGCGAGCTCGACCACGCCCTCGGCCAGGCGTGCGCTGTGCGAGACGATGACGAGGCCGACCATCGTGCGGTTACTGCAGGCCGTACGCGCGGTGCAGGAAGTCGATCGGGTGCACCGAGGGACGTTGGGTTGCGTGGGCGATCTGCCACCGGCAGGTCTCGCTGTCGCACGCGACCGTCGGGGCGCCCGACTCGCGCACCTGGGCG
This sequence comes from Solirubrobacteraceae bacterium, assembly GCA_034664395.1. Classification (GTDB taxonomy): domain Bacteria; phylum Actinomycetota; class Thermoleophilia; order Solirubrobacterales; family Solirubrobacteraceae; genus JAOPZW01. Next base: position 1,833 of record JAXDHQ010000174.1, on the reverse strand, counting down.
AACAGGTCGGCGCCCACCGCCATGGCGACGTCGTACTTCTCGGCCTTCAGGCCGTACGTGCCCGCGACGCCGCAGCAGCGCGCGGTCATCTCCGCCACCTGCAGGCCGGGGATCAGCGCCAGCAGATCGAGCGCCGGCTTGCCGATCCAGTGGCCCTGCTGCTGGCACGGCGCGTGGTAGGCGACCGTCTCGTGCACCGGCTGGAAGTCGGTGCGCAGCTCGCCGCGGTCGTGCAGCTCGAGCAGCAGCTCGCAGATGTCGTACGTGCGCTCGCTGACGAGCTTCAGGTCGGGGTCGTCCTCGAGCCCGAGGATCTCGCGCGCCTCGCGCTTGAGCATGAGCGTGCAGCTCGTGGCGTTGCCGACGACGATCGAGCCGTCGCGCACGTGCGGCGCCAGCGCGCGCGCCAGGCGCAGGACGTAGCGCCGCGCGTCGTCGAAGAGCCCGCTGGACTGCAGCGGCAGCCCGCAGCAGTCCTGCTTGGGGATCTCGACCTCGAAGCCGTTGTGCTCGAGCACGGCGACGACCTTCTCGCCCTCGCGGGGCTCGTAGTACTCGGTCCCGCAGCCGTGGAAGTAGACGATCTTGCGCCCGGTCGCCGGGCTGGCGCGCTTGCGCGCCCACGACGAGAAGCGCCGCCCGGCGAACCGCGGCGCCGGCGCGTCGCGGTGGATCCCGAGCAGCTTCTCGCCCAGGACCCGCAGCGCGCGGTTCCCGATCGTCCAGTTGGCCAGCGGCGCGGTGGGCGTGCCCAGCCGGCCGAGGACCGTCGGGCGCGTGATGATCCGGTCGCGCAGCGGCACGCCGCGCTCGCGCTTGAGCTTGTGCCGCGCCTGGGCGTTGATCTCGGCGATCTTCACCCCCTGCGGACACACCTGCGTGCAGATCCCGCAGCCCGAGCAGTAGTCGACCGACCACTCGACCGACGGCTCGTCCGGCACGCGGAAGCGCTCGGCCTGCGGCCCGGCGTACTTCGGCCCCGGGAACAGCGGCGTCGCGTTGGAGACCGGGCACGCGGTCTCGCAGATCGTGCACTTCACGCAGTGGTCGAGCGAGCCGCGCAGCAGCTCGTGCAGCACGTCGGTCACGAGGTCACCTCCGCGGGGCCTCCAGCCCCGCGCTTCGAAGTCCCCGATCGGCCTCCGGCCGCTCGAGACCACTCGCCTGGGCGTTCGCGAGCACGAGCTCGGCCGCCCGGTGCCCGCTGGTCAGCGCGATCCCCTCGCCCGAGCCCTCGCGCCACGGGACCGCGCCCGGCAGCGAGGCCCCGGCCACGAGCACGTTGTCGGCGCCCTCGGCGCGCAGCGCGCCGTCGACCGCGACGCCCGCGCGCGCCAGCGGCTGCTCGGCGAAGTAGTCGCTGGCGAAGCGCGCCTCGCCGCGCGCCGGCACGCCGCGCAGCGCCAGGCCCAGCGCGGTCTCGCGCGCGGTCCAGTCCGACTCGACCACGATCCCGCCCGACGCGAAGCCGCCGGTGGCGAGCACGAACCAGCGCGCGTGGTAGGTGGTGTCGTGGCCGGCGGAACGGGCCCGCACGGCGGCGACCCTCCCGCCGTCGCGGTCGGCGCCGACGACCTCGGAGCCCAGGACGATCCGCCCGCCGGCGGCGCGCAGCGTCGCGCGCAGGACCTCGGCCAGGCGCATGCCCGGCACCGACGGGGGCAGCGTCGGGACCTCGAAGATCGTCGTGTCCAGGCGCTCCTGCAGCTCGGTCCACGCGCCGTGCGGGTCGCGCAGCGGCAGGACCGCCGGCAGCGCCACGCGCTCGCCCGGGCGCAGCCGCGGCGCGAGCTCGCCGGCGAACGCGGCGCGGAACGCGGGGTCGGCGAACCG
>JAXDHQ010000173.1:0-30054 GCA_034664395.1 Solirubrobacteraceae bacterium | reverse complement strand
CGCTCGTCGTGAAACGGGCACAGGCCGGTGAAGCGGTTGGCGCCCGACTTGCGCAGCTCCGTGCGCGAGGAGACGAGGTCGACCATGTCGACGGCGTCGCGGACGCGCTCCTTGGAGTCGTTCGTGTAGAGAGCCATCAGACCGCGAAGGACTCGGGCACGCTCAGCGCGGTGAACGCGCGAACGGCGTAGCGGTCGGTCATGCCGGCGAGGTAGTCGGTGACGCGCTGGGCGTGGTCGGCGCCGGGGGCGCCGCCGTTGTCGGGTACGAGCGCCGGGTCCGACGCGTAGTGCTCGAACAGCGTGCGGATGACGCGCTCGATGCGCGAATGCTCCTGGCGCGCCGCCGCGCCGAGGTAGACGTGCTCGAACATGAACGTGCGCAGCTCGTCCATCGCCGCGCCGGCGCCCTCCCCCTGGACGATGTCGCCGGCGCGCGCGGAGTGCTCGACGAGGTCGTGGACGAGGACGTCGATCCGCCGCGTGCCGGTGTCGCCGAGCACCGCGATCGGCTCGCGCGGCAGCTCGTCCTCGCGCAGGACGCCGGCGCGCAGCGCGTCGTCGATGTCGTGGTTGATGTAGGCGACGCGATCGACCAGCCGGACGATGCGCCCCTCGAGCGTCCGCGGCAGCGGCGCGCGGCCGGAGTGGCGGGCGATGCCGTCGCGCACGTCGTCGCACAGGTTGAGGCCGGCGCCGTCGCGCTCCAGGACGTCGACGATCCGCAGCGAGTGCTCGTAGTGGCGAAAGCCGCCGCCGAAGCGCTCGCGCAGGCAGGCGTCGAGGACCGCCTCGCCGATGTGCCCGAAGGCGGGATGGCCGAGGTCGTGGCCGAGCCCCACGGCCTCGGTGAGGTCCTCGTTGAGCCCCAGCGCCCGCGCCACCGTGCGCGAGATCTGGGTGACCTCGAGCGTGTGGGTCAGGCGCGTGCGGTAGTGGTCGCCCTCGGGCGCCACGAACACCTGCGTCTTGTGCTTCAGCCGCCGGAACGACTTCGAGTGCACGATCCGGTCGCGGTCGCGCTGCAGCGGCGTGCGCAGGCCGCAGTCCTCCTCCGGCCGGGCGCGGCGCGCCGGCCACGAGCGGGCGGCCAGCGGTGACAGCCACGCCTCCTCGAAGGCGCGGCGGCGCGCGGCGTATGCCTCGGCGACCGGCCCGGGGTGCGCGTGCGGATCCATTCCCTGCGATTCTCCCATCGCCGGCGCACGACACCGGCTCAGTAGGGTCCGGCCGATGCTGGCCCTCATCACTTCCGCCGCAGATCCGGGCGTCGAGCTCGCCGAGGTCCCCGACCCCGAGCCGCTGCCCAACCAGGCGCTGGTCGCGGTGAAGGCGATCTCGCTCAACCGCGGCGAGGTGCGCCGCCTGGCCGACGCGCCGCCCGGCGAGCTGTGGGGCTGGGACCTCGCGGGCGTCGTCGAGCGCGCCGCCGCCGACGGCAGCGGCCCGCCCGACGGCGCGCGCGTCGTGGCGCTGCTGAGCCGCGGCGCCTGGGCGCAGAAGGCGGTCGTGCCCAGCGACGCGATGGCCGTGCTCCCCGACGGCGTGAGCTTCGCCCAGGCCGCGTCCCTGCCGGTCGCCGGCGTCACCGCGCTACTCGCGCTCGACATCGCCGGCAACGTCCTGGCCCGGCGCGTGCTGGTGACCGGGGCCAGCGGCGGCGTCGGGCGGTTCGCCGTTCAGCTCGCCCACCAGGCGGGCGCCCACGTCACCGGCGTGTCGTCGAGCCCCGAGCGCGCCCGCGGCCTGCAGGAGCTGGGGGCCGACGAGGTCATCCACGCCCTCGAGCCCGAGGGCGACGAGTTCGACGTGATCGTCGAGGGCGTCGGCGGCGCCTCGCTGTCGGCGGCGATCCAGCGCGTCGCGGCCACCGGGACGGTCGTCTCCTTCGCCAGCTCCGACCCCGCGCCGGTGTCGTTCCCCACCCGCGCGCTGTTCGGTCGCGCGCCCGGCGCCACGCTCTACGGGCTGTACGTCTTCCCCGAGCTCCCCCGCCGCGGCGGCGCCGGCGCCCCGCTGAGCCGGCTCCTGGCCCTCGTCGCCACCGGCCGGCTCCAGACGCCGATCGGCCTCGAACTGAGCTGGCGCCAGGCGGCCGACGCGATCCACGCGCTGCTCGAGCGCCGGGTGGCCGGCAAGGCCGTCCTGCTCGTCGACTGAGTTACTCGGCGGCCGCGCGCACCGCGGCCTGGGCCGCGGCCACGCGCGCGACGGGCACGCGGTACGGGCTGCACGAGACGTAGTCGATGCCCGAGTGGTGGAAGAAGTCGATCGAGTCGGGGTCGCCGCCGTGCTCGCCGCAGACGCCGAGCTTGATCTCGGGCTTCGTCTTGCGCCCCAGCCACGCGCCCATCCGGAGCATCTGCCCGATGCCGGGCTTGTCGATCGTCTCGAACGGCGAGCGGTCGAAGACCTTCATCTCGATGTAGCGCCCGAGGATGCGCCCCTCGATGTCGTCGCGCGAGAAGCCGAGGCCGGTCTGCGTGAGGTCGTTGGTGCCGAACGAGAAGAAGTCGGCCTCCTCGGCGATGTGGTCGGCCAGGAAGCACGCGCGCGGCAGCTCGATCATCGTGCCGATCGTGTAGTCGCTCGGGTGCTCGAGGCCCTCCTCCGAGCCGACGCGCTCGATCAGGTCGCGCAGCAGCTCGAGCTCGCGCTCGTAGGCGACGAGCGGGACCATGACCTCCAGGTGCGGCATCTTGCCGGTGCGCTCGCGCACCGCCGTGGCCGCGCGCATCATGGCCACGACCTGCATCTCGTAGATCTCGGGATAGAGGATCCCCAGCCGGATGCCGCGCGTGCCGAGCATCGGGTTGACCTCCTGCAGCGAGTGGGCGCGGTCGCGCCGCGGCCCCTCGGGCAGGTCCTCGAGGTTGGGCAGGAACTCGTGCAGCGGCGGGTCGAGCAGGCGGATGGTGACCGGCAGCCCCTCCATCGCCTCGAAGAGCCCCTCGAAGTCCCCCTGCTGCAGCGGCAGCAGCTCCGCCAGCGCGGCGCGGCGGGCCTCGACGTCGTCGGCGAGGATGACGTCGACGACCTTCTCGTGGCGGTCGTCGCCGAAGAACATGTGCTCGGTGCGGCACAGCCCGATGCCCTCGGCGCCGAACTCGCGCGACTTGCGCGCGTCCTCCGGGGTGTCGGCGTTGGCCCGCACGCCCAGCGTGCGCAGCTCGTCGGACCACTTGAGGACGGTGTCGAACGCCTCCCCCACCTCGGGCTCGATCAGCGGCACCTCGTCGGTGGTGATCGCGCCGGTGGTGCCGTCGATCGCCAGGCGGTCGCCGGCGTGCAGCGTGGTGCCGTTGACGCGGACCTCGCCGGCGTCGGTGTCGATCTCCAGGCTGCTGGCGCCCGTCACCGCGGGGACGCCCATCCCGCGCGCGACCAGCGCCGCGTGGCTGGCCTTGCCGCCCTCGGAGGTCAGGATCCCCTTGGCGGCATGGAAGCCGGCGACGTCGTCGGCCTCGGTGAACGGCCGGACGAGGATGACGTCGCGGCCGTCGGCGGCCGCCTGCACGGCGTCGGCGGCGGTGAACACGACCTCGCCGGTCGCCGCGCCCGGCGACGCGGCCACGCCCTTGGCCAGCACGTCGTATTGCGCCTCGGGATCGAAGGTCGGGTGCAGCAGCGCGTCGAGCGTCTCGGGGTCGATCGTGACCAGCGCCCGCGCCTTATCCAGCAGCCCCTCGGAGACGGCGTCGACCGCGAAGCGCACCGCCGCCTGCGCCGGGCGCTTGGCGTTGCGCGTCTGCAGCATGTAGAGCTGCCCCTCCTCCACCGTGAACTCGGTGTCCTGCATGTCGCCGTAGTGGCGCTCGAGCTCGCGCAGGATCTCCATGAGCTGCTCGTGGACCCCCGGCAGCTTCTCCTTCAGGTCGGAGATGTCCAGCGTGTTGCGCACGCCGGAGACGACGTCCTCGCCCTGGGCGTTGATCAGGAAGTCGCCGCTGGGCTCGGGCTCGCCGGTGACCTCGTCGCGGCTGAACGCCACGCCCGACCCCGACGAGTCGCCCTTGTTGCCGAACACCATCTGCTGGACGTTGACCGCGGTGCCCCACGCGTCGGGGATGCGGTTGATCCGGCGATAGGACACCGCGCGCTCGCCGTTCCAGGAGTCGAAGACGGCGCGGATGGCCTGCTCGAGCTGCTCGCGCGGGTCGGTGGGGAAGTCGTAGAAGTCCTGGAAGGCGCGCGTGAGCTCCTGCAGCGCCTCGACGTCGAGCTCGGTGTCCTCCCTGACGCCGCGATCGGCCTTGACGCGCTTGATCTCGTCCTCGAAGCGCTTGCCCTCGACGCCGCGCACGACGTTGCCGAACATCTGCACGAAGCGCCGGTAGGAGTCCCACGCGAAGCGCTCGTTCTCGGTCCGCTTGGCCAGGCCCTGGACCGACTCGTCGTTGAGGCCGAGGTTCAGGACGGTGTCGAGCATCCCCGGCATCGACTCCCGCGCCCCCGAGCGCACCGACACGAGCAGCGGGTCGTCCGCGTCGCCCAGACGCTTGCCCGCCTGCTCCTCGAGCGTCGCCAGCGCCTCGTCGATCTGCTCGTCCAGGCCCTCGGGGAGCTCCTGGTCGCGCATGTAGGCCACGCACGCCTCGGTCGTGATCGTGAACCCCGCCGGCACCCGGTCGGGACCCAGGATCCGCGTCATCTCCGCGACGTTCGCGCCCTTGCCCCCGAGCAGGTCGCGCATGTCCTTCGAGCCCTCGGAGAACTCGTAGACCCATTTGTCGTTGGCCACGGCAGCGCGATCCTATCCCGAGGTCGCCCGGCGCAGGCGAACGCCTGCGTGGTGCTCGACGGTGTCGGCGATCGCGCGCTCGGCCTGGCGCAGCGCCCGCTCCTCGGCGACGGGCCCCTCGGCGAGCGGACGACCGAGCGCTTCGACGAGGAACGCGTGGGCATCGCCGGCCAGCGGGAACGACCCCGCCTCGCACGCCGCGCACACCACGCCGCCCGCGGCGCCGGAGAAGCCGACGAGGTGCTCGCGCTCGCCGCACGACGCGCAGGCGCGGAGCTGGGGCGCCAGCCCGGCGGCCAGGAGCAGCTTCAGCCGGAAGGCGAGCTGGTTGGCGTGCCCGGCGCGCGCCGGATCGGCGTCGAGCAGCGCAAGCTCGTTGCAGAGCAGGTGGTAGACCTCGGGATGGGCCTCGCTCGTCTCGAACAGGCGGCCGACCGCGTCGCACGCCCGGGCGGCGGTGTCGAGCGCCCCGGCGTGCTCGCGCAGCCGCGGGTGGGCGGCGAGCGTCTCGGCCGAGGTGACCGTGAGCAGGTCGCCGCGGCCCTCGTGCAGGACGAGCGCGAGGCGGAAGAACGGCTCCAGGCGGCCGCCGAAGCGGCTGCGCGTGCGGCGCACGCCCTTGGCGATGGCGCCCACACGCCCGCGTTGCGGGGTATAGAGGTGCAGGATGCGGTCGGCCTCGCCGAAGCGCAGCGAGCGCAGGACGACCCCCTCGGTCTTCACCGGGCCAGCCACGGGCCTCGCGCTATATTTAGTGAAGTAATGGCCAAGATCATCGTTTACTCGACCGAGCCCTGCTCCTTCTGCATGCGCGCCAAGGACCTCCTCGACCGCCGCGGCGTCGTCTACGAGGAGATCAATCTCGCAAAGGACCCGGCCGGACGCATGGAGCTCGTCGAGCTGACCGGGATGCTGAGCTTCCCGCAGATCGTCATCGACGGCGTCGTGCTCGGCGGCTTCAGCCAGCTCGTCGCGGCCGATCAGGCCGGTCGGCTCGCCGAGCTGCGCGCCGCCTGACGCCGGCGCCGCGGCCGCGGCTGGCACGTCTCGCACACGTACGTGCCGCGCCCCGCGGCCACGAGCTTGACCACCGGCGTCCCGCACGTCGGGCACGGCTCCCCGCGCCGGCGGTGGACGAGGAACTCGTCCTGGAAGGACCCGCGCACCCCGTCGGCGTGGCGGAAGTCGTCGATGGTCGCGCCGCCGGCGGCCAGTCCCGCGGTCAGCGCATCGCGCACCGCGGCGGCGACGGCGTCCCATTGCGCGCGCGTCAGCCGGCCGGCCGGGTGCAGCGGATGGACCCGCGCGCGGAACAGCGCCTCGTCGGCGTAGATGTTGCCGACCCCGGCGATGCGCCGCTGATCGAGCAGGAAGGCCTTGACCGGCGCTTGGCGGCCCCGCGCCATGCGCGCGAGCGCCGCGCCCGTCAGCTCGCCCGACAGCGGCTCGACGCCCAGCCGGGCGGCGAAGAACGCGTCCCGGGCGGCCGTCCCCACGGCGAGCTCGCCGGTCCCGAACCGGCGCGGGTCGCAGAAGCGCAGCTCGTGGCCGTCGTCGAGGTGCAGGCGCACCCGCCCGTAGGGGGTCGCCGGCGGCGGGTCGTAGAGCAGCGTGCCGGTCATGCGCAGGTGCATGAGCAGGAACACGTCGTCCTCGAGCTCCCACACCAGGTACTTGCCGCGCCGCGCCAGCCGCGCCACGTGCCGGCCCTGCACGGCGTCGACCACCGCCTCGGGCGCCAGCGGCAGGCACCAGCGCGGGTCGTCGATCGCCAGCTCGTCGAGCTGGCGGCCCTCGACCAGCGGCGCGAGCTGGCGGCGGATCGTCTCGACCTCGGGGAGCTCAGGCATGCCCGACGAACGATAGGCCCGGCAGCTCCGGCGCCTCCCGGCCGGTGAGCCACGCCAGCACGCTGGCGCCGACGTCGGCGAGCGGGCCGTCGTGGCGGCGGCCGTCCTGCCCCGGCCACGTGGCCAGCAGCGGCGAGTGCTCGCGCGTGTGGTCGGTGTGCGGCGCCCGCGGGTCGACGCCGTGGTCGGCGGTGAGGACGAGCAGGTCGCCGTCGCGCAGCAGCGCGAGCCAGTCCCCGACCGCGACGTCGATCTCGCGCAGCGCGCGGTGGAAGCCCTCGACGTCGTGGCGGTGGCCGTAGACCTGGTCGGTCTCGACGAGGTTGGCGAAGACCAGGCCCTCGTCGAGGTCGCGCAGCAGCTCGGTCACCGAGGCGATCGCGCGCGCGTTGGTCGGTCCCGGGTGGTAGGCGTCGATGCCGACGCCGGCGAACAGGTCGCGCACCTTGCCGACCGCGTGGACCGGGACCCCGGCGTCGTGCAGCTCGTCGAGGTAGGAGCGCGACGGCGGCACGAGCGAGAAGTCCTTGCGCCCCTCGGTGCGATGGAAGGATCCCGGCTCGCCCTCGAACGGCCGGGCGATCACCCGTCCGACGGCGTGCTCGCCGGTCATGACCTCCCGCGCGGCGGCGCAGGCGGCGAGCAGCTCGGGCTCGCTCAGCACGTCGTGGTGGGCGGCGAGCTGGAGCACCGAGTCGGCCGACGTGTAGAGGATCACCTCGCCGGTGCGCAGGTGGTGCGGCCCCCACCGCTCGATGACCTCGGTGCCGCTGGCCGGCGTGTTGGCGCAGAAGCGCAGGCCGGTGGCGTCCTGCAGCGCCCGGACGACCTCGGGCGGGAAGCCGCCGGGGTAGGTCGGCAGCGGGGCGGCGGGCACCACCCCCATCAGCTCCCAGTGGCCGGTGGTCGACTCCTTGCCGGGGCCGAGCGGGTGCAGCCGCCCGTGGACGACCGGGTCGTCGGAGGGCGGCACGCCTTGCAGTGCGACGATCGAGCCCAGCCCGAGCCGCCCCAGGACCGGGAGGTCGAGGCCGCCGGCGTCCTGCGCCACGTGCGCGAGCGTGTTGGAGCCCTCGTCCCCGGCGTACCGCGCCGCGTCGGGCAGCGCGCCCACGCCGCAGGCGTCGAGCACGACGACGACCGCGCGGCGGCTCACGCCCGGCGCTCTCGGACCGCGGGACCCATGCGGGCGCGATTGTCGCGCACCGCCGGCGCCGCCGGCGGCCGCGCTCAGTCGCCGGTCGCCCGCGGGTGCGCCTTGAAGTAGGCGTCCTTCAGGCGCTCGGCCGACAGGTGGGTGTAGATCTGGGTCGTCGCGATGTCGGCGTGGCCGAGCATCTCCTGCAGCGAGCGCAGGTCGCAGCCGCCCGCGAGCAGGTGCGTGGCGAAGGTGTGGCGCAGCGTGTGCGGGCTCATGCGCTCGTCGAGGCCGACGGCGCGCGCGTGGCGCTGGACGATCTTGTAGAGGCCCTGGCGCGTGAGGCCGCCGCCCCGGCGGTTGACGAACAGCCGCGGCTCGTCGCGCAGCCCGACGAAGGCCGGCCGCCCGCGGTCGAGGTAGGCGCGCGTGGCGGCGATCGCCTCGCGCCCGATCGGGACCATGCGCTCCTTGGAGCCCTTGCCGCGGGCGCGCAGGACCGCCAGCTTCAGGTCGAGGTCGCGGACGTCGAGGCCGATCGCCTCCGACGCGCGCAGGCCGCAGGCGTACATCAGCTCCAGCAGGGCGCGGTCGCGCAGCGCCGCCGGCTCGGTGCCGCGCGGCGCCGAGAGCAGCCGGGCGACCTCGTCGCGAGTGAGGACCTTCGGCAGCCGCTGGCTCTTGCGCGGGGCGCGCAGATCGGCCGTCGGGTCGCGCTCGAGCGCGCCCTCGCGGCGCAGGTGGCGGTAGAACGAGCGCAGGCACGCCGCCTTGCGCTGAAGCGTCGCCGGCGCCACCGGCGGCGGCGTCTCGCCTCCGGCTGCCAGCTCGGCCAGGAACGCGCTCAGGTCGCCGTGCTGGGCGGCGAGCACGTCCACCCCGCGGCGCCCGAGGAAGGCGCCGAACTGCAGCAGGTCGGAGCGATAGGCCTCGAGCGTGTTGCGCGAGAGCCCCCGCTCGAACTCCAGGTACGCCAGGAAGTCGAGGATGCGCCCGCCGATCCCCCCGTCGGAGGCCGGCGCGGCGCCGGCCTTGTAGGCGTGCGGCTCGGTAGCGGTGATCGCCATCTCCCAACCAGTTCGCCCCCGGGCGCGGGCGTCCTTGCCGCTGCAACGGGGCGTGCGCGGCCTCAGCGCCGCGTCTTGAGCCAGAGCAGCCCGACGAGCGTCTTGGCGTCGCGGGTCGCCGCGATCGCGCCGTCGAGGTCGGTCAGCGGCCAGCGGACGATCTCGATGCGCTCGTTGTGCTCGGCCTCGGCGTGGGCGTCGCTGAGGTCGGTGGCGTGGAAGAGGTGGACGATCTCGTCGGTCATCCCGACCGAGGAGGCGAACTCGGTCACCGGCTCCCAGGTCGCCGCCGCCTGGCCGATCTCCTCGGCCAGCTCGCGCTGGGCGGCCTCCAGCGGCGACTCGCCCTCGACGTCGAGCCGGCCGGCGGGGATCTCGAGGAAGTCGGGGTCGTTGACCGCCTCGCGCGGCTGGCGGACGAGGAACAGGTCGCTGTCGTCGTGGACGACCACGCCGACGGCGCCCCCGTGGCGCACGATCTCGCGCTCGACCTCCTCGCCGTCGGGGTAGCGGAAGCGCTCGATCCGCAGGGTGACGATCTTGCCCTCGTAGATCGTGCGGCCCCCGAGGGGCTCGAAGCGGCGGTCGTGCTCGGTCATGGCGCCCGCCCTACCCGGCGGTCTCGTCGAGCAGCGCGAAGACGACGTCGAGCATGCCCTCCAGCGCCGAGTGGCTCACGCGCTCGCCGGTCTCGTGGTTGCGCTCGGTGCCGTTGGCGACGTTGACGCAGTGAAAGCCCTTGAGCTCGAAGGCGTTGGCGTCCGAGCCGCCGCCGGTGAGGATGCGCCGCGGCGTGTAGCCGCAGGCGCGCAGCGCCGCCTCGGCCGCCAGCACCCCGGGCGACGCCGTCTTGTGGCGATAGCCCGTGAACATCCGCTCGACGTCGACGTCGACGTCGCACTCGCAGAGCGGGTCGTTGCCGGCGTCGTAGCAGTGGTCGACCATCTCGGCCACGACCGTCTCGAGCGTCGCCTCGCTCAGCGACCGCGCCTCGGCCAGGAACGTGCACCGCTCCGCCACGACGTTGGTGCCCCCCACGCCGCCCTCGATCGATCCGACGTTGGCGGTCGTCTCGGCGTCGAGCCGTCCGTGGGGCATCGAGGCGATCGCCTTGGACGCGGCGACGATCGCGCTGCGGCCGTCCTCGGGGCGGATGCCGGCGTGCGCGGCGACGCCGCGGAAGTCGGCGCGCAGCCGGAAGTACGTCGGCGAGGCGACGACGATCTCGCCGATCGGGGAGGCGTGGTCGAGGACGAAGCCCGACTCGGAGCGCAACCGAGCGAGGTCGAACGCCTTGGCGCCCGCGAGCCCGTTCTCCTCGCTGACGGTGAACAGCAGCTCGACGCCGACGGGCGAGCCCTCCACGGCCGCGCGGTGGGCGAGCGCCAGGAGCACCGCGACGGCGGCCTTGTTGTCGGCGCCGAGGATGGTCTCCCCCGCGCTCTCCCAGCCGCCGTCGACGACGACCGGCTCGATCGGGCCCTCGTGGGGCACTGTGTCGAGGTGGGCGCAGAGCATGACCCAGCGGTCCGAGCGCCCCGGGATCCGCGCCAGCAGGTTCCCGCACTCGGCGCCGGTCTCCGCGGCGGCGTCGTCCTCGTCGACGTCGAACCCGAGCGCCCGCAGGTCGCTCGCAACGCGATCGGCCATCGCCCGCTCGCGTCCGAACGGGCTCGGGATCGCGCACAGCTCGGCGAACAGGTCGTTGAGGCGGCGGCGCTCGACCTCGGAGACGGGGCGCAACGCTTCTACGCCGCGCGGGAGGCGCGCACCTCGCCGCCCTCGGGCGCGCGGCCGCGGGCGCGCTCCAGCGCGGCGGCTACGAACTCCCGGAACAGCGGCGCCGGGTGCTCGGGGCGCGACTTGAACTCGGGGTGGAACTGCGATGCGACGAAGAACGGGTGGTCGCGGAGCTCGATGACCTCGACCAGGCGCTCGTCGGGAGACGTGCCCGAGCACACCAGGCCGGCGGCCTCGAGGCGCTTGCGCAGCGAGATCGACACCTCGTAGCGGTGGCGGTGGCGCTCGTAGACGACGGCCTCGCCGTAGAGCTCGCGCGCCCGCGTGTCGGGGTGCAGCTTGATCGGGTCGGCGCCCAGGCGCATCGTGCCGCCGAGGTCCGTGACCTCCTTCTGCTCGGGCAGGAGGTCGATCACCGGGAACTCGGTCTCGATGTCGAACTCGGTCGAGTTCGCGCCGGGCATGCCGGCGACGTTGCGGGCGAACTCGCTCACAGCGACGTGCATTCCCAGGCAGACGCCCAGGAACGGGATGCGCCGCTCGCGCGCCACCTGGACCGCGCGGATCTTGCCCTCGATGCCGCGGCCGCCGAAGCCGCCCGGGACGAGGATGCCGTCGGCCTCGAGCAGGCGCTCGGCCGCCTCCTCCTCGGTCTCGAGCGTCTCGGAGTCGACCCAGTCGATCTCGATCTGGCCGCCGTGCAGGACGCCGGAATGGCGCAGCGCCTCGCTCACGGACAGGTACGCGTCCTCGAGCTGGATGTACTTGCCGACGACGGCGATGCGCACCGGCTGGCTGGCCTCGTCGGCGCGGTGGGTGATCTCGCGCCACTCGTCGAGGTCGGCGGGCGCCGCCTCGAGGCCGAAGTGCTCGCAGATGAAGTCGTCGACGCCCTGCTCGTGGAACCAGAGGGGCACCTTGTAGATGTTGTCGACGTCCTTGGCCGAGACGACCGCGTCGTGCCCGAGCGAGGCGAAGAGCGCGATCTTCTTGCGGATGTCGGCGCCCAGCTCGCTCTCGGAGCGGCACAGCAGCATGTCGGGCTGGATGCCGATGCGGCGCAGCTCGTTGACCGAGTGCTGCGTGGGCTTGGTCTTCAGCTCGCCCGCGTGGCCGATGTAGGGCACCAGCGTCAGGTGGATGTACATGCACTGCCGGCGCCCGACGTCGACGGGGAACTGGCGGATGGCCTCGAGGAACGGCAGCGACTCGATGTCGCCCACGGTGCCGCCGATCTCGGTGATGACGACGTCGACGTCGCTCGTCTCGGCGATCAGCCGGATGCGCTGCTTGATCTCGTCGGTGATGTGCGGGACGACCTGGACCGTGCCGCCCAGGTAGTCGCCGCGCCGCTCGCGACGGATGACCGAGTTGTAGATGCCGCCGGCCGTGACGTTGGACGCGCGCGTCGTGTTCGTGTTCGTGAAGCGCTCGTAGTGGCCGAGGTCGAGGTCGGTCTCGGCGCCGTCCTCGGTCACGAAGACCTCGCCGTGCTGGTACGGCGACATCGTCCCGGGATCGACGTTGATGTACGGGTCGAACTTCTGCAGGCCGACGGAGAGTCCGCGGGCCACGAGGAGGCGGCCGATGGAGGCCGAGGCGATGCCCTTGCCCAGCGACGAGACGACGCCGCCGGTGACGAAGATGTATCGCGGCTTAGGCACGATGGGTCCTTCCGGAGTCTAGGCCACGTCTGCGGCGGAGGCGCACTCGGGCAAGGTAGCGGTCCTCGCGGACGCTTCGGCGCCAGGGCGTAACGTGTCGGTCACCCAACGGACTGACCAGGAGCCATGGAGAAGATCGTCAAGACCGAAGAGCAGTGGCGCCAGGAGCTCGACCCGTCCGCGTACGAGGTCCTGCGCCACCAGGCGACCGAGCGTCCGTTCACCGGGCGCTACGTCGATGAGAAGGGCGACGGCGTCTACCGCTGCGCCGGATGCGGCAACGCGCTGTTCAGCTCCGACACGAAGTTCGAGTCGGGGTCGGGCTGGCCCAGCTTCACCGACCCGATGTTCGGCGAGGCCGTCGAGACCCGCAGCGACACGTCGCACGGGATGATCCGCACCGAGGTCGTGTGCGCCCGCTGCGGCGGCCACCTCGGCCACGTGTTCGACGACGGCCCCGGCGACAGCGGCCTGCGCTACTGCATCAACTCGTGCGCCCTGGACCTCGCGCCCGAGGCGCAGTAGCGGACCGCCGCCCGGCGGACGGCCGCCGCCCGAACCCCTACCTCAGGCTCACCGACCCGTCCTCGCCCAGCGGCCAGGACGGGTTGTGGGCGACCTCCCACGGGTGGCCGTCGGGGTCGACGAAGACTCCGGAGTAGCCGCCCCAGAACGTCGGCCCGGCAGCCCGCGCGATCCGCGCGCCCGCCGCGTCGGCCTGCGCCATGACTTCGTCGACCTCGGCGGGCGAGCCGACGTTGTGGGCGAGCGTGACCCCGCCCCAGCCGCCGGCGTCCTCGACGCCGCTGTCGCGCGCGAGCTCGTCGCGACTCCACAGCCCGAGCACCATTCCGCCCGACTGGAAGAAGACCACCTCGCCGTCGGGCGAGACCGCGTCGCTCCAGCCGAGCGCCTCGTAGAACGCCCGCGCCCGGGCGGAATCGGCGACGCCGAGGGTGACCAGGCTGACGCGCTGTCGCATGGGGCACAGCATGGCGGTCGCCCCCGGCGAGCGCCATGCCGGAGCCCCTGCACCAAAACGTGCGGGGTCGGGCCCGGCACGTTCGTACGATCGCCCGCGTGGACGAAGACGTCGTCACGCGTGAGCTGAGCTTCGATGTCGGAGCGCTGCGGCGTGGGTCGTTCCGCCGCGAGCTGCAGCAGGTGTGCGTCGAGCTCGGCTGCGGCTGCGACGTCGAGGAGCAGCGGCGCCTCCTGAGCTCGCGCTTCCGCGTCCTGGTCCGCGGCAAGGCCGAGGACGTCGACGCGCTGCTCGACTACGCGCGGATCTCCGGCTGGTCCACCGCGACCGACGACGAGCCTCTGGGCGACGCGCTCGAGAGCTGACACCACCTGGATTAGGCGGGCGCGGGGGTCGTCGAATCAGTCATCTACGCCGCGCGCAGCAGCTCCCGCGCGTGCCGCCGCGCCGCGACGTCGTCGGCATCGGCGCCGAGCATCCGCACCAGCTCGCCGACGACCTCCGAGGCGCTCAGCTCGCGGACCGTCGTCCGCGCCGGCTCGGACGCCGTGTCCTTCTCGATCGAGAAGTGCCGCGCCGCCAGCGACGCGATCTGCGGCAGGTGGGTGATGCAGAGCACCTGTCGGCCCTCGGCCAGCGCGCGCAGCTCGGCGCCGACCGCCCGCGCCGTGTGGCCGCCGATGCCCGCGTCGACCTCGTCGAACATCAGCGTGGCCTCCGACCCGTCGCTCGCCACGCCCATCAGCGCCAGCATCACGCGCGACAGCTCGCCTCCCGACGCCGCCTCGCGCAGCGCCGCCGCCGGCACGCCCGGGTTGGGCGCGATCAGGAACTCGACCGCGTCGGCGCCGCTGGGGCCGGGCTCGCGCTCCTCCAGCGCGATCTCGAACGTGGCGCCCTCCATGGCCAGCTCGGCCAGCCGCTCGCGCACGGCTTCGGCCAGCCCCGGCGCCGCCCGCGCCCGCGCCTCCCGCAGCTCGGCCGCGCCCGCGGCCAGCTCGACGCGCGCCGCCTCGAGCTCGGCGCTCGCGCGATCGAGCGCGACCTCGGCCCCGGCGAGCTCGTCCCGCCGCGCCCGGCAGCGCTCGGCGTGGGCCAGCACCTCCGCGATCGTGCCCCCGTGCTTGCGCTTGAGCCGGTCGAGAACCGCCAGGCGCTCCTCGGCGGACTCCAGCGCGCCCGGCTCGCCATCGAGGCCCTCGGCGTAGCGCAGCAGCTCCCCCGCGAGGTCGTCGGCCTCGTAGGCGAGCGACCGCCACCGCTCGGCCAGCGCGTCGAGCGCTTCGTCGACGCCGGCCACGCCGTCGAGGCCGGAGGCGCCCGCGGCGAGCACCGTCGCCACGCCCTCGCCGTCGTCGGGCGCGACCGCCTGCGCGGCCCCCAGCGCCGCCGCGCGCAGCGCCTCGAGATGACGCAGGCGCCCGCGCGCCATCAGGAGCTCGGCCTCCTCCGCCTCGGACGGCTCGGCCGCCTCGATCTCGGCCAGCTCGAACGCCAGCAGGTCGAGCTCGCGCTCGCGCGACCCGGCGCGCTCGCGCAGCTCGGCGAGCGCCGCCTCGAGCTCCCGCGCGCGGGCGTGCGTCGCGCCGAAGGCCGCCCGGCGCTCGAGCTGCGCCGGCCCGCACGAGCCGTCGAGGATCTCGAGCTGCGCGGAGGCGAGCATGAGCTTGCGGTGCTCGTGCTGGCCGTAGAACGACAGCAGCGCCGCCGCCACCTCGCGCAGGTCGCCGACGGGGGCCGACCGTCCGCACAGGTACGCGCGCGTACGGCCCTCGGCGGTCACGCGCCGGGCCAGGACCACCTCGTCCGCGTCGGCGGGCAGGCGCTCGCCGAGCTCGCCGCGCAGCGCCGCCGGCAGCTCGAAGACCCCCTCGACGTAGGCCTCGGCCGCCCCCGGGCGCACGATCCCCGATCGGGCGCGGCCGCCGAGCAGCAGGTCGAGCGCGTGGGCGAGCACCGTCTTGCCGGCGCCCGTCTCGCCGGTCAGGACGTTGAGGCCGGGCGCGAGGCGCAGCTCGGCCCGCTCGATCAGCAGCAGATTCTCGACACGCAGCTCCAGCAGCACGGTGAGGGTGTACCAGCGCCCTCCGACGGACCGGGCGCGATCGGCCGCGGCCGCCGCGATCTCGGCACGAAGCCGTGCGCGAGTCGCGCGCGTCCGCGGGCGTTCCGCGACGCCTGAGCGCTAGAGCGACGCCAGCGCCTCGAGGATGGGCGTGCGCCCGCGCAGGACCTCGAACGCCACGCGCACCGTCCCCGGCTCCTCCAGGCACCCGACCAGCACCCCGGCGACGTCGTCGCGCGGGATCGTGCCGCGGTGGCCCAGGCTGCGTCCCACCTCGACCAGGCCGCTCCCCGGATCGTCGGTCAGCGTCCCCGGCCGCACGATGGTCCAGTCGAGGTCGCTCTCCATCAGCGCGGCGTCGGCGTCGGCCTTGGCCTGCAGGTACGGGCGCATCTCCTCGGGACCGCCGGCGGGGTCGTCGGCGCCCATCGAGCTGATCATGAGGTAGCGGCGCACGCCGGTCGCCAGGGCGGCGTCGCGCAGCTTGACCGCGGCCCCGTAGTCGACGGTCCGCTTGCGCTCCGGGCCGCTCCCCGGCCCGGCGCCGGCCGCGAAGACGACCGCGTCGGCGCCGGCGACGAACGGCGAGAGGTCGTCGAGCGCCTCGAGGTCGGCCAGGACCGGCTCGGCGCTGGTGGCGCGCACGTCGTCGGCCTGCGCCGGGTCGCGGATGAGCGAGCGCACGTGGTCGCCGCGCTCGCGCAGCAGTCGCGCGAGGCGCAGCGCGATCTTCCCGTGGCCGCCGGCGATGACGATGGTGCTCACGACGCAAGCCTCCCGAACTTCTCCCTGAGCCGACGGTAGAACGACGACCCCGGAACCTGCGCGAGGTCGGCGGCCTCGCGCAGGAACGACGCGCTGATGGCGTCACCGGGGTCCAGTGTTCCAGCGGGTCGCCCATCGAGCGAGATGTCGACCTCGCCGTGCGAGCGGTTGTGAACCGAGAGTAGGTCGCCCGGCGCCACCACAAGCGCCCGCGCGGTCAGCGAGTGCGGAGCGATGAACGAGACCACGAACCCCTCGACGCCCCACGCGAGGACCGGGCCGCCGTTGGCGAGGTTGTAGCCGGTCGAGCCCGCCGGCGTGGCGAGGACGAGCCCGTCGCAGCGCACCGAGCCGACCTCCTCGCCGTCGATCGCGTAGGCGAGCTGGGCGACGCGCTCGCCGGCGCGGCGATGGATCGAGAGGTCGTTGATCGCCGCCTGGGGCCCGTCGGGCGTCTCCAGCGCCAGCGCCGGGAGCGTGAGGATCTCGAAGTCGCCGGCCAGGGCGCGCTCGAATGCCTCCGAGAGGTCGTCGTCCTCGGGGTCGACCGTGGCGAGGAAGCCGACCTCGCCGTAGTTGACGGCGAAGACCGGGACGCTCGTGCCCGCGTAGCGGCGCAGGGCGCGCAGGATGGTGCCGTCGCCGCCGAGCACGACGCACAGCTCGACGTCGTCGGTGAGCGGGGCGTCGAGCACCAGCCCGTCGCGCGGCTCGAGCTCGAACTTGCGCGTCTCCTCGCCGTCGAAGCGCAGGACGACGCCCTCGCGCTGGGCCGCGAGGATGAGCGCCTCGAGCGCCTCGCGCGTCTGCGCGGGACGGGAGTGCGTGAGCACGGTCGCGGTGCGCGCGCGCCCGGTCACGGCTCGACCTGCCGGGCGGCCGCCTCGAGATCGTCGAGCGAACCGGGGCGATCGGCCTCGCCCAGCCAGACGAACGTCTCCCGGTTGCCCTTCGGTCCCGGCAGCCCCGAGGACGCGAAGCCCAGGACCGCGGCGCCGGCCCCGCGCGCGGCCTGCGCGACCGCGACGAGCGCCGCGCGGCGGTCGTCGGCGCCGCGCACGACGCCGCCCTTGCCCACGCGCTCGCGGCCGACCTCGAACTGCGGCTTGACCATCGCCAGCGCGTCGAAGCGCTCGGCGGCGCAGGCCAGCACCGCGGGCAGGACCTTGGTCAGCGAGATGAACGACACGTCGGCGACGACCAGGTCGGGCGAGTAGGGCAGGTCGCCCGCGCCGAGCGCGCGGGCGTTGGTCCGCTCGAGCACGGTCACGCGCTCGTCGGTGCGCAGCGACCAGTGCAGCTCGCCGTACGCGACGTCGAGGGCGACGACGTGCTCGGCGCCGGCCTGCAGGAGGCAGTCGGTGAAGCCGCCGGTGGAGGCGCCCACGTCGAGGCACCGCCGGCCGGCGGGGTCGACGCCGGTCGCCGCCAGCGCGTTGGCGAGCTTGACGCCGCCGCGCGAGACGAAGCGCGGTCGCTCGTCGACCGCCAGCTCGACGTCCTCGGCCACGAGCTGCCCGGGCTTGGCCGCGCGGTCGCCCTGGGCCCCGCCGAGGCGGACCTCGCCGGCCATCACGGAGGCCGCCGCGCGGGCACGCGATTCGAACAGCCCGCGCTGCGCGAGCAGGGTGTCGAGACGGACCTTGGCCATCGAGGGGCCGGGAACGCTACCGGGGCGCCGATCCGTGACCAGGCTCACACACGATCAGGCGTTCGTAGGGCACCATCATGGACGTGGTCGCTGCGGCACCGAAGTCCTGGTGCCGCTCCCCTCCCGAGCTTCCCTCAGTGATCACATAGCTGGACCACATAGCAGTATCTCTCCTCCCCGAAGCGGCCCGTCATTTGGCGGGTCGTTTCATTTGAAGGGTCGGTACGTTGCGCCGATGCCGAGCGGTCCGTCCGACGCCGCGAGCGCATGGGCCGCGCTCGAGGAACCCTGGCGCGTGTGCCTCTCCCTGGCGTGGCGCGCGTACGGCGCGGGCACCATCCCGGTCGGCGCCGCGCTCGTGGACCGGGCCGGCGCCGTGGTCGCCGAAGGGCGCAACCGCGTCTACGAGCGCGCCGCTCCGCCGAGGCAGATCGCCAACAGCCTGCTCGCGCACGCCGAGGTCAACGCGCTCGTGGGGCTGGACCCCGAGCGACGCTACGAGGACCACGTCCTGTACACCGCCCTGGAGCCGTGCCTGCTGTGCGTGGGCGCGACCGTCATGGCCACCGTGGGTCGGATCCGCTACGCCGGGGCCGATCCCTACGGCGGCGGCGACGGCGGGCTGACCGGCGTCAACCCGCACGTCGAGCGCGTCCCCCTGCGGCTGGAGGGACCGCGCGACGACGCCTTCGGCCGGCTCGCCTCCGCGCTCCTGCTGGCGTTCTTCCAGCGCCGCTAGCCGGCCGGGCACGTGGTGCGGGCCTACGAGGAGCGGATACCGACCATGCTCGCCGTCGCACGCGCGCTGCTCGGCGCCGGCGCCCCGGAGGCCGCGGCGGCGGACGTGCCTCTCCCCGACGCCCTGCCGCGGTTCTGGGCGGCGCTCACCCACCCGGGCTGACGGTCAGCGCGGGTTGGCGATCCGCACGTGCATGTGGTCGTCGTGGAACGCCAGCCGCCGCACGATCCTCCGCGGGCCGCGCAGCCGGACGTGCGGCCCGACGAACACCTTCACGGCGCCGGCGCGGACGAACCGGTCGACGAGGTCCTGGGCGAGCGCGCGGTCGATCTCGGACGGGCGCCGCGGCGCGCTCAGCGCCCGGTCGGCGCGCGGGTAGACGACGTCGGCGTCAAGGCCGTTCTGATGGCTGGCGTGGCCGAGGCCGCCGAACCGCTTGCCGAAGGGCCCGCCGTGCGGACGGCTCAGGTCGGCGATGAGCACGGGCGGCGCCTGCGGGTGGGCGGCGCGGTACTCGCGGGCGACGTCCTCGAGCAGGACGACGAGCTCCTCGGTGCCCCAGCGTCGGTCGCCGCGATCGGGCGAGAGCTCGAGCACGGGGTCCCAGGTGACGAAGTCGGCGCCGGCCGCGGGGAGCTGGACGCCGTGCAGCAGGCGCCCGTGCCACGGCTTGCCGACCGCGACCGAGTGCGGCCGCGGCGTGACGTGGCCTGCCGCGGGCGCGACCGTGGCGCAGAGGACGCCGACGAGCACTGCCAGGACCGCCGGACGCATGCCGACAGGGTGACCGAGCGACGCTCCGGCGCGCAAGCGCAGCCGCCGGTCATCCGCCACGAGCGCGCGATCGCTCACGCGAGAGTCCGCGCCCGGCTGCCAGTTCGCGACTCGAACATGCGCCAGGTCGCGCATCCAGAGCGGCGAGAGCTGTCGGTGCGCGCAGGCCCCGCTCGCCCTTCAATGCGTCGCGGGCCGTTCACACCGACCACCGCTCCAGGAGGCAGGGAATGTCTGACACCACCCGCGCGACGGAACGCGCGCCCGACGTCGAGTACGCCGAGATGGAGGCCGTCCGGAGCTCCGCCAACGGCAACGGCCACGTCGAGGCCGCCGCCAACGGCCAGGGCGGCGGCCCTGCGTCGCCACCGCCGCACCGGCGTCGCCGGCGTCCCCGGGTGTCGGATCGCACGCTCGCGGCGCTCGGCGTCGCGGTCGGGGTCAGCGCGCTCATCAGCCTGGGCCTGGGAGTCGGACATGGAGGGCATCAGCACGTGGCCGCGACGCCGGCCGGCACGGCGCTGCCCGCCGGCCACGACCATGGCGCCGCGACCGCCACGGTCCCGCCGAGCGGCGCCGTGCAGGGGCGCTCCGCGGTGGAGGACGGCGTGCGCTACGAGGCCTACCAGCGCCCCGATCCGACGCTGCCGGCGGTGCCGGCGGGCCCGGTCAAGCGCTTCCGCGTCGACGTCGTCATGCACGAGACGAAGGTCTCCGACGACCAGCCGCCGCTGCGCGTGTGGTCGTTCGGCGTCAACGGCCGCTTCCTGCCCGGGACGGGCGCCTCGCCGCCGATCGTCGTCAACCAGGGCGACCGCGTCAGCGTCACGTTCGTCAACGGCGCCAACGCGGCGATGCACGTCAACATGCCCCACTCGCTGGACATCCACGCCGCCGAGCTCGCCCCCAACCTCGCCTTCAAGACGATCAGGCCGGGCGCGACGTGGCACTACAGCTTCGTCGCCAAGGACCCCGGGGTGTTCATGTACCACTGCGCGACCGAGCCGATGATCTGGCACCTCGGATCGGGCATGGTCGGCATGTTCATCGTGAAACCTCGCAACCTGCCGAAGGTCGACCGCGAGCTGTGGCTCATCCAGCAGGAGTACTTCCTGGGCAAGAAGCCGGGCGACGACGCCGACTACACCAAGATGCTGGCCGAGCGCCCCGACGTCATCGCGTTCAACGGCTACGGCCACCAGTACATGCAGCACCCGATCCACGTCAGGGCGGGCGAGCGGATCCGCATGTACATCCTCAACCCCGGGCCGACGCACACGTCGTCGTTCCACGTCATCGGGGCCATCTTCGACAAGACCTCCAACGAGGGCGTGACCGGAGGCCCCGCGCAGGTGATGGCGCTGCCGCCGTCCACCGGCGGGTACGTCGAGTTCAGCCTCAAGCAGCAGGGAGCCTTCCCGTTCGTGGACCACAACTTCGCCAGCATGGCGAAGGGGGCAATGGGCCTGATGGTCACCGAGCACGCGCCGCGCGGCGCGGCGAGCGGGTTCTGAGCGCCAGTGCGTGGCTAGGCGAGCGCGGCCCGCGCCGCGCCGCCGAGCCACGCGATCAGCTCCCGCGCGCGATCGGCCACGCCGCCCCAGCGCAGGAAGCTGTGGACCATGTCGTCGTAGCGCTCGAGCTCGACCGGCACGCCGGCCGCCCGCAGCGCCTCGGCGTACCGCACGCCGTCGTCGCGCAGGACGTCGTGGCCCGCCACCGCGACGTACGCCGGCGGCAGGCCGGCGAGGTCGCTGGCGGCGAGCGGCGACGCGTCGGGGTCGGTCGGGTCGGCGCCGGCGAGGTAGAGCCGCCAGCAGCGCTCCATGTCGGCGGCGGCCAGCACCGGGCCGTCGGCGAACTCGCGGTGGGAGTCGCCGGCCATCGCCGCGTCGTGGGCCGGGTAGACGAGGAGTTGCGCCCGCACCGCGTCGCGCGCGTGGCGGGCGGCGACCGCGGCGAGGTTGCCGCCGGCGCTGTCGCCGCCGACGACGACCCGCGCGCCGTCCGTGCCGAGCTGGGCGGCGCCGGCGTCGGCCGCCCACGCCACCGCGGCGCGGGCGTCCTGCACGGCGGCGGGATAGGGGTGCTCGGGCGCCAGCCGGTAGTCGACGCTCAGGCACAGCGCGCCCGACGCGTTGGCGAGCTGGCGCGTGACCCGATCGAAGCTGTCGACGTCGCCCAGGTACCAGCCGCCGCCGTGCAGCCAGACGAGCGTCCCGAGCGCCGGCGCCGGCACCGCCGGCCAGTAGGCGCGCGCCCGCACGCGCCCGCCGTCGTCGCGCGGGACCACGACGTCCTCCACGCGCGCCACCGGCTCGACCGCCCCGCCGAGCTCGAGCGCGGTCCGCAGGTAGGCGGCGCGCTCGGCCTCGAGGTCCGGCGGCCCGGGCTCGCCGTCGGCGGTCGCGGCCACCCGCATGATCGCCTGCGCCTGCGGGTGCAGGCCGCCGCTCACGGGCTGGCGAGGGGGCCCGCGCCGGCGTTGATCGCAGCCTCGATGCGCTGCGCGATCGAGCGGCCGGTGAAGCCGACCTCGGCGTGCAGCAGCGCCGGCTTGCCGTGCGTGACGTAGCGGTCGGGCAGCCCGACGCGCAGGATCCGCGGCGCGAGCTCGCCGTCGCCGGCGAGCGCCTCCCAGACGGCCGAGCCGAAGCCGCCGGCGAGGACGCCCTCCTCGACCGTCACCAGCAGCTCGTGCTCGGCGGCCAGCGTGTCTAGCAGCGCGGCGTCGAGCGGCTTGGCGAAGCGGGCGTCGGCGACGGTCACGTCGAGGCCGCCCTCGGCGAGCAGGTCGGCGGCCTCCAGCGCCTTGTGCACACCGGCGCCGTAGCCGATCAGCGCCACCTTGGAGCCCTCGCGCAGCACCTCGCCGCGCCCGATCTCGAGCGCGTGCACCTCGCGCTCGGCCGGACGGACGACCCCGATCCCCTCGCCGCGCGGGTAGCGCAGCCCGACCGGCCCGTCGTGGGTCAGGGCGGTGCGCAGCATGTGCTCGAGCATCGCCTCGTCGCGCGGCGCCATCAGGACGATGTTGGGCAGGCACCGCAGATAGGCGATGTCGAATGCGCCGTGGTGGGTCGGGCCGTCGTCGCCGACGAGTCCGGCGCGGTCCATCGCGAAGACGACGTCGAGGCGCTGCAGGCAGACGTCGTGGACGATCTGGTCGTAGGCGCGCTGCAGGAAG
The DNA here is from genome assembly GCA_034664395.1 of Solirubrobacteraceae bacterium. Taxonomy (GTDB): domain Bacteria; phylum Actinomycetota; class Thermoleophilia; order Solirubrobacterales; family Solirubrobacteraceae; genus JAOPZW01. The sequence continues at coordinate 7,692 of JAXDHQ010000173.1, read as the reverse complement.
GTCGAGTAGATGGCGCACACCGGCTTGGCGCCCTCGAGCGCGAGCCCGGCGGCGAAGAGGACCGCCTGCTGCTCGGCGATCCCGACGTCGAAGTAGTGGTCGGGCTCGGCCTTCTGCAGGATGTTCAGGCCGGTCCCGGAGTTCATGGCAGCGGTGATGCCGACCACGCGCCGGTCGCGACGGACCTCGCGAACCATCGCGTCGCCGAAGACCTGCGTGTACTGCGGCGCGGCGGCGCTCGGCGTCGGCTTGGACGGCACCGCCGCGCCGGACACGATCGACCCCGGCTTGGCCGCGTGCCACTTCTCCATGCCCTCCAGCCCGCCGTCCTCGGCGGGGGCGAAGCCCTTGCCCTTGACGGTGGCGATGTGCACGACCACCGGGCGGTCGGCCGCCAGCGCCTGGCGCAGGGCGCCGCGCAGGGCGCGGACGTCGTGGCCGTCGACGACGCCCACGTAGGCCCAGTCGAGCTCCTCCCACAGGAGCCCCGGGGCCCAGAAGGACTTGATCGACTCCTTGAGCTGCGGGCCGAGGCGCTCGAAAGCGGCGCCGATGCCGCCGGGCAGCTCGACCAGCCGGTGCTCGACCCCCTCGCGGGCGTGCCACAGCTTGGGGTTCAGGCGGATGCGGTTGAAGTAGCCCGACAGGGCGCCGACGTTGGGCGCGATCGACATCCCGTTGTCGTTGAGCACGACGACGATCGGCGTGCCCAGGCCGCCGGCCTGGTGGATGGCCTCGAACGCGACGCCGCCGGTCATGGCGCCGTCGCCGATGACGGCGACGACCTTGCCGGCGTCGGGCTCGCCGCGCAGCCGCATGGCCTCCTTGAGGCCGACCGCGTAGCCGATCGAGGTCGACGCGTGCCCGGCGCCCATGATGTCGTGCTCGGACTCGTCGATCGAGCAGAAGGGCGCGAGGCCCTCGTACTGGCGGATCGTCGGGAGCTGGTCGCGCCGGCCGGTGAGGACCTTGTGGGGATAGGCCTGGTGGCCCACGTCCCACAGGAGCTTGTCCGTCGGCGAGTCCAGCAGCGAGTGCAGCGCGACCGCCAGCTCGCAGGTGCCGAGGTTGGCGCCGAAGTGCCCGCCGATCTCCCCCACCGTGTCGATGATGTGGTCGCGGACCTCCTGGGCCACCTGCGTCAGCTCGTCCTCGCTGAGCCGGCGGAGGTCCTGGGGGCGGTCGATGTGGTCGAGGATCCGGGGCATGTGCGGGGGTACAGGCTACGCCGTGCGGGTCAGGATGAAGTCGGTGATCTGCTCGAGCTCGGCGGCGCCGCCGGTCGTCGCGTCCGCCAGCGCGGCGCGCGCCGCCTCGTGCGAGCGGGCGGCCAGCTCGCGCGCCCCGTCGAGGCCGAACTCGGTCACGTAGGTCCGCTTGCCCAGGCGCTCGTCGCTGCCGCGCGGCTTGCCCAGGGCGGCGTCGGTGCCGGTCACGTCGAGGATGTCGTCGACGATCTGGAACAGCACGCCGAGCTCCGCCGCGAAGCGCCGCCAGGCGGTGGTGGCGGTCGCCTCCATGCCGGTCAGCAGGAGGACGCACAGCACCGACGCGCCGATCAGCCGCCCGGTCTTCAGGGCGTGCAGGGCGCGCAGCTCGTCGGGATTGCTCGCCCAGCCGGCCACGTCGAGGTATTGCCCGCCGACCATCCCGTCGACTCCCGTGGCGCGCGCGAGCTCGCGCGCGGCGGCCAGCACGCGCGGCGGGTCGCCCTGCTGCTCCTCGAGCAGCAGGCGGAACGCCTCGGCGTAGAGGGCGTCGCCGGCGAGGATGGCGACGTCCTCGCCGAACTTCACGTGACACGTCGGCCGGCCGCGGCGCAGGTCGTCGTCGTCCATCGCCGGCAGGTCGTCGTGGATGAGCGAGTACGTGTGGATGAGCTCGATCGCCGCCGCCAGCGGCAGGACCCCCGCGGGCTCGACCCTGACCGCGAGCGCGGTGGCGAGCGACAGGACCGGCCGGATGCGCTTGCCGCCCGCGAGCAGCGAGTAGCGCATCGCCTCCTCCAGCCCCGCGGTCTGCGGCGCGCTCGCGGTGAAGCGCAGGCGATCGAGGTACGCCTCGACGTCGGCGCGCAGGGCGTCGGGGTAGGAGCTCACCTAGAGGAGCGAGTCCTGGCCCGGGATGGGCTCGTGCGAGGCGGCGCGCGCCATCCGCTCGAGCTCGGCCGAGGCCTGGGACGCCACGGCGGCGCAGTCCTCGACCAGGCCGGCGGCGGCGTCGGGCGACAGGTCGCCGGTGCGGAGCTGCTCGGCCGCGCGCTCGAGGCGCGCCACGAGGTCGTCCAGGGTGGTGGTGTCCACGTCGGTCATGGGCGGACGCCATTCTGGCCGATCTCGCGCAGCGCGGCGGCGAGGATGCCGTTGACGAAGCCGGGGGCCTCGGCGCCGCAGAACACCTTGGCCGTCTCGACGGCCTCGGAGATCGCTCCCTCCGGCGGGATCGGGACGTCGCCGGGCGCCGCGTCGGGGTGCAGGATCTCCAGCAGCGCGACGCGCATGATCGCCCGCTCCAGCGGCGCGATGCGGTCGATCGTCCAGCCGTGGGCGTGGCGCGCGATGCGGTCGTCGAGGTCCTCCGCGTAGTCCTGGACGGCGTAGGCGAGCGCGCGCGTGAACGTCGACGCGTCGCGCTCGAAGACGTCGTCGAGCTCGCGCCCGGTCAGGGCGTGCTGGTAGAGCGCGAAGACGGCCGCGCGGCGCTGTTCGGTGCGGCGGGACATGCCTCGCCTAACGCTAACGGCCGGGCCCGCTCAGGCCCGGGACATGTAGTCGCCGGACCGCGTGTCGACCTTGACGCGATCGCCGATGTCGACGAAGAGCGGCACCTGGACGACGGCGCCCGTCTCGACCGTGGCCGGCTTGGAGCCTCCGCCCGAGGCGGTGTCGCCGCGCAGGCCCGGCTCGGTCTGCGTGACCTCGAGCACGACCGAGGCGGGGAGCTGCAGGTCGCTGGGCTCGCCGTCGATGAAGAGGACGTCGACCGCGTCGTTGGGCTTGGTCCACCGCAGTGCCTCGGCGAACCCGGACTCGGGCACGGAGAGCTGCTCGTAGGACTCGGCGTCCATGAAGTGCGCGTCGGACCCGTCGGCGTACAGGAAGGTCATCTTGCGCGCCTCGGTCCGCACCGCGCGGAACTTCTCCCCCGCCCGGAACGTCTTGTCGATCACGTTGCCGTCGGCCGCCCGGCGCAGCTTCGTGCGCACGAACGCCCCGCCCTTGCCCGGCTTGACGTGCTGGAACTCGAGGATCTTGAAGACGGTCCCGTCGACCTCGATGTGGTTGCCGTTCTTGAACTGGTTGGTCGAAATCATGGCCGCCGGTCAGTGTACGGGCGCGGTGGCCACGGGCCCGGACCGGGGCCAACGCGCCCCGCCCGCCTTGACGCGCCGGCGGCCCGTCGGCTAGGCACGCTCCGTCACCCACCCAAGGAGGAGCCATGAAGCGCGTTCTCAGCGTCGTGGTCCCGCTCGCCGGGATCGTCGTGCTCACCGTCGCCGTCGGCGCGGGCGCCGCGACCCGCGGCCACAACGGCGGCGGCCACGGGAAGTCGCTGACGGTCGTAGAGCACGCGACGAGCGACACCACCACCGACACCGGCGCCACCGGGGACAGCGGCGGCGACATCCTCACCTTCGCCAACGACGTCTTCGACGCGGCCGACGCCACCAAGGTCGGCACCGACCAGGGGTACTGCATCCGCATCGTGGCCGCGACCTCGTACGAGTGCACCTGGACGACCTCCCTGGCGGGCGGCCAGATCGTCGTCTCCGGCCCGTTCTTCGACAAGAAGGACAGCACGCTGGCCATCACCGGAGGCACCGGGCGCTACCGCCACGCGCGCGGGACGATGGACCTGCAGTCGCGCGAGGGCGGCGCGAAGTTCGCGTTCGTGTTCCACCTCAAGGGCTGAGCGGCGGCCGAGGCGATCGCCCCGCCGCGCGGCGCCGCGGGCGGGGCGATCGGCCCCGCGCTTCAGCTCGAACAGGAGCGGGTGGACGTCGCTGCTGTCGGCGGTCGCACGGCACGGCAAGATGCACGCCATGGCCTCACCGAGCGAGACGACTCGGCCAGTCCCCGGCCGCCCGCTGCGGGTGGGCGTCCAGCTCCCGGAGGTCGAGCGCGACGTGCGCTGGCCCGAGCTCCTGGCGATCGCGCGCGCGGCCGAGGAGGTGGGCTTCGACTCGGTGTGGCTCGGCGATCACCTCCTGTACCGCGGCGACGGGCGCCCCGAGCGCGGGCCGTGGGAGGCGTGGACCTCGCTGGCCGCGCTGGCCGCCGCCACCGAGCGGGTGACGCTCGGTCCGCTCGTCGCGTGCGCCGGCTTCCACCCGCCGGGCCTCATCGCCAAGATGGCCGCCACGATCGACGAGATCAGCGCGGGACGCTTCGTCCTCGGGCTCGGCGCCGGCTGGAACGAGGCCGAGTTCCGGGCCTTCGGCGTGCCGTTCGACCGTCGCGTCTCGCGCTTCGAGGAGGCGTTCGCGATCGTCCGCGGCCTCCTCCACGGCGAGCGCGTGACGCTGGACGGACGCCACTGGCAGGCCGACGACGCGACGCTCCTCCCCCGGCCAGCGCGCCGCGTCCCGCTCATGGTCGGCAGCGCCGGCCCGCGCGTCCTGGGCATCGCGCTGCCCCACGTCGACGCCTGGAACACGTGGTACGACCTCTACGGCAACACGCCGCAGGGGTTCGCGGAGCTCAACGCCACGATCGACGCGGCCGCCGAGCGCGCGGGTCGCCCGCCGCGCGAGATCCGCCGCAGCGCCTGCGTGCTGGTCGTCCTGGACCGGGACGGCGCCGAGCGCCCGCTGACGCCCGAGGCGCCGCCGGTCGAGGGCGGCCCCGAGGCCATCGCGGCGACGCTGCGCGACTTCGCCCGCGCGGGCGCCGACGAGGCGATCCTCGTCGTCAGCCCGTGCACGGAGGGCTCGATCCGCCGGCTCGGCGAGACGCTCGCCCTGCTCGATCGCACCGGGCACGCCTGACCGCCGAACGCCGGGCTCCTGGACGCCTCCCCGCTGGCGCTCGACCGCGCGCGATCGCGGTTGCACCCGCCGTTTGGCGGTGAGACGGTAGGCGCCACCGTCTTCACCTCAGGAGGGCGAGCATGCCCAAGTTCCTCATCACGGCGACGTACACCCACCAGGGACTCGAAGGGGTGAGGAGCAAGGGCGGGGTGAGCCGCCGCGACGCGATCGCCCAGGCGGCCGAGAGCGTCGGCGGCACGCTGGAGACCCTGTACTTCGCCTTCGGCAAGCACGACGTCTACGCCCTCTTCGACCTCCCCGACAACGAGGCGGCCACCGCCCTCATCCTGGCGGTCAACGCCACGGGCGCGGTCAAGGCGAACACGGTGGTCCTGCTCACCCCCGAGGAGGTCGACGCGGCGATCGCGCGCTCGGTGAGCTACCGCGCGCCCGGAACCTGACGTCAGCCGCCGCCGAGGCGAACGAGCAGCTCGGCGAGCCCCTCGGGGTTGGCGAGCATCGGCGAGTGCCCACCGCCGATCTCGATCGGCTCCACGCCGAGGCGCCCGGGCGCCGCCTCGCGCGACCAGTCGGGCAGCACCATGCGGTCCTCGCGCATGAGGACGTAGCTCGTCGCCACGTCGGGGAAGCTCCGCAGCGGGCACGCCCCCTCGTGGGGCGTGCCCGCCTGCCAGCGCAGCCGGGCCACGGCGGCGGAGGCGTCGGCGGGCTCGCAGTCGGCGTAGAGCATCTCGATCGCCCGGCCGGCGTCGACCCACCGCCGGCGGCCGCGCGCGTCGACCCCCATCGCCCCCGACATGTCCCCCAGCACGCCCTCGCGCGCGAACACGTCGATCATCCGCTCGCCGGGCGCCGGGATCAGCGCGCCGAGGAACACCAGGTGGCGCACCGGCGCCAGCGCCGGGACGAGCGGGATCGCCTCGCCCGCCATCGAGTGGCCGACGAGGACCGCGTCGCCCACCCCTCCTCGTCGATGGCGCCCGCGACGACGCGCGCGTAGCCGGAGGCGTCGACGCCGACGTCTTCGATCGGCAGCTCGACCGCGAGCGTGCGGTGGCCTTCGCGCTCGAGCACCGGCCGCAGGCGGTCCCACGCCCACGCGCCGTGCCACGCGCCGTGGACGAGGACGAAGTGCTGGCGGCCGGTTCGCATCGCGATCGGTCATACACCACCCCGCGCCGGTCGGCGCCGAAGCCGGACGGGTGGCGGCCGCCCGCGGCGGTTCGTTGACTACGGCAACTAACTCATTGATGATGTCCATCATGTCCGGGGCCGCCGCGAACGACCGCATCGCCGCCGTCCGCGCCTTCAACCGCTTCTACACGACGCGGATCGGAGCGCTGCAGGAGGGGTTCCTGCGCACGCCCCACTCGCTCTCGGAGGCGAGGGTGCTGTTCGAGCTCGGTCAGCGCGAGGTCACCGACGTCGCCGCGTTGCGGCGGGCGCTCGAGCTCGACGCGGGCTACCTCAGCCGGCTGCTGGCGCGGCTCGACGCCCAGGGCCTGGTCGCGCGCGAGCGCTCGAAGGCCGACGCCCGCCGCCAGCGCGTGCGGCTGACCGACGACGGCCGCGACGCCTTCGCACTGCTCGACCGCCGCTCGGCCGAGGACATCGGCGCGGTCCTGGACACCCTGGGCGAGGAGGACCGCCGCCGCCTGGTCGGCGCCATGGACGTCGTGCGCACCCTCCTCGACGCGGCCCCGCGACCGGACGCCTACGTCCTGCGCCCCCCGCGCCCCGGCGACCTGGGCTGGATCGTGCACCGCCACGGCGCGCTCTACGCCGACGAGTACGGCTGGGACGCGAGCTTCGAGACGCTCGTGGCCCGCGTCGTCGCCGACTACGCCGAGGACCACGACCCGACCCGCGAGGCGGCGTGGATCGCCGAGGTCGACGGCGTCCCGGCGGGCTGCGTCATGTGCGTGGCCGGCGACGCCACGACCGCCCGGCTGCGCCTCCTGCTCGTGGAGCCGTCGGCGCGCGGCCACGGCATCGGCGCTCGCCTCGTCGAGGAGTGCCTGCGCTTCGCCCGCCGCGCCGGCTACGCCGAGGTCGTCCTGTGGACCAACGACGTCCTGCACGGCGCGCGGCGCCTGTACGAGCGCGCCGGCTTCACGCTCGTGGCCGAGGAGCGCCACCACAGCTTCGGGCACGACCTGGTCGGGCAGGACTGGTCGCTGCGGCTCTAGGTGCTCGTCCGCGGTCGTCCGCGCTGCGTCTCGTGGCGCTGCGGTCGTCCGCGCTGCGTCTTGCGGCGCTGCGCGGCGCATGGCATCGAGGGAAGCGGAGTCGGCGGCGCTGCGGGGCGCGGGCGGTCGTCCTCGCGCGTGCTCGGCGAATTTGTCACCTCCCAGGTGACATTTTCGCCGCTCACCCGGCGCGAGAGGCGGTTCGCGACGAGGCAGCCTCCGATCGTCACGACTCTGCGCAGCCACTGCTTTCGCTTCGTGCCGTGGGCGGGCGGCGTCGCTCGCGCACGAGGGGGTGGACAGCGTTTGTCACGCATAGCGTGACGTTCGCTGTCCACCCCCCGGCGAGCCCGGCGGTCTGCGGTGGAAGCCACCCGGAGCGTCACGACACTCCGCGACTCTGCTTTCCCTCGGTGCCCTGCGTCGCGCAGCGCCGCCCGCGATCGAGGTGAGCGACGAGAAATGCACCGTATGCGGGCAGAATTCGTCGAGCGCGAGCACGGCGAGCCCACA
>JAXDHQ010000172.1:0-10435 GCA_034664395.1 Solirubrobacteraceae bacterium | reverse complement strand
GTGTTCATCGGCGAGCGCGGCTTGAAGATCCGCAGCATGTTCAGGAAGCGCGCGGGGCGTCCGAGGTCGGCGATGAGCAGCACCGGCGCCGGGAGGACCGCGCCGAGCGCGACGCGGCGGGCGATAGCCGCCGACCGCTCGTCTCCGGCGACGTCGGCCGCCACGGCGACGAACGCGGAGCCGGCGGCGATCCCGCCGACCCAGAAGTAGAGCGGCACCTCCCACGTCCACACCGGGCCCTTGACGAACGGTCCCTGGAGCGTGGTCGGCATCGGCGCGAAGCGGCCGCGCCGGTTGGCCTCGGCCAGCTCGCCGGGGGCGAGCTCGGCGGCCGCGTAGCGGGTGTCCTGCTTGAACAGGTACGACCACTGGGCGTCGCCCCAGCCCGGCCGCGCGATGGCGACGTGGGCTTCCGGCGCCGCGCGCCGCCACGGCGCCGGCCCGCCGGGCGTGCCGATCGCGGGCCGTATGTCGCGCGTCCCGGGGTCGTGGTCGGCGGTCCACTCCCGCTCGCGCTCGGCCGTGGAGGGCGGCGGCTCCGCCTCGGGGTCGACGCCCGCGGGCGGCGGCATCCGCGACAGCGGGCCCTCCGGGACGTGTCCGCGGCCGTCGCTCACGCCTACCACCGCCGCGACGCCAGCGCGCGCCGCCCGCGAGCCGGGCGCCCCGGCGCCCGCCGCGCCGTCACGAAGGCCGCCGCCGCGCCCGCGGCCGCGAGCACGCCGGCGGTCACCGCCGCGATGGTGGCCGGCACGACGTTCTCCTGGATCGGCGAGTCGGCGTGGGCCGGCAGGCCGTAGCGCTCGGGCGGCTCGCTGAGCAGGAAGAACGCGCCCAGCCCGCCGGCGAGCTCGTCGTCGGGCTCGTCGCCCGCGCCGTACAGGTAGGCGCCGTCGATCCCGCGGCGGCGCAGCTCGGCCACCCGCCGGCCGGCGATCTCGACCAGCTCGTCGTGGGGGCCGAACTGGATCGAGTCGGTCGGGCACGCCTTCGCGCACGCCGGCTCGAGGCCGTCCTCGAGGCGGTCGTAGCAGAGGGTGCACTTCGCGGCACGGCCGTCGACGCGGTCGCGGTCGACCACGCCGAACGGGCACGCGGGCACGCAGTACCCGCAGCCGTTGCAGACGTCCGGCTGCAGCACGACCGTCTCGTACTCGGTGCGGACGAGCGCGCCGGTCGGGCACGCGTCCAGGCAGCCGGCGTTGGTGCAGTGCTTGCACACGTCCGACATGAACACCCAGTCGCCCATCCGCGCGACCACCGCGGCGACGTCGACGCCCCCGGCGCCCGCGCCGGCCTGCTCGGCCAGGGCGACGAGGTCGGGGATCTCCTCGGCGCGCACCCCGGCGCCCGCCTGGGCGAGCGCCTCGGGCGAGGGCAGGTCGCCGCCGTCGGCCGGCAGCGATGGGATCCGCCCGCCGGCGCCGGCGCGCAGCGCGCGCTGGGCCTCGGCCCGCAGCTCGGGCGAGGGCTCGAGCAGCTCCACGAAGCGCACGTGCCGCCAGGTTGAGGCCGACAGCTCGCCGGTGTGGTCGTAGGAGCCGCCGCGCCGGAACTCGGCGCGGTCGGCGGGCAGGTCGTTCCACTGCTTGCACGCCACCTCGCACGACTTGCAGCCGATGCACACGGTCGTGTCGGTGAAGAAGCCCATCCGGCGGGCCCCCTCGCGGTGGATGGCGATCTCGGTGGATGGTGCGACGGTCGCGTCGATCATGGCGGCGTGTTCTTCGGGTATTCGGCCAGCTCGTCGTCCTCGGAGGGGGCCACGTGGTGGTGGGCCGAGCGGCCGGCCAGGCGCGCCGTGCTCGGTCCCGTGCGCCGTCCGGGGCGCACGTCGCAGGTGAACGCCTTGGACTCCTGGATCATCACGTTCGGGTCGCCGGAGAGGGCGCCGAGGTCGTTGGTGGAGTCGCCGGGGAACGGCTGCTCGTAGCCCCAGTGCCAGGGCAGCCCGACCTGGTGCACCCGCCGCCCCTCGATGAGCAGCGGCCGGATGCGGTCGGTGACGAGGGCGCGCGCCTCGATCTCGGCGCGCGCGGTCTCGATGACCATCCAGCCGCCGTCCTCGATCCCGCGCTCGCGCGCGAGGGTCGGGTCGATCTCGGCGAACATCTCCGGCTGCAGCTCGGACAGCCACGGGAGCTTGCGGCTCATGGCGCCCGAGGTGTGCTGCTCGGTGAGGCGGAAGGTCGTCGCCACCAGCGGGTACCGCGGGTCGCCGACCGCGTGGTAGGGGTTCTCGGGCCGTCGCCAGCGCGCCGCCGACGGGTTGGACTCGAGCTCGGGGTACAGGAGGTTGGCGACCGGCGACTCGATCGGCTCGTAGTGCGTCGGCATCGGGCCGTCCCGCAGGCCGGCGGGCGCGTACAGCCAGCCGCGACCGTCGGCCATCATGATGAACGGGTCGTCGCCGGAGATGGCGTCCATCCCCGTGGCGTCGGTCGGCGCGCGATAGTCGGGGGGCTTGTCGACCGGGAAGTCGGGGACGTCGTAGCCGGTCCAGCGGCGCTGCTCCTCGTCCCACCAGACGTAGCGCTTGCGCTCCGACCAGGGTCGCCCGTCGGGGTCGGCCGAGGCGCGGTTGTAGAGCACGCGCCGGTTGGCCGGCCACGCCCACGCCCACTCGGGCGACACCCAGCCGCCGTGCGGGTCGGCGATGTCACCCGGGTCGCGGCGGCGGGCCTGGTTGACGCCGTCGGCGTAGACGCCGGAGTAGATCCAGCACCCGCAGGCGGTCGAGCCGTCGTCCTTCAGGCTCGTGAACAGCGGGACCGGCTCGCCGGTCGCCACGTCGTAGCCGTTGATCTCCCTGAGCACCGCCTCGGCGTCGGGCTCGCGCGTGTGGCCGTTCTCGGGGTAGTCCCAGGTGACGTTGAGGATCGGCCAGTCGCGCTCGCGCGTGGAGCCGGCGTAGCGCGCCCGCACGCGCTTGCCGAGATGGTGCATGAACCACAGGTCCGACCGCGCGTCGCCGGGCGGCTCGAGCGCCTTGTCGTGCCACTGCAGCAGCCGCTGGGTGTTGGTGAACGAGCCCTCCTTCTCCACGTGCGAGGCCGCCGGCATCAGGAAGACCTCGGTCTGGATGTCCTGCGTGCGCAGCTCGCCGGACTGGACCTCGGGCGAGTCGCGCCAGAACGTGGACGACTCGATCTCGGTGAGGTCGCGCACGACCAGCCACTTCAGGTGCGCGAGCGCGCGGCGCTGCAGGCCGGCGTGCTGCGAGCCGACCGCAGGGTTCTGCCCCATGAGGAAGAGGCCCTCCAGGCCACCGTCGAGCGCGCGCAGCATCGTCGCGAAGTGCATGTGGTTGCCGGAGATCCGCGGCAGCCCCTGGAAGCCGAACTCGTTCTCCGGCGTCGCCGCGTCGCCGAACCACGCCTTCAGCAGCGAGACCGCGTACTTGGAGTAGTTGCTCCACCAGCCGCGATCGGCGCCGCCGCGCGAGATGTAGCTGCGGAGGTCGACCTCGCCGATGTCGGCCCGCGGCATGGGCAGGTAGCCGGGCAGCAGGTCGTAGAGCGTCGGGATGTCGGTCGAGCCCTGGATCGACGCGTGGCCGCGCAGGGCCATGATCCCGCCGCCGGGACGCCCGACGTTGCCGAGCAGGAGCTGCAGGATCGCGGCCGCGCGGATCATCTGCACGCCCGCCGTGTGCTGCGTCCACCCCACCGCGTAGCAGAAGGCCGAGGTGCGCTCGCGCCCCGAGTTGGCGATCAGCGCCTCGGCGACGGCGAGGAAGTCCTCGCGCGAGATGCCGCAGACGTCCTGGACCGCCTCGGGCGTGTAGCGGCCGAAGTGCCGGCGCAGGACCTGCAGGACGCAGCGCGGGTGCTGCAGCGTCTCGTCGCGCTCAGCGTCCCCCACGAGCATGCCGACCCCGCTCGTCTCCTCGAACGGCATCGTCCCGTGCTCGCGCACCCCGGCGGCGGAGGGCATCTGGCCGCCCTGATAGCCCCAGGTCGCCGTGTCGTAGAGACCGGTCTCCGGGTCGTAGCCCGAGAAGCGCCCGCCGAGGTCCTCGGCGTCCTGGAAGCGCTCGTCGACGAGCGTCGCGGCGTTCGTGTAGTGCAGGACGTACTCGCGGAAGTAGGACTCGGTCTCGATGACGTGGCGGATCAGGCCGCCGAGGAAGGCGATGTCGCTGCCGGCGCGGATCGGCACGTACTGGTCGGCGAGCTGGCTCGTGCGGGAGAAGCGCGGGTCGACGTGGATGATCCGCGCGCCGCGCTCCTTGGCCTTGACCGCCCAGCGGAAGCCGACCGGGTGCGCCTCGGCCATCGACGAGCCCTGGATGACGATGCAGTCGGAGTGCTGGAGGGCCTGCAGGAAGTCGGTGGCGCCGCCGCGCCCGAACGAGGCCCCCAGACCGGGGACCGTGGAGGAGTGTCATATGCGGGCCTGGTTCTCGATCTGCACGGCGCCCATCGCCGAGAAGAACTTCTTGATCAGGTAGTTCTCCTCGTTGTCCAGCGTGGCGCCGCCGAGGTGCGCGAAGCCGAGCGTGCGGTTGACCCGGTGGCCGTGATGGTCGTGGTCCTGCCAGCCCGCCTCGCGGGCGGCGCTGACGCGCTCGGCGATCATGTCCATCGCGCGATCGAGCTCGAGGTCCTGCCACTCGGTGGCGCCGGGCGCGCGGTAGCGGACCTTGGTCAGGCGCCCGGGCTGCTGGACGAGCTGGCGCGACGCGGCGCCCTTCGGGCACAGCGTCCCCTGGTTGATCGGCGAGCGCGGATTGCCCTCGATGTCGACGAGCTCCCCGCCGCGCGTGTAGACGACCTGGCCGCAGCCGACCGCGCAGTACGGGCAGACCGACTCGGTCGCCTTCAGGCCCGCGACCCGCGAGCCGGCCCCCAGCGTGGCCGGCGAGACGGCGGCCGGGCCGAGGCCCCAGTCCAGGGCGCGCCCGACCACGGGCATCCGGCGCAGACGCTCGAACGCGCTGGGACGGGAGCCTGGGCGGGGCATCGGCGACCGCGCTACCCGAAGTCGGCGGCGTTCACCGGTTCGATCCGGGGTAGCGTGGGCTGGCGAAGGCAGCGCGTGATCGATCCGACGGCCCTCATCGGCGTGGTGCTCGCGCCCGTGGAGCAGCACCACCTGCTCCAGGCGCGTCAGATGCAGGCGCTCTCGTTCGCGGTCCACATCCCGCTCGTCTGCTTCGGGACGGCGCTGCCGGCGCTCGTGCTCTACGTCGAGTGGCTCTCCCTGCGCACCGGCGACGCCCTGTACGCGACGCTGGCCCGGCGCTGGACGCGGGTGATGGTCGCCCTGTTCGCCGTCGGCGTGATCACCGGCACGATCCTCAGCTTCGAGATGGGGCTGCTGTGGCCGGCGTTCACCGCCACCTTCGGCGCCGTCTTCGGCCTGGGCTTCGCGATCGAGGGCTTCTCGTTCTTCATGTAGGCGATCTTCATCGCCATCTACGTCTACGGCTGGGGAAAGCTCTCGCCGCGCGCGCATCTGCTCAGCGGCGTGCCAGTGGTGCTCACCGGCTTCACCGGCTCGTTCATGGTCATCGCCGTCAACGGCTGGATGAACCACCCGACGGGGTTCCGGCTGCAGGCCGGGCAGGTCGTCGACGTCCATCCGTGGCAGGCGCTCTTCGCCAACCCGTACTTCTGGCACGAGCTCGTGCACATGTACATCGCCGGCTACATCGTCACCGGCTTCGTCCTCGCGGCCGCCTACGCCGTCGGAGCGCTCCGCGGGCGCTGGGGACGCTACGAGCGCACGGCGCTGGCGATCCCGCTCACGATCGCCGCCCTGGCGGCGCCGGTGCAGGTCCTGGTGGGCGACTGGGCGGCGCGCGACGTGGCCAAGTCGCAGCCGGTCAAGCTCGCGGCGATCGAGGGGCTGGGACGCACGACGCGCGGCGCCCCCGAGCACCTGCTGGGCTGGTACAGCGACGGCGAGGTCCACTACGGGATCGCCATCCCGCGCGCGCTGTCGTTGCTGGCCTTCCACGACCCCAACGCGGTCGTGAAGGGGCTCGACAGCGTCCCGCCGAACGACCGCCCGCCGGTCAACGTCGTGCGCGTCGCGTTCCAGACGATGGTCGGCATCGGCACCGCGCTCGCGGCCCTCGGCGTCGGCTACCTGCTCGTCCGCTGGCGCCGGCGCCGCCTTCCGACCTCGCTGTGGTTCTACCGCGCCCTCGCCGTCGCCGGGCCGCTGTCGATCGTCGCGCTCATCAGCGGCTGGGTGACGACCGAGGTCGGCCGTCAGCCGTGGGTCGCCTACGGGGTCATGCGCACGTCGCAGGCGGTCACCGGCGCCGGCGGCATCCCCGTCGCCTACGGGACCCTGGCCGCGGTCTACGCCGGCGTGGCCGCGGCGCTGGTGTGGATCCTGCGCCGTCTGGCCAGCGCGCCGGTGGGCCATCCGCACGACCCGCAGCCGACCGCGGCCAGCGAGGGCCCGGCATGACGCTGGCCGTCGTCCCCATGGTGTTCGTGCTCATCGGGCTCGCCCTCTACGGGGTGCTCGCCGGCCCCGACTTCGGCGCCGGGATCTGGCAGCTCACCGCCGGGGGCAGCGAGCACGGCGAGCGCCTGCGCGACCACGCCCACGAGGCGATGGCGCCGGTGTGGGAGGCCAATCACGTGTGGCTGATCTTCGTGCTGACCGTCCTGTGGACGTCGTATCCGGTCGCCTTCGGCTCGATCGCCTCGACCCTGTGCGTGGCGCTGTTCCTCGCCGGCCTGGGCATCGTCGTGCGCGGCGCGGCGTACGCCCTGCGCGCCGGGACGATCACGGCGAGAGAGCAGCGGACGGTCGACAGCGTGACCGCGGTGTCGTCGCTGCTGACGCCCTTCTGCCTGGCGGCGGCACTGGGTGGGATCGCGTCGCGGCGCGTGCCGGTCGGCAACGCGGCCGGCGACCTGTTCTCGAGCTGGCTGAACCCCACCTCGGTGCTGACCGGCACGCTGGCCGTGGCGACGTGCGCCTACCTCGCCGCGGTGTACCTGTCGGCCGACGCCGTGCGCCTGGGCGAGGCCGACCTGGCCGAGGCGTTCCGCGCGCGGGCGCTGGGCGCGGGCGTCATCGCGGGCGCGCTGGCGCTCGGCGGGCTCGCGGTCCTGCGCTCCGACGCCCGCCCGCTGTACCACGGGCTGGTGACCGGCGCCGGCCTGCCCGCCCTGCTCGTGTCGGCCGCGGCCGGGGTGGCGACGCTCGCGCTCGTCGTCCGCCGGCGCTTCGAGCCCGCCCGCTACAGCGCCGCGCTCGCCGTGGCGGCGGTCCTCGCCGGCTGGGCGCTCGCCCAGCAGCCGCTCCTCCTCCTCGGCCTGACCATCCGCCAGGCCGCCGCGCCCCACGACGCGCTGGTGGCCATCGTCGTGGCCGTGCTGGCCGGCGGCGCCATCCTCTTCCCGTCGCTGCTGCTGCTCTTCCGCCTGACGCTGGGCGGGCGGCTGCGCGGGTACGGGGACGAGGGAGCCGACGGCGCGGCGGCGCAGGCGCGGCCGCCGACGCCCGCCGACCTCCTCGCCGCCTCGCTGGACCGCGCGCTCGTGCGCGCCGCGCTGGCCTGCCTCATCGCCGGCGTCGGATTGCTCAACGTCGCCGACGCCGCCTGGGCCCACGCCGTCGGCGTCGTCGCGCTGCTGGCCTTCGTCGTGCTGGGATTCCGCGCGGCACTGCCGCTCGAACCTGCTGAGGGGTGAAGATAGAGTTGCGCCGTGTCCGGCC
This sequence comes from Solirubrobacteraceae bacterium, assembly GCA_034664395.1. Classification (GTDB taxonomy): domain Bacteria; phylum Actinomycetota; class Thermoleophilia; order Solirubrobacterales; family Solirubrobacteraceae; genus JAOPZW01. The sequence continues at coordinate 2,746 of JAXDHQ010000172.1, read as the reverse complement.
CAGCACGTGCTCGCCTGTCGTCGTGGGGCCGCCTCGTGACGGCCTCCGCCGTCGTCATGCTGGTTGGCGCGGTCGCGCTGGTCGTCCTCGAGGTGCGCTCGCGCGAGGAGCGCGTCGTGTCCTACACGGTCGGCGGGGCGCTGGAGGGCGTGGGCCTCGACCTCGGCGACGCCGACGTCGTGATCGTCCGCGGACGCCGGCGCGCGACGATCGCCGTTCAGCACACCGACCGCTTCGCCTTCGGCCACGACGCCCGCGTCGAGCGCTCGGTCGTCGGCGGGACGTTCCGGATCCGTTCGCGCTGCCCGTCGACGGTGATGCACACGTGCTCGGTGCGCTACCGGCTCGTCGTCCCCGACAACGTGCCGATCGACGTGCGCACCGGTAGCGGGGCGGTGCGCCTCGCCGGCTATCGCGGCTCGGCCCGCATCGCCACGCGCGACGGCGACGTCGACGTCGACGGGTTCTGCGGCTTCATGCTGCAGGCGCGCGCCGAGACCGGCCACGTCTCCGCCACCGCGTCGTGCGCGCCGCAGGAGCTCGCGCTGCGCTCGACGACCGGGAGGGTGCACGCGGTCGTGCCGCCCGGCCGCTACCAGGTCGAGGCCGAGAGCGCCTCCGGCGTACGGCGGGTCCGCGGGATCGCGTCGGTGACCGACGCGCCGTATGCCATCCAGGCCCTCAGCAGCTCGGGCGCCGTGACGGTCGAGGGCGCCCCGTGATCGGCGCGCTGACGCTCGAGCGCCGCTTCGCCCGCGCCGCGCAGGCGCTCGCCTACGTGGGCGCGAGCGTGCCGCTGGCGGTCGGCAGCGTGATCGCCGTCCTCGCGCTCGTGCTCGGCGCCGCGCTCAGCGTCGTCGGCGTCGGCCTGCCGCTGCTGCTGCTCGGGGCCGCGCTCGCGCGGCGGGTCGTGGGCCTGGACCGGCGGGCGGCCAACCGCCTCCTCGGCACCCAGATCGGCCGCCTCCCCGCGCTCGAACGCACCTCGGGCGGCCCATGGCGGCGCTCGCTGGAGGTCATGTCCGACCGTGCGCTGTGGCGCATGGCCGCGGTGCTGGCGGTCAAGCCGCTGCTCACGGCCGGGGTGCTCATCGTCGCCGGCGTCCCGGTGCTCGTCCTCGCCGAGCTCGTGCGACTCGCGGTGCAGGGCGTCGGCGGGCTGGGCAGCCTCGACTACCTGGGGCCGTGGAGCTTCGGCCCGGCCGTCGGCATCGTGCTCTGCGCGCTGGCGCTGCCGGCCGCGGTGCTGGCGCTGGCCACGCTCGACGCCATGCAGACGGTGCTCCACGTCATCGCCCGCGCGCTGCTTGCACCGCGGGCCGCGGCGACCGGGCCGGTGCGCGAGCTGCTGGCCGAGAGCCTCGGCGACCGCACGGTCGCGATCGCCTACTGGCTGCCCGATCGCCAGGCGTTCGTCGACGAGGTCGGTCGTCCCGTCGCGCTGCCCGACCCGGGCTCGGGCCGGACGTGGACGGCGGTCGAGCGCAACGGGCGCCCGGTGGCGGCCATCGTGCACGACGCCGCGCTGGACACGAGCCGCGAGCTCGTCCACGCCGCCGCGGCCGCGGCGGCGCTGGCCATCGACAACGAGCGCCTGAAGGCCGACCTGCGCGCGCGGCTGGAGGAGCTGCGCGTCTCGCGGCTGCGCATCGTCCAGGCGGCCGACGACGCGCGCCGGCGCATCGAGCGCGACCTCCACGACGGCGCCCAGCAGCGGCTCGTCGCGCTCGCGCTGGAGCTGCGGCTGCTGCGCTCGCGGGTCGACGGCGAGCACGCCGCCGCGGTCGACGGCATCGCCGAGCGCCTGGACGGGGCGCTGACCGAGCTGCGCGAGCTGGCGCGCGGGATCCACCCCGCGATCCTCACCGAGCAGGGGCTCGGCCCCGCCCTCGCCGCCCTGGCCGGTCGCGCGGTCGGGCCGGTCCAGGCCGACGTCGCCATCGAGGGGCGCCTGCCCGCGCCCGTGGAGTCGGCGGCGTACTTCGTCGTCGCCGAGGCGCTGACCAACGTGGCGAAGTACGCGCCGGCATCGGACGCGCGGGTGCAGGTGCGTCGCGACGGCCTCGCGCTCGTCGTCCGCGTCGCCGACGACGGCGCCGGCGGCGTCGACCTCGAGGCGGGCAGCGGGCTGCGCGGGCTGAAGGACCGCCTGGCCGCCGTCGGCGGCGTGCTCGAGATCGACAGTCCGCACGGGCACGGCACGCGCCTGACCGCGCGGATCCCGTGCGCGGACTGGCACGAGCCGCGGCCCGCCGCGCCCCACGAGGCCCAGGCGTGAGGCCGGCGCGGGCGGTCCTGACGGTCGCGTTCGCCCTCGCGGCGATGCTCGTCCTCGCGCTCGGCGCGTGCGGCAAGACGACCGTCGTGCGCGAGCCCTCGGTCGTCGTCACCAGCGGCGAGGCCGGTTCCGGGGCGCCGCAGCCCCCGCGCGAGGCCGCCGGCGTGCGCATCGCGGTCGTCACCCACGGCCAGGCCTCGAGCCCGTTCTGGGCCATCGTCCGCAACGGCGTCGAGGCCGCCGCGCGCCAGATGGACGTCGTGGTCGACTACCGCGCCCCCGACGTCTACAGCGTCGCGCGCATGACGACCCTGATCGACCAGGCGGTGGCGACGCGGCCGGACGGGCTGGTCGTGTCGATCCCCGAGCCGGCCGTGGCGCCGGCCATCCGCCGCGCGACGCGGACGGGCATCCCGGTCGTGTCGATCAACTCCGGCGCCGAGGTCTACCGGCGCCTCGGCGTGCTGG
>JAXDHQ010000171.1:0-13313 GCA_034664395.1 Solirubrobacteraceae bacterium | reverse complement strand
CCGCGGGTCCGGCGCCATGAGCCCGCTGCGCGACCTGTTCCTCGCGCCGCGGGCGACCGAGGCGCGGGCGGCGCCCCGGGTGCGCTCGCGCGTGCACGCCGACGCGCGGGCGCCCACGCTCGGCGTGCTCGCGCCCGCGCGCGACCTGCCCGCCATCGCGGCCGCGGCCGGCCTGGTCGTCGGCCGCCGGGCTCCGGCGGCGCTCGTCTGCCTGCACGCACGTGGCGCGCCGCCGGCGCCGGCCGCGCTGCGCGCTCCGCCGCGCGCGGCGGCCACGCGGCTGGTGGCCTCGCTGGGCGCTCGGGGGGTGCAGGCCGAGGGGCGCGGGCGCCTCGTCGTCGCCGTGCTGCCCGACGACCCCGACGAGGCGGCGATCGCGGCGACGCGCGCGCACGCTGCCGCCGGCGCGCTGCCCGCCGTGCTCGGGCTGGCGGCCCGCCACCACGACCTCGACGGGCTGCTCTCCGCGCAGGACGCGATCCTGCTGGCGCTGCCGCCGGCCGTCGACCCCACGCTGGCCGACCTGGCGCTGCGCGGGGCCGAGGCCCTGGTGCCCTCGGCGGCGGCGGTGACGCTCGCCCGCGACCCGCTGACCAGGACGCTGGCGCTCGCCGGCGTGTGCGCGCCGCGCGCGATCCGCGTCGCCGTCGAGGGGGTGCTGGCGTGAGGCGCCCGCTCAGGTCGGTCGCGCGGGTCCACCACGGTCTGGCTCTGCTCGCGCATGAACTGCTGCACGTGCTGCTGCGCACGGCCGGCTGCCGCGCTGAGGCGCGCTCAGGGGAGCGGTGGCGGGCGCGCGGGGTCGGAGTCGTCCGCGCGGGGGACCACGTCGTCATCGATGCGGAAGTGGAGGATGGCGAGCTCGGAGCGGTGCGTCGCCGCCTCGTCGTGGCTGGCCTGGCGAGCGTCGCTACGCCGCTGGATCTCCTGCGCCAGCTTGAGTACGTCGACGAGCGCCTCGGACAGCTCACGGCGGCCTTCGGCGTCGAGGTCGAGCAGCATGCGATCGATGTGGGCTCGGGCATCGTCGAACCCGCCGCTGCCGCCGGCGGCCGCGGCCTCGCGGAAGATGCGGCGCAGCGTGCGCCCCGCGAGCCCTCTTCGCACGGCGACGGAGAGCTGCTCCCACTGCTCATCGGCGATGAACGGCGGCGTGACCACGCGGTAGAAGTGCTCGACGGCTCCTCGTCGCGGCTCCATGCGCGTGAGCTCCACGTAACCGAGATCGCGCAGGAATCGGACGTGGTGGCTCACGGTCGCCAGCGGGAAGTGAAGGGTTCGAGCGAGCTCGATCGGGCTCGCCTCACCGCGCTCCGTGATGAGCTCGACCAGGAGGAGCCGCAAGGGATGGCCCAGCGCCTTGAGGACCCTCGCGTCGAGCGGGTCGGTGGAGCTCATGCCTCCTCGCACGGTACGGGAGGCGTGGCTGCCTCGCAGGGCCCCGGGAGGCGGTGTCGCCGGGGCCTGCGCTCTGGCCGATCAGTTGCCCTTCAGGGTCGATGAGGCCGGTGCGATCGGCCACTCGAGCGTCTCGATGTTCATCGCGGGTTCACCTCCTTTCGGGGGTCGAGGAGCTGCGGTGAGCCAAGCACGTCGATGGACGGAGGGCCAGAGCCCGGATCGTCGCTGCCGGGCCAAGGGACGAACTGCGCGTCCGCGAGCGCGCGGCGGTGCTCAACAGCGAGCGCGGCGACTGAATCTCCGCAGGATTGGCACGGTTGACGCGTTGAGCCGTGACGGGGTCCCCGCCAGCCTCATGGGGTGCCCACGATCGACCGCATCCGCGCCGGACCGGAGCGCTGTCGCCGCGGCGACGCGGCGTCGGGACAGGCGCTCCTGCTCGTGCTCGGGGCGCTGCTGGCGGTCTCGGTCGGCGCGCTCGTGCTCGGCGGCATCGCCCGCGGCATCGGTGCCCGCGGCGACCGCCAGCGCGCCGCCGACCTGGCGGCGCTCGCCGCCGCGCGGGCGATGCACGACGCGTACGCGCGCGTGTTCGAGCCGGCCACGGTCGACGGACGCGACAACGCCGAGCACCTCGAGCGATTCGAGTACCTGGCGCTCGGGCGACGGGCGGCCGCCGCCACGGCGGCCGCCAACGGCGCCGACCGCGTGGGCGTCGCGTTCCCGGGCGGGGGACTGGCGCCGGTGCGCGTGCGGGTCACGATCGGCGACCCGATCGTGGTCGGCGCGCGCGAGCGGGTCGCCAACGTCGCCGTCGCCGAGGCCGAGCTCGCCCCGCCGGCCTCCCTCGCCGGCGACGGTCCGCTGAACGCCGGGGAGTACCGCGGTCCCTTCGCTCACCGTCAGGGCAAGCCGATGCGCCCGGACGTCGCGCAGGCCTTCGATCGCATGGGCGCCGCCGCCCACGCCGACGGCGTCGACCTCGTGATCGTCTCGGCCTTCCGCAGCGACGCCGAGCAGGCGCGGCTCTTCGCGGCCCATCCCGATCCGAGGTGGGTCGCGCCGGCCGGCCGCTCGCTGCATCGCCTGGGCACCGAGCTCGACCTCGGGCCGCGCTCCGCGTACGCGTGGCTGGCGCGGCGCGCCGCCGAATTCCGTTTCGTCCAGCGCTACGCTTGGGAACCGTGGCATTACGGATTTTCCCTGAACGCTGGAACATCCTCACTGGGCTGGGGCGGCGGCGACGGGCGAGGCGCGGCGACGCTGCCGGAGTTCGTTCCCGAGCGCTTCGCGCCGGCGATCTCGCGCGCCGCACAGCGCTGGAGCGTGTCGGGCGCCCTGCTGGCGGCCCAGCTCTACGCGGAGTCGCACTTCAATCCCTTCGCGCGCTCGGCGGCCGGGGCGCAGGGGATCGCGCAGTTCATGCCGGGCACGGCGGCGGCCGTCGGGTTGGCCGATCCGTTCGACGCCGAGCGGGCGATCGACGCGCAGGGGCATCTGATGCGTGACCTGCTGCGGACGTTCGCGTCGGTCCCGCTGGCGCTGGCGGCCTACAACGCCGGCTCGGAGGCGGTGCGGGCGTGCGGGTGCGTGCCGGCGATCCCCGAGACCGAGGCCTACGTGGCCGAGATCCTGGGGCTGCTGCGCGGCGCCGGGGACGCGCTGGGCGCCGGCGCCGCGCGATTGGAGGTGAGGCTCGTGCGCTGAGGAGCGAGCTACCCGGCGCTCAAGTGGTTGTGGACGTCGTGGAACCTGACCTGCGGCGGCGCAGGGATCCCGGCCTCCTGGGTGCGGGGGCCGATCTCCTCCTCGGCGAACTTCTCGAACTGCTCCCTGGACTCCCAGACGTCGGTGACGCGGATCCCGTCGTCGGTTGCGGTCACCCAGTGGAAGAGGCCCCCCGGGGCGCCTGCGCCTCCGGGAGTGAACCCCATCAGCTCGATGACCTTGTCGTACTGCTCGAGTGTGCCGCCTGGGAAGTCCAGGACCACGGCGACCGGCATGGCATACCTCCGTCGAACGAGTGGGACAGCGGCGCGAACCTAATGAGCCGACGGTGCGTAGGTCAACCGCACCGGCAGGCGCCGACCGGCCGCGCGCCCGATCTGCATCGGTCTTGCCCAGGGCGCGGACCCGGGCCGCTTGACTTGGGCGCGCCACATCCAAGAGGCTGCCCCCCACCGATCTTGGAGGTCTCGTGAGCGTCCATGCCGCCTTGGGGGGCGAGCCTGGCTGGGAAGGGCGGGTCACCGGTGCCGGTCGGACGGACGTCGGGGCGGATGCCGGGCCGAAGGCGACCCGGTGATCCTCATCGAGGCCCACGTCGCCGGGGTGCCCGTCGAGGAGACGCTGCTGCAGCTCCTGCCCGCCGGCGGCGTGATGCTGGCCGGGGTCCATCTCGCGATCCGCAGGACCCGGCGCAAGCTCGCATGGCGCCGGCGCCCGCGGGGGCCACGCCGGCCCGTGCGACCGCCCGGCGGCGCGACCGATGCCGGGGACGGGGTCCGGGACGGGGCGGGCGAGGACCGAGGGGGGTAGCGCCGCCCGCGGCTACCGCAGCGCCCGCGCCGCGACCTCGAGCGCCTGCTCGATGCCGGCGTCGTCGACGTCGAGGTGCGTGACCGCGCGCACGCGGCGCGCGCTGAACTGGCTCATGAGGACGTCCTGCGCGGCCAGGTCGGCGCAGAAGCGCACCGCGTCGGGCACCGCGAAGATCACGATGTTCGTCTCGACGCTGAGCGGGTCGAGCTCGAGCCCGGGCAGCGCCGCCAGCCCCTCGGCCAGGCGCCGGGCCCGGGCGTGGTCCTCGGCCAGGCGCTCGACGTGGTGGTCGAGCGCGTACAGGCCGGCCGCGGCGACGATCCCCGACTGGCGCATCGCGCCGCCGAGCATCTGCTTCCAGCGCCACGCCTCCTCGATGAACGCGGCCGACCCGGCCAGGCACGCGCCCACCGGCGCGCCGAGGCCCTTGGTGAAGTCCACCCACGCGCTGTCGAATCCGCCCGCCCACGTGGCGGCGTCGACGCCGCTGGCGACCACGGCGTTCATGAGCCGGGCGCCGTCGAGGTGGGTCGACAGCCCGCGATCGCGCGCGGCCGCGAGCACGCCGCGCACCTGCTCGAGCGGCCACACCCGCCCGCCGCCCATGTTCGTCGTCTGCTCGACGCACACCAGCCGCGGCCGCGGCGCATATCGGCCGCTGGGACCCGAGCTGTCGATCGCCGCCTCCAGCGCCTGCGCCGTGAACATCCCGGCCGCGCCGTCGACCTCGGTCATGACCGCTCCCGAGAGCTGCGCCGGGCCGCCGGCCTCGGCGATCAGCGGGTGCGTTTCGCGGCCGAGGTAGAGCCGCTCGCCGCCCGGCCGCACGTGCAGGCGGATCGCGATCTCGTTGCACATCGTCCCGCTGGGCAGGAAGACCGCCGCCTCGTGGCCGAGCAGGGCGGCCACGCGCGCCTCGAGCGCCAGCACGGTCGGGTCCAGGCGCATCTGCTCGTCGCCGACCTCGGCGGCGGCGATCGCCGCCCGCATCGCGGCGGTCGGCCGGGTCTGCGTGTCGGAGAAGAGGTTGACGACCGCCATGGCGCCCGCGCGACCCTACCGAGGCCGCTGCGTATCCTCGAATGCAGATGGCGACCACGACCTCGGAGGGACGACGCACCCGCCTGGCCGAGCAGCGCAAGTCGCTGCCCGACGGCCCGGGCGTCTACCTGTTCCGCGACGCCGAGCGCAAGGTCATCTACGTCGGCAAGGCGAAGTCGATCCGCAAGCGGGTCGCCAGCCACTTCAGCAGTCCGGTGACGCGCGGCGCCTACGAGATGGTCGACGCGATCGACTCGGTCGAGTTCATCCTCGTCGCCTCGGAGGCCGAGGCCCTGCTGGCCGAGCAGAACTTCATCAAGCAGTACCGACCGCGCTTCAACATCCGCCTGCGCGACGACAAGTCCTATCCGTTCATCGCGATCTCGATGGACGAGGAGTTCCCGCGCGTGTACTTCACGCGCGAGCGCCACCGCCGCAACCGCGTCTACTTCGGCCCGTACTCCAACGCCAAGCGCGTGCGCGGCACGCTCGACCTGCTCGGCAAGGTGTTCCTGTTCCGCTCCTGCCAGGGCCCCGAGCCCGGGCGGCGGTCGGGCTCGCCGTGCCTGGACTACTACATCAAGCGCTGCGGGGCGCCCTGCGTGGGCTACGTCGACAAGGACGAGTACCGCGAGTCGATCGACGGCGTGATCGCCTTCCTATCCGGCCGCTACCGCGAGATCGAGCGCGACCTCGAGGCGCGCATGAAGGAGGCCGCGGCCGCGCACGAGTTCGAGCAGGCCGCGCTCGAGCGCAACCGCCTGCGCGCGGTGCGCTCGCTCCTCGAGCGCCAGCGCGTCGCCAACGAGTCGATCGGGACGCTCGACGTCGTCGCCGTCGCGGTGGACGGCACCGACGCCAACGCCCAGGTCTTCCAGATCCGTGACGGCGTGCTCTCCGACCGCCAGTCGTTCTACCTGGAGAACGCGGTCGAGCGCGACCTGGGGGAGGTCGCCGAGGAGTTCATCCTGCAGTACTACGGCGACCAGATGGCGATCCCGCCGCAGATCATCGTGCAGGAGGAGGTGCCCGACCGCGACGCGCTGTCGGAGGCGCTCGCCCAGCGCCGCGGCGCGAAGGTCGAGATCCGCGCCGCCGAGCGCGGCGACAAGCGCCGCATCCTCGAGCTCGCCGAGCGCAACGCGCTGCTCGCGCTCGACCAGGAGCGCCTGAAGGCCGAGCGCCGCCGCCAGCAGCGCGTCGAATCGCTCGACGGACTGCAGGAGGCGCTGCGCCTCGACGCCCTGCCGCTGCGCATCGAGTGCTTCGACATCTCGAACCTCATGGGCACCCACACGGTGGCGTCGATGGTCGTCTTCGAGGGCGGCGCGCCGAAGAAGTCCGACTACCGGCGCTTCAACGTCCGCGGCCTCACCGAGGGCGTGCCCGACGACTTCGCCGCGATGGAGGAGGTCCTCGGCCGGCGCCTGGCGCAGTGGGAGAGCCAGCAGGACCTGAGCCCGCACGACCCCAAGCGCAACGAGTCGTTTGCCACGCTGCCCAACGTCGTGGTCATCGACGGCGGCCCCGGCCAGCTCTCGGCCGGCCTGCGCGCGCTGGAGGGCTTCCGCGAGCGCGGCGTGACCGTCGTGTCGCTGGCCAAGCGCGTCGAGGAGGTCTTCGTCCCCGGCCGCCGCGAGCCGATCGTGCTGGCCCACGACACGCCGGCGCTGCAGCTCCTGCAGCGCGTGCGCGACGAGGCCCACCGCTTCGCCATCACCCATCACCGCACGCGTCGCGACCGGGCGATGACGACGTCGATCCTCGACGACCTGCCGGGGATCGGACCGACGCGCAAGCGGACGCTGCTCAAGCACTTCGGCTCGCCCGAGGCGGTGCTGGCCGCGAGCCGCGAGCAGCTCGAGGCCGTCCCGGGCCTGCCGGGCAAGACCGCGCGCGACATGTGGACGCATCTGCACCGCACCGGTGACTGACCGAAGAACCGACTCGCCGGTGCGTCGCCGGCTGCCATGATTCACGCCGGGTTCACCCTCATGTCCGATGACCCAGAGAGACTGCAGGACATGGGTGAGACGGCTCCCGCTCCCCACCCGCGCCGCGCGCGCCTGCGTTTGGGTCGCCGCGACCGCGACGAGAGCCCGGCCACCGAGCCGGAGGGGCCGCCCCGGCCCTACGCCGACTCGCGCCTGGAGGACCTCGTCGTCATCACCGGCTACTCGGGCGCGGGGAAGTCGACGGCGATGAACGTCTTCGAGGACGCCGGCTACTTCTGCGTCGACAACCTGCCCCCGGAGATGATCCGCGCGCTGGTCGAGCTCTTCGTCCACGAGGGGTCGAAGGTCGAGCGCGCCGCCGTCGTCTCCGACGTCCGCGGCGGCGACTACTTCGAGGCGCTGCGGGCGGTGCTCGAGGACCTGGCCGCGCTGGGACTGCGCCACCGCGTGCTCTTCCTCGACGCCAGCGACGAGACGCTGCTCACGCGCTACCAGGAGACGCGCCGGCGCCACCCGCTGGCGAAGTCCTCGAGCGTCGAACGCGGCGTCGCGGCCGAGCGCGCGCTGCTGGAGCCGATCAAGAGCCTGGCCAACGTCGTCATCGACTCGACCGACCTCAAGGCGCACATGCTGCGGCGCAAGATCGCCGACGAGTTCCTGCCGCGCGCGCCCGCGTCCAAGCTTGCGGTGACGCTCGAGTCCTTCGGCTTCAAGCACGGGTCCGCGCGCGACGCCGACGTCGTCTTCGACGTGCGCTTCCTGCCCAACCCGCACTACGAGGCCCACCTGCGGCCGCTCACGGGCCACGACCAGCGGGTCGTCGACTACGTCGGCCGCGACGGCCAGCTCGAGGCGCTCTACACGCACCTCGAGCCGCTGCTCGACTTCCTGCTGCCGCAGTACATCGGCGAGGGCAAGGCGCACCTGACGATCGCCATCGGCTGCACCGGCGGGCGCCATCGCTCGGTGGCGGTGGCCGAGCACCTCGCGCGGCGCTGGCACGAGCGCGACGACGTCTTCGTCGACGTCAGCCACCGCGACGTCGCGCGGGCCGACCGCCGCGACGGCGACCCGGTCGCCTGACGCCGGCGTCCGCCCGCCCCGCGAGAATCCGCGGCCGTGATCGACCATCTCGGCCTCGAGGTCTCCGACCTCGCCCGCTCGGCCGCGTTCTACGACGCCGTGTTCCACCCCCTGGGCGGCCGGCGGATCTTCGACTCGCCCGACGCGATCGGCTACGGCGTCAACGATGCGCGGCTGTGGATCGTCGCCCGCGGCCGCGGGCCAGGGCCCGGCTACGGGCACGTGGCGCTCACGGCGAGCGGGCGCCCGGCCGTCGTCGCGGCCTACGAGGCGGGCCTGGGGGCCGGCGGGCGCGACGACGGCGCGCCCGGCCCGCGTCACCAGTACGGACCGCGCTACTTCTCGGCCTATCTGCTCGATCCGGACGGGCTGCGGCTCGAGGTCGTGACCGGCAACCACTGACGTCGCGGCCGCGAGGGCCACTCGTCATCGCCCCACCGCGGCGTCGAGCCTCCGGCGGCGTCCGCCGCGTGTCGGATAGCCTTCCCTCCCTCCGCCGGGGCGCTCCGCCGCTCGCGCCCGGCTCCACGTCGTCGTCCCCGCCAAGGAGCAAGGATCGAGAGCATGCCCGTACGCGTTGGCATCAACGGCTTCGGCCGCATCGGCCGCAACGTCTTCCGCGCCGCCAAGGCCGCGGACGCGGACATCGAATGGGTCGCGGTCAACGACATCACCGACAACGCGACGCTGGCGCACCTGCTGCGCTACGACACGATCCTCGGCCCGTACAAGGGGACGGTCGAGAGCAACGACGACGGCCTCGTGGTCGACGGCACCGCGATCAAGGTCCTGGCCGAGCGCGATCCGGCGCAGCTCCCGTGGGCCGACCTGGGCGTCGACGTCGTCCTGGAGTCCACCGGGTTCTTCACCAATCGCGACGACGCCGCCAAGCACCTCGACGCCGGGGCGAAGAAGGTCATCATCTCCGCGCCGGCCAAGGGCGAGGACATCACGCTCGTGATCGGCGTCAACGACGACCAGTACGACCGCGACGCGCACCACGTCATCTCCAACGCGTCGTGCACCACCAACTGCCTGGCGCCGTTCGCCAAGGTCGCCCACGAGACGGTCGGCATCAAGCACGGCCTGATGACGACGATCCACGCCTACACGGCCGACCAGCGCCTCCAGGACGCGCCCCACAGCGACCTGCGCCGCGCCCGCGCCGCCGCCGTCAACCTCGTGCCGACGTCGACCGGCGCCGCGAAGGCCGTGGGCCTCGTGCTGCCCGAGCTCAACGGCAAGCTGCACGGCTTCGCGATCCGCGCCCCCGTCATCACCGGCTCGGTCGTCGACCTCACGTTCGAGGCCTCGCGCGAGACGAGCGTCGACGAGCTCAACCAGGCGTTCAAGGCGGCCGCCGAGGGCCCGCTGAAGGGGATCCTCAAGTACACCGAGGACCCGATCGTCTCCAGCGACGTCATCAGCGACCCGCACTCGTCGATCGTCGACGCCGAGCTGACGGCGGTCATCGACGGGACGCTGGTCAAGGTCGTCTCCTGGTACGACAACGAGTGGGGCTACTCCAACCGCTGCGTCGACCTGCTCCAGAAGGTCCTATAGGTGCGGGGGCTGGACGACCTCGACGTCAGCGGGCGGCGCGTCCTGGTGCGGGTGGACTTCAACGTCCCGCTCGACCACGGCGCCATCACCGACGACACCCGCATCCGCGCGGCGCTGCCGACGCTCGAGCGGCTGCGGGAGCGAGGGGCGCGCCTGCTGCTGGCCGCGCACCTCGGCCGGCCCAGGGACCGCGAGCCCGAGCTCTCGCTGCGGCCCACGGCCGAGCGTCTGTCGGAGCTGCTGGGCACCGAGGTCGTCCTCGCCGACAGCCTCGACGACGTCCCCGACGGCGACGTCGTCATGCTCGAGAACATCCGCTACGAGCCGGGGGAGACGAAGAACGACCCCGAGCTCGCCCGGCGGCTGGCCGGCCTGGCCGACGCCTACGTCAACGACGCGTTCGGCGCCGCGCACCGGGCCCACGCCTCCACCGAGGGCGTCGCGCACCTGCTGCCCAGCGCCGCCGGCCTGCTCCTGCAGCGCGAGGTGCAGACGCTCACGGCGATCCTCGAGGACCCGGGCCGGCCGCTGGTGGCGATCGTCGGCGGCGCGAAGGTGACCGACAAGATCGGCGTCCTCGAGGCGTTCCTGCAGCGCGCGGATGCGATCCTGATCGGCGGCGCCATGTGCTTCCCGTTCCTGAAGGCCCAGGGCCACGCCATCGGCGACTCGCTGTGCGCCGAGGAGGACGTCGAGCCTGCCGCCAAGCTGCTCGACGCCGGGGACGGCAAGCTGCGCCTGCCGGTCGACCTCGTGCTCGGCGAGCGCTTCGCCGCCGACGCGAAGCGGCGCGACCTCGACGGCGTCGACGTGCCCGACGGTTGGATGGGCCTGGACATCGGCCCGCGCACCGCGCAGGCCTACGCGCACGAGATCGCCGGCGCCGGCTCGGTGTTCTGGAACGGCCCGATGGGGGCGTTCGAGCTCGAGCCGTTCGCCGCCGGGACGCGTGCGGTGGCCGAGGCGGTGGCCGACGCGCCGGGTACCACGGTCGTCGGCGGCGGCGACTCCGCCGCCGCGCTGACCGAGTTCGGACTCGCCGACCGCGTCGACCACCTGTCGACCGGCGGCGGCGCGTCGCTGGAGCTGATCGAGGGCAGGAAGCTGCCCGGGGTGGAGGTGCTCTCGTGAGCCGCACGCCGCTGATCGCGGGCAACTGGAAGATGCACAAGACGATCGCCGAGGCCGAGGAGTTCATCGCCTCGCTGCTCCCGCGCGTCTCGACCGCCGACGGCGTCGACGTCGCCGTGTGCGTGCCCTTCACCGACCTCCAGGCGGTGGTCGACTCCACGCGCGGGTCCCGCGTGGAGGTCTACGCGCAGAACATGCACCAGGCGCCGTTCGGCCCGTTCACGGGCGAGATCAGCGCGCCGATGCTCACCGAGCTCGACGTCCACGGCGTCGTGCTCGGCCACTCCGAGCGCCGCCAGCTCTTCAACGAGACCGACCGCGCCCTGTCGGAGAAGGTCCCGGCCGCGCTCGACGTCGGCCTGCGACCGATCCTGTGCGTGGGCGAGACCGAGGACGAGCGCGAGGCGGGCGACACCGAGCGCAAGCTGCGCCATCAGGTGCAGGAGGGCCTCGAGAAGCTCGACAACGCGCGCCTGGGCGACGTCGTCATCGCCTACGAGCCGGTGTGGGCGATCGGCACCGGGCTCGTCGCGACGCCCGAGCAGGTCCAGGAGGCGGTCGCCTTCGTGCGCGCGCTGGTCGCCGACCGCGATCGCGACGAGGCGCAGCGCACGCGCATCCTCTACGGCGGCTCGGTCAAGCCCGACAACGCCGGCGAGCTGCTCGCCCTGGAGGACGTCGACGGCGCGCTGGTGGGCGGGGCCTCGCTCGAGGTCGCCGACTTCGTCGCGATCGTCGAGGCCGCGCGGACGTGACCGTCCCCTCGGTCTGCCTCATCGTCCTGGACGGCTGGGGCCTGGCCGACGACGGTCCCGGCAACGCGATCTCGCTCGCCGACACGCCGGTCTTCGACGAGCTCTGGTCGCGCTTCCCGCACACGCAGCTCACCGCGTGCGGCCCGGCGGTCGGGCTGCCCGAGGGGCAGATGGGCAACTCCGAGGTCGGCCACCTCAACCTCGGCGCCGGTGCGGTGATCAAGCAGGACCTCACGCGCATCGACGAGGCCGTCGACGACGGGACGCTGGCCGAGAACGAGGTCCTGCGCGACGCGGTCGCGGACGCCGAGCGCGTGCACCTCATCGGCCTGGTCTCCGACGGCGGCGTGCACTCCGGCCTCACGCACCTGAAGGCGCTGATCGAGCTCGCCTCCGGCGCGCCCGAGGTCGTCGTCCACGCCTTCACCGACGGGCGCGACACGCTCCCGGAGTCGGGCGCCGGCTTCGTCGAGCAGGTCGAGGCCTGGTGCGACACGGCCGGCAACGCCCGCGTCGGCACGGTGGTCGGGCGCTACTTCGCCATGGATCGCGACCAGCGCTGGGACCGCGTCCAGAAGGCCTACGACCTGCTCGTCCACGGCCGCGCCGAGCACCACGCCGACAGCGGCGCGCAGGCGGTGCGCGACGGCTACGAGCGCGGCGAGACCGACGAGTTCATCGAGCCGACGACCGTCGGCGACGACGCCCGCATCCGCCCCGCCGACTCGGTCGTCGCGTTCAACTTCCGCCCCGACCGCATGCGCGAGATCACCCTCGCGCTCGCCGATCCCGAGTTCGACGAGATCGAGCGTGGCGACGGCGAGGTCGTGCGCCGCTACGCGACGCTCGCCGAGTACGAGGAGGGCTGGCCCTACCCGGTCGCGTTCCCGCCCGCGCGGCCGGACACGACGCTGCCGCACGTCGTCGCGGCCGCCGGTGGCCGCCAGCTCCACGTCGCCGAGACCGAGAAGTACCCGCACGTCACGTACTTCTTCGGCGGCGGCGAGGAGCGCCCCGAGGAGGGCGAGCGGCGCGAGCTCGTGCCCAGCCCGCGCGACGTCCCGACCTACGACCACAAGCCGCAGATGAGCGCCCGCGAGGCCGCCGACGCCTTCGTGCGGGCGTGGGGCGAGGAGGAGTTCCGCTTCGCGATCATCAACTTCGCCAACCCGGACATGGTGGGTCACACCGGCGTGATCGAGGCGGCGGTGCAGGCCGTCGAGACCGTCGACGCGTGCCTGGGCGACGTCGTTCGCGCCGTGCACGAGTCGGGCGGGGCGTGCATCGTCACCGCCGACCACGGCAACGCCGACCACATGCTCGAGCCCGACGGCTCGCCCAATACCGCCCATTCGCTCAACCCCGTGCCGCTGATCGTGACCGTGGAGGGCGCGGAGCTCCGCGCCGGCGGCGTCCTCGCCGACGTGGCGCCCACGGCGCTCGAGCTGCTGGGGATCGAGCAGCCGGACGCGATGACCGGCCGCTCGCTGCTGGAGGACTAGCTCCGTGGCCGACGCGCCGGACGACGCGGTCGACCGGCTCTACGGCGTGGCGCTCGACGAGTTCGTCCCGGCGCGCGACGCGCTGGCCCGGGAGCTGCGCGACGAAGGCCGGCGCGGGGAGGCGGCGGCGGTCAAGGCGCTGGCCAAGCCGAGCGTCGCCGCGTGGGCGGTCAACCAGGCCGTGCGCACCCAGCGCGGCGCCGCCCGCGAGCTGTGGCGGGCCGGCGACGACCTGGCCGCCGCGCAGGCGGCGGTGCTGGAGGGCCGGGGCTCGGGCGCCGACCTGCGCGCGGCCGGCGAGCGCGAGCGCAAGGCGGTGGAGGCGCTGGTCGGCGCCGCTC
>JAXDHQ010000170.1:0-3936 GCA_034664395.1 Solirubrobacteraceae bacterium | reverse complement strand
CGGTCGCCGTCATGGTCGCGGCCGCCCTGGCGATCGCCTGGCTGTGGTCGCAGGTCTCGCCGGCCTGGGCCGGCCGCTACTTCGCCGTCTTCCTCGGCCCGCTGCTGCTGCTCGGCGCGGCTGGGCTGGCGCGCGCCGGGCGCCTGGGCCTGGTCGTCCTGGCGATCCTCGCGGTGTTCTGGTTCAACCCGCGCACGGGCGCGATCGAGCACAAGAGCAACGCCCACACCACGGCGGTGCTCGTGCGCGACCGCCTGGAGGACGGCGACCTGGTGGTGGCCATCCACCCCGAGGAGGGGCCGCTGATGCACTACTACCTGCCCAAGGACGTTCGCCTGCGCTGGGCCAACGCGCTCGGCCCGGTTCGCGACCCCGCCGTCTTCGACTGGCGCGACGCGCTGGAGAAGCTCAAGGCGGCCAAGCCGCACGCCACCGAGGACATGTACGTGCGCAGCCTGAAGCCGGGGGAGAAGCTGCTGCTCGTGCAGCCGATCATCCGCGGATCGCACTGGGGCGCGCCGTGGACGCATCTCGTGCGCAAGCGCGCGGGGCAGTGGGAGCGCGTGCTCGACGGCGACCACCGGATGGCCCGCACGCTCGACGCGCCGAGGCTCGAGGGCAAGCCGCTCCCGCGCGGCGTGCGAGCGGTCCTCTACGAGCGCCGCTGACCGGGGTTAAGGAAGGTTAGGGAGGGTTAGCGGCACGACTGTTCCGCGCGTGAAAGGGGGGATGCTGGCGGCCATGACCCTCCTCGAGATCGACGCCCCGCGGTCCGGCGACGACGGCGACGGCCGTCCCTACGTCGTCATCGGTGGCGGACCCGCCGGCCTCACCGCCGGCTACCTCCTGGCCAAGGCCGGACGGCACGTGATCGTGCTGGAGGCCGAAGACCAGGTCGGCGGCCTGGCGAAGACCGTCGTTGATCCCGACGGCTACCGCTTCGACCTGGGCGGCCATCGCTTCTTCACCAAGAGCAAGGAGGTCAACGACCTCTGGCTGGAGATCATGGGCGACGAGTTCCTCCTGCGCCCGCGCATGTCGCGCATCTACTGGCGCGGCCGCTACCTCGACTACCCGCTCAAGGGGACCGACGTCATCAAGAAGCTCGGTCCGGTCGAGCTCGTGCGCTGCACGCTCAGCTACGCGTGGGCCGCGATCAAGCCCAAGGGCCGCGAGGACGACCTCGAGACCTGGGTCTCCAACCGCTTCGGCAAGCGCCTCTACACCCATTTCTTCAAGAGCTACACCGAGAAGGTCTGGGGCGTCCCCGCCACGGAGGTCCGCTCGGAGTGGGCCGCCCAGCGCATCAAGGGCCTGAGCTTCTTCAGCGCCGCCAAGGCCGCGTTCTTCGGCAACAAGGGCAACAAGATCAAGTCGCTGATCGACAAGTTCCAGTACCCCCGCTACGGGCCGGGCCAGATGTGGGAGATGATGACCTCCCGCATCGAGGAGCTCGGCGGCGAGGTGCGCCTGAACACGGCGGCCACCCGCCTGGAGTTCGTCGACGGCGAGTGCGTCGCCGTGCACACGCCCGACGAGGTCATCAGGCCCGAGGCCGTGATCTCGTCGCTGCCGCTGCGCGCCACCGCCGGCATCGCCGACCCGCAGCCGCCGCAGGAGGTCGTCGACGCGGCCAAGGGCCTGCGCTACCGCGACTTCCTGACCGTCGCGCTCGTGCTCGACGGCGAGGACCTCTTCCCCGACAACTGGATCTACATCCACGAGCCCGCCGTCCGCGTCGGCCGCATCCAGAACTACCGCTCCTGGAGCCCGTGGATGGTGCCCGACCCCGACACCGCCTGCGTCGGCCTGGAGTACTTCGCGTTCAAGGGCGACGACCTGTGGACGATGGAGGACGACGACCTCGTCGCGCTCGCCACGCAGGAGCTCGAGAAGCTCAACCTGGCCCGGCCGGAGCAGGTGCGCCGTGGCTACGTGGTGCGCGTGCCGCTCGCCTACCCGATGTACGACGAGAACTACGCCTCGCGGGTGGCGACCATCCGCTCGTGGATCGACCCGCTGGGGACGAACTTCCAGCAGGTCGGTCGCAACGGGCTGCACCGCTACAACAACTCCGACCACTCGATGCTCAGCGCGATGCGCGCGGTCGACAACGTCCTCACCGGCGCCGGCCACGACATCTGGGCGGTCAACGTCGAGAGCTCCTACCACGAGGAGCAGAGCGACGCGGACTTCGAGCAGCCCTACAAGAAGGTCCCCGAGCCGCCCGCGATGAGCGAGGCGCTGGCGCCCGAGCGGGTCTAGGCGAGGCGGTCGGTGTCCGCTCGCGGTCGAGCCCTCCTGCTGCCGGCGGCCGTCTCGACGGTCGCGCTGGTGGCCGTCGTCTGGTGGGCCTCCCAGCAGCAGATGCCGGACTTCCCGACGGCGTCGGTGGCGCTCCCGCGCCTCGGCGCCGCGCTGGGCATGTACGCGGTGGCGACGATCCTGCGCGGCGAGCGCTGGCTGCGGCTGCTGCGCGACGGCGGCTCGCGGCTGTCGCGCGTCGACGCGTACGCGGTGACCACGGTCGGCTACATGGGCAACAACGCCCTGCCCGCGCGCGCCGGCGACGTCCTGAAGGCCGTCCTCAGCGCGCGCGAGTCCGGCAGCTCCAAGGCCGAGGGCTTCGGCGTGCTGGTGGCCGAGCGCGTGCTCGACGTGGCGGCGCTGGTGCTGCTCTTCGGCGTGCTCGTGACCACGCTGCACCTCCCGCTCGGCGTGCCCGGCTGGGTGCTGGCGCTCGTCGGCGTGGGGCTGGTGGCGGCGGCCGCGGCGGCCGCGATGCTCGGCCGCGAGACCGCCGCCGGACGCCGCGTGCGCGAGCTGGCCACGCGGCTGCTCACGCCGACGCGGCGGCTGTGGTCGGTCACCGGCTTCGGCCTGCTCGGCCTGTCGGTGGCGCTGTGGGTCGTCGAGGGCTCGGTCTACGCGATGCTCGGCACGGTCGCCGGCGTGCACCTGTCGCTGCTCGACGGGCTCTACATCATGGCCCTGGCCAACCTCGTCGCGCTCGTCCCGGCCGCCCCCGGCTACGTCGGCACCTTCGACGCGGCCGTGATCCTCGGCATCCGGCTCGTCGCCGGCGCCACCCACGCCACCGCCCTCGGCTACGCCGTCGTCGTGCGCTTCGTGCTCTTCGTCCCGATCACCCTGGTCGGGCTCGCGGCCCTGGTGCTGCGGTACGGCGGCCTGCGCCGGCTCACCGCGGCCGTCCGCCGGCCGCCGGTCATCGCCGCGCGGTAGCCCGCGCGGCCGCTACCCCGCCGTCGGCGCCGGGTGCGGCTCGTGGTGCGAGCCGGAGGGCAGCTCGATCGGCAGGCCGAGCACGAACCGTGCCCCGGTGGGACGGCCGTCGTCGAGGCGCAACTCGCCGCCCATGCGCCGGGCGAGCTCGCGGCCGATGGCCAGGCCGAGGCCGAAGCCGCTCTCGCCCGACGCGGCGCTGCCGCGCTCGAAGCGCTCGAAGATCCGCTCGCGGTCCTCGACCGGCACGCCCAGGCCCTCGTCGGCGATCTCGACCGTGGCGCGCTCGCCGTGGTAGGCGGGCAGCACGCGCACCGTGCTGCTGGCCGGCGCGTAGCGCAGCGCGTTGTCGAGCAGGATGCGCACGACCCGCGCGACGGCGCCCGGGTCGCCGCGCCCCCAGCACGGACCGGGCGGCGTGGCGACGTCGAGCGCGACGTCCTCCTCGCGCGCGCGCAGCTCGAACTCGGCGGCGACGGCCCGGCACAGCTCGGCCAGCTCGACGGGCTCCTCGCGCAGCGGGACGACCGCGTCCAGACGGCTGAGGTCGAGCAGCTCGCCGGCCAGGCGCCCGAGCCGGCGCAGCTCGACCTGGGCGCGCGCGACCTGGCGCTCGGCGTCGGCGTAGTCCAGCCGCCCGTCGTGGAGATCCTCCTGCAGCAGCTCGAGCGTGCCCTGCAGCGAGGTCAGCGG
>JAXDHQ010000169.1:0-3815 GCA_034664395.1 Solirubrobacteraceae bacterium | reverse complement strand
AGGCCGCGAGCATCGCCGCGCGCCACCGCACCGCCCTGGAGCACCTCCTGCGCGTCTCGGCCTGCCTGGCCGAGACCCACACGACCGAGGCGATCCTGCAGTCGGTCTGCGACGGGATCCGCGCCGCGCTGGGCTTCCAGAACGTCTCGGTCGAGCTCATCGACCCCGGCGCCCGGCGCGCCGTGCCCAAGGCCGTCGTCGGGTGGACGCTCGAGGAGATCGAGGGCACCCGGAGCGGCGACGTCGGCGTGCTCGAGTGCCTGCTCGACTCGCAGTTCGAGGTCGAGGGCTGCTACCTCCTCCCCAACGCGGACGCCTGCGCGCGCCTGGGGATCGCGCGTCCGGCCTTCGAGTCGGCTCGCAACGGGCGCGGCCCGCAGGCCTGGAACCACCACTGGCTGTTCATCCCGCTGCACGATCGGGCGGGCGAGCTCGTCGGCGTCATCTGGGCCGACGAGCCCGAGGACCGGCTGCTGCCCTCGACCGAGCGCCTGCAGGCGCTGCGGCTCTTCGCCAACCAGGCGGCGACCGCGATCGCCTCGGCGGCGGCGTTCCAGAAGCTGCGGTTCCTGGCCGACCACGACCCGCTCACGAAGCTCGGCAACCGTCGCGCGTTCACGCGCCGCCTGGCCGAGGAGGTCCACCGCGCCGCGCGCTACGACCAGCGCTTCGCCCTCGCCGTCCTCGACGTCGATGGGTTCAAGGCGCTCAACGACCTCTACGGCCACCTGGCCGGCGACGTCGCGCTGCAGGCCATCGGCGAGGTCCTGCGCCAGACCCTGCGCCGCTCGGACTGCGCCTTCCGCCTGGGCGGCGACGAGTTCGCGGTGCTGCTCGAGGAGGCCGGCGCGGAGGAGGCCATCCAGGTCGTCGACCGCATCGGCGCCGGCATCGCCGCGGTCGAGGCCGGCCCCGGCCACATGCTCCGCGCGTCGTTCGGGGTCGCCCTGGCCCAGCTCACCGCCGACCCCGGCGCGCTGCTGCAGGCGGCCGACACGGCGATGTACGAGGCCAAGCGCGCGGGCGAGGGCGTCCGCTTCGCGCCCGGGTCCGACGCCTGACCGGCGAGCGACCGGACGGCAGACGGCGCACGGCTAGACTGCGCGCCGCCGATGGACCTCACGCTCTCGCCGTCCGAGGAGGCCTTCCGCGACGAGCTGCGGGCATGGCTCGCCGACAACCATCCCGGGCCCGAGCCCGAGGGCGACGTGGCCGGCTTCCAGTTCCGCCGCGACTGGCAGCGCCGGCTGCACGAGGCCGGCTGGGCCGGCGTCTCGTGGCCGCGCGAGTACGGCGGGCGCGGCGCGACGCTCGTCGAGCAGGCGATCTACAACGAGGAGGTCGAGCGCGCGCGGGCGCCCAGCGCCGCCAACGTCCTCGGCCTGGCCATGGGCGGCCCGACGGTCATCGCTCACGGCACCGACGAGCAGAAGCGCCGCTACCTCGAGCCGATCCTCAGCGCCAGCGAGATCTGGTGCCAGGGCTTCTCCGAGCCCGACTCGGGCTCGGACCTCGCGTCGCTGAAGACCCGCGCCGTGCGCGACGGCGACGACTGGGTCGTCACCGGGCAGAAGGTGTGGACCACGCTCGCCCACCACGCCAAGTGGTGCATGCTCGTCGCGCGCACCGATCCCGACGCGCCGCGCCACCAGGGCCTGAGCTACTTCCTCATGGACATGGAGCAGGACGCCGTCCAGGTCCGGCCCCTGCGTCAGATCACCGGCGAGGCCGAGTTCAACGAGCTCTTCATCGAGGAGGCGCGGGTCCCGCACGCCAACATCGTCGGCGGCGAGGGCAACGGCTGGGCGGTGGCGATCACGACGCTCATGCACGAGCGCGCCACGCTCGCCTTCGGCCTGCAGATCCAGGTCAAGATCGCCGTGCACCAGCTCATGGACGAGGCGCGCGCGAGCGGCGCCGCCGCCGATCCGGTGGTGCGCGACCGCCTGGCCCAGCTCTACATCGAGGGCGAGGTCCTGCGCCTCAACGCGCTGCGCGGCCTGAGCGCGATCATGCGCAGCGGCGTCCCCGGCCCGGAGGGCTCGCTCGGCAAGTGGCAGTGGGCCGAGGTCAACCAGGCGCTGACCGAGCTCGCCATGGACCTGCGCGGCGAGCGCGCGGTCCTGCACGACGACACCTGGACCTACCGCTTCCTGCGCGCGCGGGCGAACTCGATCGAGGGCGGGACGACCGAGATCCTCAAGAACATCATCGCCGAGCGGGTGCTCGGCCTGCCGCGGATGCGCTGATGAACTTCGAGCTCACCGACGACCAGCAGGCGATCCAGCGCACCGCGCGCGACTTCCTGGCCGACGCCTACCGGCCCGAGGAGGTCCGCCGGCTCGCCCACGAGGCGCGCGAGGGCGACGACGCCGGCTGGGCGCGGATCTGCGAGCTGGGGTGGCCGGCGCTGCTGGTCGACGAGGAGCACGGCGGCCTCGGCCTCGGCGTGGTCGAGCTCGCCGTGGTGCAGGAGGAGATGGGCGCCGCGCTGGCGCCGGCGCCGTTCCTGTCGACCGTGGCCGCCGCGGCGCTCGTCGCCGACGCGGGCAGCGACGAGCAGCGCGCGCGCTGGCTGCCCGAGCTCGCCTCGGGCGAGGCGCGCGGCACCGTCGCGACCGTCGCCGGCGACGGCGGCTGGGTGGCGGTGCCCGACGCCGCCGGCGCCGACGTGGTCGTGGCGCGGACCGCCGACGGCTGGGCGCTGCTCGAGGGCGCGTCGGTGCAGGCGGCCGAGGCGCTCGACACGACCCGCCCGCTGTCCACGGTCAGGCCCGCAGGCGACCCCCAGCCGCTGCCCGGCGACGGCGAGCGCGCCCGCGACGTCATCGCCGTGGCGCTCGCCGCCGAGTCGGTCGGCGTCGCGCAGCGCGCGATGGACATGGCTGTGCAGTACGCCAAGGAGCGCCAGCAGTTCGGCCGCCCGATCGGCGCCTACCAGGCGGTCTCGCACGCGTGCGCGCAGATGCTGCTCGAGGTCGAGGGCGCGCGCTCGACGGTCCTCTACGCGGCGTGGGCGCTCGACCACGATCCGGCCGCGGCGCCCCTGGCCGCCTCGATGGCCAAGGCCTACGCCTCCGACGCGGGCTGGCGCGTGCCGGCCGCGTCGCTGCAGGTCCACGGCGGCATCGGCTTCACCTGGGAGCACGACCTGCACCTGTGGCTCAAGCGGGGCCGGTCTAACGCCCACCAGTGGGGCGACGCCCGTAGCCATCGGGCGCGGGTGGCGGACCTGATCGGGCTGTAGGGGGCCGCCGGCGGGGCGGGGCGGGGCGGGGCGGGGCGCTCGGGCGCGGGTGGGTGGGCGGGGCGCTCGCTCGGGCGGGGCGGCCCGCCGCGGCGCCCTCGCCGGGGCGCCCACCCGCGGCGCCCCACACGCGGCGCCCTCGCCGGGGCGCCCACCCGCGGCGCCCCACCCGTAGCGTCCACCCGCGGCACGCCGGCGCGCGGGCGCTTTCCGCCGGCGCCTCGCATGGGTGCGCTGCCAGGGCATCGAGGGGAGAGAGCCTGCGCAGTCTCGTGACGCTCGGGTGTGGTCCGTCGCGCGTGGCGGTCGCGTCGGGGTGGTGGGTCGTTTTTGACGACGGTGGGTGTCGCTAACTCGACCCGGCGGTCGCGGCGGGACGTTTCTGCGCTTTGGCGAACCTGGGGTTCGCTTCAGTGCGCCAGCGGCCGCGGGCCGCGCTTGGCGTGCGTCGTGCTGCGCAGCGCCGACGCAAAGCCGCGATGAACCGCGCGTGCGCCGGCGCACTTCCCGCGGCCCGCCGGGGGGTGGGCTCTCCAGCTTTCGCAGAGCGAAAGAAAGAGAGCCCACC
>JAXDHQ010000168.1:0-3253 GCA_034664395.1 Solirubrobacteraceae bacterium | reverse complement strand
CCCCTCTTCGGGCTCCTGCCGTTGCGCATCGCTCGGGCGCTCCGCCGCCGCGATGCGGGCCGGGACTCCTAGCGGGTCCACCTCATCGGATCGCACCCCGATCACCTCCTACGGAGCTTCGTTGCGCCTCCGCCAATAGGCCGGCCGTGGGGTCGGCCAAGCGCGGGGGGGCCTTGCCGCCCGGGACCGACGAACTACCCCCAGGGATGGCCCATGACCATCGGCACGAGCCTGTTCCTCATCGCCGTCGGAGCGATCCTCAAGTTCGCGGTCACCGCGCACGTCGCGGGGGTGGACCTCCACACGGTCGGCGTGATCCTCATGCTGGTCGGCGGCCTCGGACTCGCCATCGGCCTCTTCCTGCTGACGCGCTCCGGCCGCTCGCCCGAAGCTCCACCGCCGCCGCAGGTGCCTTGACCGGCACGGGCTCGCCTCCGGCGGCGACGGCCGAGCCGCTCGTCGAGACGCCGGACAGCCACGGCGGCTATCCGCGCCTGAGCGAGGACCAGATCGCCTTCCTCTCGGCGCACGGCACGCGACGGCGCACGCAGGCCGGCGAGATCCTCTTCCGCGAGGGCGACGAGCACTACGACTTCTACGTCGTCCTCGAGGGCAAGGTCGCGATCATCCAGGGCTACGGCGGTCCCACCGAGGAGCTCATCGCCGTCCACGGCCCCGGACGCTTCCTGGGCGAGCTCAGCCTGCTCACCGGCCAGGCGGCGTTCTTCACCGGCGTGGTCCGCGAGCCGGGCGAGGTGCTCGTCGTCCCGGTCGAGCGCCTGCGCGAGCTCGTGACGCAGGACGCCGCCCTCGGCGACCTCATCCTGCGCGCCTACCTCATCCGCCGCGAGCTGCTGATCGGGCTCGGCGCCGGCTTCCGGATCGTCGGCTCGCGCTACTCGCCGGACACGCGCCGGCTGCGCGAGTTCGCCGCCCGCAACCGCCTGCCGCACCGGTGGATCGACGTCGAGGACGACTCGGGGGCCGAGGCGCTGCTGCGCCAGCTCGGCATCAGCCCCGAGGAGACGCCGGTCGTCATCTGGGGCAAGGAGGTCCTGCGCAACCCCAGCAACGCCGAGCTGGCGCGCCGGATCGGCCTGCCGCCGCCGCCCGCCGGCTCGGACAGGATCGCCGACCTCCTCGTCGTCGGCGCCGGACCGGCGGGCCTCGCGGCCTCGGTCTACGGCGCCTCGGAGGGGCTGGAGACCGTCACGCTGGACGCGATCGCCACCGGCGGACAGGCCGGGACGTCGTCGAAGATCGAGAACTACCTCGGCTTCCCCGCCGGCATCTCGGGCGCCGAGCTCGCCGAGCGGGCGACGATCCAGGCGGAGAAGTTCGGTGCGACGATCAGCGTCCCCGCCGAGGCGACGTCGCTCGAGCGCCGGGACGGCCACTACGTCGTCGGCCTCGACGGCGGCCAGGAGGTCGCCGGCCGCTCGGTGGTCATCGCGACCGGCGCCCGGTACCGCAGGCTCCCCGTCCCGGGCCTGGAGCGCTACGAGGGCACGTCGGTCTTCTACGCCGCCACCCTCATGGAGGCGCAGATGTGCCGCGACGACCCGATCGCGATCGTCGGCGGGGGCAACTCCGCCGGCCAGGCGACCGTGTTCCTCGCCCGCTACGCCACGCGGGTGCGCCTGCTCGTCCGCGACGCCGACCTCGGCGCGAGCATGTCGCGCTACCTCGCCGACCGCATCGAGCGCACGCCCAACGTCGAGGTCGTGCTCCACAGCGAGGTGCGCGACGTGGTCGGCAACGGGCGCCTGGAGGCGGTCGTTGCGGAGGACAACCTCACCGGCGAGCGGCGCACGCTGCCCGCTCGCGCGCTGTTCGTCTTCATCGGCGCCGAGCCGCACACGGGCTGGCTCGGCAGCCAGATCGGGCTCGACGACGACGGCTTCGTCCTCACCGGCCACGACGCGGCGCGCGCCGCGGCGGCGAACGGGCAGTGGCACGACAAGGATCGCCCGCCGCTGCTGTTGGAGACCAGCCTGCCGGGCGTGCTCGCGGTCGGCGACGTGCGCCACGGCTCGATCAAGCGCGTCGCGTCAGCGGTGGGCGAGGGCGCGATGGCCGTCCGGCTCGTGCACGAGCACCTGCACACGCAGCCCCACACCGAGCCGGTCGCGCCGGCGGCTCAGACGTAGGTCTCGTCGAAGAAGCACCAGCGCCAGTCCTCGCCCGGCTCGAAGGACTGGACGATCGCGTGGCCGGCGGCGTAGGCGTGGCGACGCGCGTGGCGACCGGGCGAGGAGTCGCAGCAGCCGACGTGCCCGCACGTCAGGCACAGCCGCAGGTGGACCCAGCGCGAGCCGATGCGCAGGCACTCCTCGCAGCCCTCCGGCGTCCGCGGCGTGACGGCGCGGATCTGGTAGAGGTGCATGCAGGGGACCACGTCCCGTGGCAGTAGGTCACGCCGGGGCGTCGACCAACGCGGCGCCGCCTTGCCGGGCCAGGTGGCCGGACTACTCCACGGTCGTGGACGTGCTGATCCTGGCCGCCGAGCGGGTCTCCGGGGCCCTGGGCGAGCCGGCGCAGCGCGACCTCCTCGCGGCGCGTCAGCTCCAGGCGCTCTCGTTCACCTTCCACATCCCGCTCGTGTGCTTCGGCATCGCCTTCCCGGCGATGATGCTCTTCGTCGAGGGGCTGTGGCTGCGCACGGGCGACCCGGTCTACAAGGCGCTGGCCAAGCGCTGGTCGAAGGTCGTGCTCATCCTCTTCGCGGTCGGCGTGGTGACCGGCACGATCCTGACGTTCGAGATGGGGCTGCTGTGGCCGAACTTCATGGCCACGTTCGGGTCGGTCTTCGGCCTGGCGTTCGGGATCGAGGGCTTCGCGTTCTTCGCCGAGGCGATCTTCCTGGCCATCTACGTCTACGGCTGGGACCGGCTGTCGCCGCGGCTGCACCTGCTGAGCGGCGTGCCCGCCGGGATCGCCGGCGTGATCGGGTCGCTCATGGTGATCGCGGTCAACGGCTGGATGAACCACCCCGTCGGCTTCGACGTCGTCGGCGGACGGGTCACCGACGCGCGGCCGTGGCAGGCGCTGTTCAACACGCACCTCTGGTACGAGCTCGTCCACATGTACCTGGCCGGGTACATGGTGGTCGGCTTCCTCGTCGCTGGCGTGTACGCGCGCGCGTGGCTGAAGGGCCGGCGCGACCGCTACGTGCGCGCGGCGCTCGTCGTGCCGCTGACGGTGGCGGCGCTGGCGTCGCCGGTCGAGGTCGTGGTCGGCGACTGGGCCGGGC
>JAXDHQ010000167.1:0-3353 GCA_034664395.1 Solirubrobacteraceae bacterium | reverse complement strand
ACGATCGACGGCATCATCGCTCTCGTCGGCCGCGCGCTCACGCGCGCCGCCGTCGCCGCGACGCTCAAGCCCCATGGACTCCTCGAGTCGGGCAACACGCTGCTCAACGTGGCGTTCTCGGCCGCGTTCGCGATCGGTCCGGCGCTCGGGGGCCTCGTGAGCGACCGGTTCGGCATCGCCTCTGCCCTGTGGGTCAGCGCCGGGCTGTTCCTGACCATGGCCGTCGCGCTGGCCACGAGTCGCTCGCTGCCCGAGGCACACGCCGAGCCGGCCGCGGGGTGGCTGACGCGACTCCGAGGCGGACTCCGACACGCCCTCGACAACCGGGCCGTGCGACGCCTCCTGATCGGCCACGCCGCCACGCTCTCGTTCATGGCGATGATCTCGCCGATCGAGGTCATCTGGGCCAGGGAGGTCCTGGACGGTGGCGCCGGCGCCTACGGCACCGTGCTCAGCGCGTGGGGCGCCGGCACGCTCATCACCGGCCTGCTGCTCTCCTCGCTGTGGCGGCGGTTCCCCACGCTCGTCCGCGTGCCGCTGGCCGCAGCCGTGATGGGCTGCGGCTACGTCGTCATGACGCTCGCGACCTCGCTGCCGGTGGGCGTGATCGGCTGCTTCATCGGCGGTGTCGGCAACGGGTTCTGGTACGTGTCGGTCGTCCAGGCCGTCCAGGAGCGCATCGGCGACGAGTTCCAGGCGCGGGTCATGGGCCTGCTCGAGTCGGTGACCGCGGGCGCGTTCGGCGTCGGCTTCCTCATGGCCGGCACGCTGACGTCGCTGACCTCCGTCCGCGTCACCTTCGCCGCCACCGCCGTCGGCGTGCTGGTGACCACCGCGTGGATGGCCACCATGCTGCGCGCAGCGCGCCGGACCGAGGAGGAGGCCGCGCATCGGGCCGCGGCGGACGCGCTCGGCGAGGACGAGCTCGACGAGGCTCAGGTCACCTCGCGCAGGCGACCGGTCTCGACCTCGTAGACGAAGCCGCGCACCGCGTCCTTGCGCGGGATGAAAGGGCTCGCCTTGATGCGCGCGATCGACTGGCGCACGTCGGTGTCGAGGTCGTCGAAGGCCTCCACCGCCCACTCGGGCTTGATCCCCGTGTCCTCCTGCACCGCGCGCTTGAAGTCGTCGTCGGTGAAGGTCAGCATCCCGCAGCCGGTGTGGTGGATGAGCACGATCTCCTCGGTGCCCAGCAGGCGCTGGGAGATCGCCAGCGAGCGGATCTCGTCGTCGGTGACGACGCCGCCCGCGTTGCGGATGACGTGCGCGTCGCCCTCCTGCAGGCCGAGGATCCCGTAGGGGTTCAGGCGCGCGTCCATGCACGCCACCACGGCGACCTTCTTGGCGGGGGGCAGCGGAAGGTCGGCCTTGTCGAACGAGGAGGCGTAGGCCTCGGCATTGCGCAGCAGGTCATCGGTCGCGCTCATCGGGCTCCTTTGGGCAGGCTCCGGTGGAAATAGGTGATCCTCGACCGAGTTTATCTAGTTTCATGAGGGCGAGAGCGCCGCGTGCGCGACGGAGACCGCGATGCCGTACACCCTCCCGCCGCAGGACCCGTTCGATGATCCGCTTGCCGACCTGCGCCGGCGTGTCGCCGGGCTCGCCGCCGGTGGCCCGGTAGTAGGCGGTCTGCGCCGCCGTCATCGCCGCGGTGCCGGCCGCGCCCGCGGCGAGGCCGCGCACGAGGGCCGCGAGCGGAGACCGATCCGCGCCCGTCACGGTGCGAGCCGCCGTTGCATCGCGCTGGCCTGCTCGGCCACCCAGACGACCACGAAGAGGCTGGCCACCGCCCGCGCGATGCGGGGCGAGGCGAGGTGGCCGCCGACGAACGCCACCGCCACCCACTGGGCGATGCAGTGCGGACAGACGAGCAGCTCGCCCACCGCGCGCCGCAGGCCGGTGCCGCGCGCCTGCTCGTTGACCTCGCCGCCGCCGGCGTCGTCCTGGAAGCGGGTGAACGGGGCCCGCACGGCGCTCGTCACGCGCGAGCGCGTGAGGACGCGGCTGAGCTTGGCCGTGGCGATCCCGTAGAGCGCGAGGTCGCGGGCGTCCAGACGCGCGGGCAGGCGCCCGGAGCGCACCGCCGCGAGCAGCCCGAGCGCGACGGCCGCGTTGAACGCGGCGATCAGCCCGCCGTAGGCGGCCAGGGGTCGGTGGCGATCGCTGTGACCGGCGACGAGGTCGCTGGGCCCGCGTCGAGCGCCGCCCGGCGGGACCTGGTCGGACGCCGCCTCGGCGGTCACGAGCGGCCGCCGACGCCGGTGAGGACCTCGCGCGCCCGCGCGACGCCGCCGGTGCGCGGATGCAGCGGCGGCGTCGGACCGCCGGCTCCGTCGGCCAGGCCGCCCACGAGGTCCAGGAAGGCGTCGACCGCGCTGCGCCGCGGAGCCCAGCCGAGCTGCTCACGCGCCCGCGTGGTGTCCATGATCGGCACGGCGAGCGCGATGTCGACCCAGCCCGGCGGCGTCGGCTGCAGCCGCAGGCGCCACGTCAGGTCGGCGCCGACGCGCAGCAGCGCGGCGGGCACGTCGACCGCCCGGGCCCCCAGCGCCCGCGCGAGCTCGTCGCCGTCGAGCACCGGGTCGGCGGCGACGTTGAACGCTCCGCGCGCGTCGCGCCGGACGGCGAGCCGGTACGCCTCGGCCACGTCGTCGGCGTGGACCGCCTGGAAGCGCAGCCGCGGATGCCGAGGCACGAGCGGCACGTGGGGCACCAGCGCGCCGGGCAGCAGCGGCCCCGCGAACAGGCGGCGGATCCCCGCGGCGGCCTCGCGCTGGAAGATGAGCCCCGGGCGCAGGCGCGCGACGCGGATCTCGGGGTGCGCCTGCTCGAAGGCGTCGAGCCGGCGCTCGACCTCGGCCTTGTGGCGCGAGTAGAACGAGCTCGGTACGCCGGTCGCGGGCCACGACTCGTCCACGGCGCGGTCCTTGGGGCCCGGCGCGTACGTCCCGACCGACGAGGCGTGGACGATCGCCCCCACGCCGGCGCGCGCCGCGGCGTCGAACACGCGTGCGCTGCCCTCCACGTTGACGGCTCGGGTGACGCGCTCGTCGCGCGAGGGCTGGATGAGCCACGCCAGGTGCACGACGGCATCCGCTCCGCGCAAGACGGCCTCGAGGTCGTCGCGCGCCACGTCGGCCGGCGCCCAGGTCGTCTTGGGCGCGTTCCACGCCGGGCGCCGGCGGGCGACGCCGACGATCTCCTCGACGGCGTCGTCGCGCCCCAGCGCGCGCACGAGCGCGGTTCCGACGTTGCCCGTGGCTCCGGTGACGACGACACGCATGGGTCGGGGCCTACCGGAGGACCGCGCGGCCGAAACCGGTCTTCGCCGGCTGGCCGTCCGGCGTCAGGAC
>JAXDHQ010000166.1:0-10719 GCA_034664395.1 Solirubrobacteraceae bacterium | reverse complement strand
GTTGTCGTACTCGGGCAGGAAGCGCGGCGGTGCCGGGGTGGCGGGGTCGGGCAGCGGCGCGCCCGGGACGTCGAGCAGCTCGCGGCCGCGGACGTCGCGGAACGTCCGCAGGCGCGGGCGTAGGGACTCGATCGCCTCGCCGAGGCCCTGCAGGCCCGACCACGCCTGGACGTCGCTCACGGTGGCGGGGCCGAAGGCGGCGAGGTAGCGCAGGATCGTCGCGTCCGGCGCGGCGTCGCCGTCGAGCGGCCGGCCGATCCAGGACTCGGCCGTCGCCCACGTCGCCTGTCCACTCGCCCGCCACAGCCCCCGGGGCGGCACCTGCACCAGCGCCAGCAGGTACGTGACCGTGTGGGCGAGCGCGTCGGCGTCGTGGCCCGGCCAGCGATCGCCCAGCAGGCGGCGCAGCTCGGCGCGCGTGCGCGGGCGCTCCTCGAGCAGCGCGCGGCCGGCCGCCAGCAGCTCCTGCACGTCGATGCCCTCCAGCCGCCGGCCGAACGGGCTGCCGCTGTGGAGGGTGCGCTCGACCACGGGATGCATCACGGGACGCAGCCGGCACAGGTCGCGGGCCGTGACGAGGTGCAGCGTCCCCCGCATCAGCGTCCCGCGCACCGCCTGGCGCTCGGTGACCAGCCCCGCGAGCTCGTCGGCGTCGAAGTCGTGGACGCGGGACCACAGGCCGACGTAGGGCGACCTCGGCACCTGGGCCTGCATGCCGACCAGCCGCTCGATCGCGTCGGCGGCGGGCACGCGCCAGCGCTCGAGCAGGCCTTGGCGCTCGAGCAGGGCGCGGTTGAGCGCGCGCGGGTCCAGGACGTCGCCGGTCACCGACTGCATGCTGGCGCAGGCGCCGGCATGGCGGAAATCTGCGCAGAATGCGGGCTCGCCGGTCCGGGCCCCTTGACGGCCGGCGGCCCCGGACCATACGTTGCCCCGCGACGCGGAACCGAGCTGCAGAGAGCGAGGCCCAGGGGTTGCGAGGCCCGCCGCTCTGAAGTCACGAAGCTCCTCCGGGAGCGACGTGGCGGAGAGCACCCCAGGCGGCTCGGGGCCGTGTCGTTGTTCTTCACGGCCCCGTGCGGGCGGCCCTTCGCCGACCGCTAGACTGGATGGCCTACATACCCTGGGGACGACAGGCTTCGACGTGGTCGGTTCGCAGGGGTGGTTGCGAGTCGAGGTCCCGGGAGGCCTCGTAAAACACCCGGGAAAACCATAAGTGCGGACTCTCACGAGTACGCGCTCGCTGCTTAGCACTTAGCTAAGTCGTGAGCTCTGGGCCCTCGCCTGCCGGCCGCGAGGATGTCCCGGATCAGAATGCCGGCTCACCCGGGGCGGCCCGCCTTCGCCAAACCGGGAACATCTCCAGGAGGCTGGTCCCGAGGAACCCCGCCGGCGAGGCGACCTCGGGACGAGATCAGAGCGCCGGATACGCTCGTAGACGCCACCTCTTGCGCGATCGCGGACGCGGGTTCGATTCCCGCCGTCTCCATGATTTTCCGGAAGCCGCTCGGATTGAGCGGCTTTCCGTCGTCTGGGGCGGACGACAGGCCTATTGACGGCGCTAGCATTTCGTATTACCATCGGTAACGCGAATATGGCGGGAACGCGCCCATACATGAAGGTGGCCCGCGCGGAGACGGAGGAGCGGACTCGCACTGCGCTGCTCGACGCCGCGGAGCGCCTGTTCTTCGAGCGCGGATGGGAAGGCACGTCGCTCGGAGCCGTCGCCACTGACGCCGGCGTCACCAAGCAGACACTGCTGCGGCACTTCGGCTCCAAGGATGGGCTGCTGGAGCACGCCTTCGCGAGGGCGTACGACGAGGTCCGCGATCAGCGCTGGGACGTGCCGGGCGATGACGTGGAGCACGCGGTCGACAACCTCCTCGACCACTACGAAGCGGTCGGGGATCGCGCGCTGAAGATCGAGGCGATGGCCGGGGTCGACGCGGTCGCGGGCTGGCTACAGCGATCGCGCGAGCTCCACTACGACTGGGTCGACCTTGCATTCGGAGCGTTCCTGCGGCGATTTCGCGGCCGCGAGCGCGCGCGCCGCCGTGCAGCAGTCATAGCCCTTTGCGACGTTCATACCTGGCGGTTGCTCTCTGACGACCTGGGGCTCGCGAGAGCCGAGGTGCAGGCGGCGTTGATCCAGGCAATCCGCGGTCTGCTCGAGGAGGAGCGATGAAGATCCTGGCCTATACCTCGCCCGCCCGCGGGCACCTGTATCCGCTCGTGCCCATCCTCGACGAGCTGGCGCGCCGCGGCCACACGATCGCGCTGCGAACGCTGTCATCGCAGGTCGACCTCATGACCGACCGCGGATTCGACGCCGCCCCGATCGCCCCGCCGATCGAGGCGATCGAACACGACGACTACCTCGGCCGCACGCCGCCAGCGAAGCTGAAGCGCAGCATGGCCACGTTCGGTGCGCGGTCCGGGCACGAGGTCGGGGATGTGCGGGCCGCGATCGCCGAGCACCAGCCCGACGCGCTGCTGATCGACTGCATGACGTGGGGCGCGACGGCCGCGGCGGAATCGTGGGGCGGGCCGTGGGCGCAGTGGTTCCCGTTTCCACTGCCCCTGCGCTCACGCGACGCGCCGCCGTTCGGTCCCGGCTTCAAACCGGCTGTGGGTCTCCCAGGGCGCCTGCGCGACCGGCTGCTCGGGCCGATCCTCTCGCGGACGTACGAGCGGGCGGCGCTTCCGCCGCTCAACGCGACACGGCGCGCGGTCGGCGTCCGGCCACTTGCAAACGCCGAGGAGCTGCTCACCGTCGCGCCGCTGCTGCTCTACATGACCGCGGAGCCGTTCGAGTACCCGCGCTCTGACTGGCCGGCGTCGATCCGGATGGTCGGGCCCTGCGCATGGGATCCGCCGGCTGACCCGCCGGAGTGGCTCGACGGCGTTCGGCGGCCGCTCATTCTCGTCAGCACGTCGTCCGAGTTCCAGGACGACGGCCGGCTTGCCCGGACCGCGTTCGAAGCGTTCGCCAGCGAGGACGTGGAGGTGGTCGCCACCTCCCCGTCGGGACAGCTTCCCGAGTCGCTGCCATCCAATGCGCGCGTCGAGCGCTTCGCATCGCACGGTCCGATCCTCGCGCGGGCGGCCTGCGCGGTCACGCACGGCGGTGCCGGCGCAACCCAGAAGGCCCTCGCGGCCGGCGTGCCCGTATGCGTCGTCCCCTTCGGTCGCGACCAGCTCGAGATCGCGCGACGGGTCGAGGTCGCGAGCGCCGGCACGCGCCTCCCGGCCGGGCGCCTGACTGCAGCCAGGCTACGGACCGCCGTGCGCGTCGCGATGACGAAGCGCGATGGCGCACGTCGCGTCGCCGACGGCTACCGCGCAACGGGGGGAGCGGCCACGGCGGCCGACGCCTTCGAGAAGCTGGCGACCGCCTGGTCGCCGCTCGAAGCGACGCCCGTGATCTCGCCGTAACGGCGGCGTCACCAGCGTCCGCTCCAATGCATCGGCGATGGCCAGTGCGCGCGAACGACGCAAGCCGGTAGATATCCAGCTATTCCCTGCATAGAAGCTTTTTCTTCGATCATTGGCCCATGACGCACCGCTGGTCGTCACGACTCCTCGTCAGCGCACCGTCCCCCGCCTCACTCGAGCGTCGCCTGCTGCACGCTCCGGGTCATGAGTGACGACCAGCGCACGCCGCCGGTGCCGCCGCCCGTGATCGACGCCTCCCTGGCGCGCCGGCTGATCGACGGCCAGTTCCCGCAGTGGGCGGATCTGCCCATCGCGGCGGTCGAGCTCGACGGCTCGGACAACCGGACCTTCCGGCTCGGCTCCGAGCTTACGGTCCGGCTGCCCACCGGAGACTGGTACGCCCAGCAGGTCGACAAGGAGCAGCGGTGGCTGCCGGTGCTCGCGCCGCGGCTTCCGCTGCCGATTCCGACCCCGGTGGCCAGGGGCGAACCCGGCGCCGGGTTCCCGTACCCGTGGTCGGTGTACCGCTGGCTCGACGGCGAGCCCGCGTCGACGGCGCGCATCGGCGATCTGTCCGGCTTCGCGACGAGGCTGGCCGGATTCCTCAACGCCTTGGGGCGCGTCGAGGCGACCGGGGGGCCTGCGCCCGGGCAGCACAACTTCCACCGAGGCGGCCCGCTGGCCACCTACGAGGAGGAGACCCTCCGGGCGATCGACGCGCTCGGCGACGAGGTCCCCGCCGACGCGGTCAGGCGCGTGTGGGACGACGCCATGGCCACGTCCTGGGAGCGCGAGCCGGTGTGGCTGCATGGCGACGTCGCCGCGAACAACCTGCTCGTCCGCGACGCGCGGCTGAAGGCGGTGCTCGACTTTGGCTGCTCGGGCGTCGGCGATCCGGCGTGCGACACGGTCATCGCCTGGACGTTCCTGTCCGGGGCGAGCCGGGCCAGGTTCCGGGCCGGCCTCGACGTCGATGCCGCCACGTGGTCGCGCGGCCGCGGCTGGGCGCTCTGGAAGGCGCTGATCACGCTCGCGGGGCAGCTCGAGCGCGACGCGCCGGCCGCGGCCGTGTCGCGACGCGTGGTCGACGAGATCCTCGCCGACCACGCCCACGACCGCTGACGCCGACGCACGCGCCGGCGCGCGCGCCGCGGCGCGCGCGTACCGTGACGCGGCGCCATGCCCACGGTCCTCGCCTCAGCGACCACCGCCATCCTGATCACGCTCGCCGTCGCGCTGATCGCGGCGACCGCCGGCGCGCTGGGCATCTACGCGTCGCTCGGGACCGAGGACAAGGGCCACATGCGAGACCTCATGCGCCACCCGATCCGGACGATCTTCTCCGAGCCCGACCAGCCCGACCCCGACGACGAGCCGTAGCCGCGGAGGGGCCGGCTCGACGCCCGGCCCGAACGGCCTATATCGGGAGCGATGGGAACCGAGCAGTACCACGAGCCGCCCGGCGAGCTGCCCTCCGAGGTGCGCACGTTCGCCCGCATGTGCACGTCGCTGATCGAGGAGGCCGAGGCGATCGGCTGGTACGAGCAGCGGCTGGCGATCGAGCCCGACAGCCAGGCGGCGGCGATCATGCGCGACGCGCAGAACGAGGAGTTCAAGCACTTCAGCATGGACCTCGAGTACCTCCTGCGGCGCACGCCGGTCTGGCGCGAGGTCGCCCAGCGCGTCCTCTTCCAGAGCGGCGACATCGTCGAGCACGGGGAGGAGGCCGAGCAGGCCGTCGAGAACGGCGACGGCGACGGCGACGCCCCGGCGCCGTCGAGCGGGCCCGACTCCCTGGGCATCGGCAGCCTGAGGGGTCGCGAGCGGTGAACCACCTCCTCCGGGCCCTCGCGCCCATCACCGACCGCGGCTGGGAGCTCATCGAGGACGAGGCGCGCAAGCAGCTCGTCGCGACCCTCGCCGCGCGCAAGCTCGTCGACTTCTCCGGTCCCCACGGCTGGGACCACTCGGCCACGAACCTGGGCCGGACCGAGCCGGTGGCCGACGCCCCGGTCGACGGCGTCGAGGCCCGCCGCCGGCGCGTGCGCCCGCTCGTCGAGCCGCGCGCGCGGTTCAGCCTCGCGCGCGCCGAGCTGCAGGACATCGACCGCGGCGCCGAGGACCCCGACCTCGACAGCCTCGACGAGGCGGCCCGGAACATCGCCGTGGCCGAGAACATCGCGATCTTCCACGGCTGGGAGCCGGCCGGCCTGCCCGGGATCACGGCCGCCTCGCCGCACGATCCGATCGCGCTCAGCGGCGACCTCACCGCCTGCCCGCGGCACGTCGCCGCGGCGGTCGAGGTCCTGCTGAGCAACGGCATCGGCGGCCCGTACGGGCTCGCTCTCGGGCCCGACGTCTACAAGGGCGTGATCGAGACCACCGAGCACGGCGGCTACCCGCTCTTCGAGCACCTGCGTCACATCCTCGGCGGGCCGCTCGCCTGGGCGCCCGGCGTCGACGGCGCGGTCGTCGTCAGCCTGCGGGGCGGCGACTTCCTGTTCGACTGCGGCCAGGACCTGGCGATCGGCTACGAGGACCACGACGCCGAGGCCGTGCGGCTCTACCTGGTGGAGAGCTTCGGCTTCCGCGTCGCGACGCCCGAGGCCGCCGTCGCGCTCCCGGCGCCCGCGTAGCCGGGCGCCCGCCCGGCTCGTTCGCCCCTCGTCTGTCCCGGCGTCCCGAACGCCCGTTGACTCTGCGCGACCTTCGACTATAGAGTCTCGGCCGTCATATAACTGTCGTGTCTCGTGTGGGGCGCGGAGCCCCGGAACGGAGGCTTCATGAGTACGAACTACGGGCCGTTCGTGGCCGCCGCGGTGCAGGCGGCGCCGGTCTATCTCGACACCGACCAGACGGTCCAGAAGACGATCGGACTCATCGAGGAGGCGGCGCGCAAGGACGCGCAGCTCATCGTGTTCCCCGAGTCCTTCATCCCGGGCTATCCGTACTTCGCCTGGCTCGGGACGCCGATGTGGTCCCACGGGCTGTTCAAGCGCTGGTTCGCCGCCAGCATCGAGGTCCCCGGGCCGGAGACCGAGGCGCTGGGCGCCGCCGCGCGGCGAGCCAACGCGTACGTCGTGATCGGGGTGACGGAGCGCGACGGAAACACCGCGTACAACTCGCTGCTGTTCATCGACAACGAGGGTCGCCTGATCGGCAAGCACCGCAAGCTCATGCCGACGCACGTCGAGCGGACGGTGTGGGGGATGGGCGACGGCTCCGACCTGTTCGTCCTCGACACGAAGCTCGGGCGCATGAGCGGGTTGATCTGCTGGGAGCACACGATGGACCTCGTCCGTCACTCGCTCTACGCCATGGGCGAGCAGATCCACTGCGGC
Source organism: Solirubrobacteraceae bacterium (assembly GCA_034664395.1). GTDB lineage: Bacteria > Actinomycetota > Thermoleophilia > Solirubrobacterales > Solirubrobacteraceae > JAOPZW01. The sequence continues at coordinate 3,943 of JAXDHQ010000166.1, read as the reverse complement.
GTCTGGGTCGGGTTCTCCAACGTCACGGGCTGGGAGGAGCTCTTCAACATGTCGACGGAGCTCTCCTCGCGCTACCACGCGCACGTCGGCGAGTGCTGGGTCATCAACGTCCAGAACACCAGCGATCAGCACACGGCCGACATCCTGTGCGAGACCGACTACCAGAAGGAGTGGTTCAAGCCGGGCGGCGGCTGGAGCGCGATCATCGCCCCGGGCGGCCCGATCGTCGCGGGTCCGCTCACCGACGAGGAGGGCATCCTCACCGCCACCGTCGACCTCGACGGCATCCTCGACATGGCGCACTGGCACGACGCCGTCGGGCACTACTCGCGCCCCGACGTCCTGCAGCTCACGATCAACCGGGACAAGCGCCAGACGCTCCACGACGTCACCAACCCCGGCGCCCTGCGCCAGCCGCGCTCCGCGGAGGGGCTGCGGTCGCTGGAGCAGCTCAAGTCGCGGGCGCTGCAGACCGGCGACCCCGAGCTCGTCCGGCTCACCGAGGATCTCGAGCGCGAGATCGGGGCGGACGCCCCGCAGCTCCCCAGCGGCGAGGGCGCCCTGGCACCGGCCGGGGGAGCCGGCGCCTGAACGGGCCTGGGCCCGCGCCCACCGCTCCCTCCGGGCGCGGGCCCTTCCCTTCGCGGCGCGCCGCACGCCGGTCTATCCTCGGACGATGGCCGACGTCGCCGTCTCCGCTGTCCATGCCGGCGTCGAGGCGCCGCCCCGTCCCGACTTCCAGATCGTCCCGCTGCGGGGCCTGCCGATCGTCGGCGCGGTGCTCGTCGGGCTCGTCGTCGCGATCGCCGCGAACAAGCTCTGGGCGCTGGAGTTCTTCCATGTCGCCGCCGGCGCGCTGTGGACGTCGATCGACCTGTTCCTGGGGCTCGTGCTCGGGCCGATCCTCGGCCGCCTGTCGATCCCGGCCCGGATCGAGATGACGACGCGGTTGATGCCGAAGATGCTGCTGATCATGCCCACCGTGGTGACGGCGACCCTGGCCTCGGGCTGGCAGCTCGGCCGCTACATGGGGACGATCAGCTCCGCCAGCCCCGAGCACGGCTGGATCGTCGCGTCCTACATCGTCGTCGGCGTCATGGCCGTCATCGCGCTCGGGCTGCTCGAGCCGGCCAACGTCGCCGTGCTGTTCGAGCTCAAGAAGCGCCGGCCGGACCCGGAGGTCATCCAACGGCTGATGAAGCGCTTCGTCTACAGCGCCGGGATCCTCGGGGCGATGCAGGTGACGACGCTCGTGATCATGACCAAGGTGGCGACCGGATGACCGAGCGCCGCCTGCCGCCGGTGACCGAGATGGCGATGGCGTCGATGGCGCTCATCGTCGCGGCCGGGATCTACCTCGCCGCCCACCTGCCCCGTCACGTGCCGCTCGGGCCGGCGGTGGCGCTGCTCGCCGCCTCGGCGCTGCTCGTGGTCGCCAACGTGGTCGCGTTGAGCCGCGTGCCCGACTTCGACTGGCAGGCGTTCCTCGGCGTGGCGAGATGGTCGCTGCTCGCCTACCTCGTCATCGCCGGCATGCTGGAGTTCGTGTTCGTCTACGACGGCATCCGCGGCGGCCAGCTCGTCGTCCTGACGCTCTCGCTCGCCGTGTTCGCGGTCCACGTCCCGCTGCTCATCGGCTTCACCGTCGCGCGCTACCAGCCGACCGACGCGTAGTCGGCAGGCGCGCGGGGTTGCGTGCGCCGGGTCGGGCGCCACCCGCGACGGCGGAGCCCCGGTTCGCCACGAGACGCCCCCGACACTGCGCCGGGTTGCGTGCGCCCGCCCCGGCGGGGAAGACTAGGACCAGCCATGGGCCAGGAGGTCGCAGCCAGGGTCTTCAGCCGCGCCGATCGGCAGCGCTACCGCGAGAAGGTGCGCGCGTGCCTGGACGTCTTCGCGCGGATGCTGTCGGACGCGCGCTTCGAGCCCGGGCGCGGCTCGTTCGGCCTGGAGATCGAGCTGAACCTCACCGAGGACGCCGGCGCCCCGGCGATGGCCAACGCCGCCGTGCTGGAGGCCATCGCCGACCCGCACTTCCAGACCGAGCTCGGCCAGTTCAACATCGAGATCAACGTCGCGCCGCGGCGCTTCACCGCGGACGTCCTGTCCGAGCTCGAGGTCGCCGTGCGGGCGAGCCTCAACCACGCCGAGGAGCGCTCGCGCAGCACCGGCGCGCACATGATGCTGATCGGGATCCTCCCGACGATCGACGACGCGCACCTGAACGCCGGGAGCTTCAGCGCCAACCCCCGCTACGCGCTGCTCAACGAGCAGATCTTCGCCGCGCGCGGGGAGGACCTGCACATCGACATCCGCGGCGTCGAGCGCCTGTCGACGTTCGCCGACACGATCGCGCCCGAGGCGGCGTGCACGAGCGTCCAGCTCCACCTGCAGGTCGAGCCCGACGACTTCGCCCGCCACTGGAACGCGGCGCAGGCGGTGGCCGGCGTCCAGGTCGCGGTCGGCGCCAATTCGCCGTTCTTCTTCGGCAAGGAGCTGTGGCGCGAGACGCGCATCGCCCTGTTCGAGCAGGCGACGGACACGCGGCCCGAGGAGCTCAAGGCCCAGGGCGTGCGCCCGCGCGTGTGGTTCGGCGAGCGCTGGATCACGTCGATCTTCGACCTCTTCGAGGAGAACGTCCGCTACTTCCCGGCGCTGCTGCCGATGTGCGACGACGAGGACCCGGTCCAGACGCTCGCGCGCGGCGACACGCCGCAGCTCGGCGAGCTGCGCCTGCACAACGGGACGATCTACCGCTGGAACCGCCCGATCTACGACGTCGTGCGCGGACTTCCGCACCTGCGCGTCGAGAACCGGATCCTCCCCGCGGGCCCGACCGTGGTCGACATCCTCGCCAACGCGGCGTTCTACTACGGCCTGCTGCGGGCGCTCAGCGAGGCCGACCGCCCGCTGTGGACGCAGATGTCGTTCTCGGCGGCCGAGGAGAACTTCCACGTCGGCGCGCGCGACGGCATCGAGGCGCGGCTGTACTGGCCCGGCGTGGGCGAGGTGCCGGTCGCCGAGCTCGTCCTGCGCCGGCTGCTCCCGCTCGCCCACGACGGGCTCGACCAGCTCGGCGTCGCGCCCGCCGATCGCGACCGGCTGCTGGGCATCGTCGAGCGCCGCTGCGTGGAGCTGCGCAACGGCGCCGCGTGGCAGAGCGAGATGTTCCACCACCTCTACGAGCGCGGGCTCGAGCGCGACGAGGCGCTGCGCCAGATGACCGTGCGCTATCGCGAGCACATGCACGCCAACGAGCCGGTCCACGCCTGGCCCGTCGCCTGACGCCGCCACGGGTTGAGGCAGCCGAGTCGCGACGTTACAGTCTGACGTGAGATGTCACATGGTATCGGCGCTCTGTCGGCCGCCCGGCGCGCGACCGACCTGGCCGCGCTCGCCGGCGGGGAGGTCGTCGACGTGCTCGTCGTCGGCGGCGGGATCACCGGCGCCGGGGTCGCGCTCGACGCGGCCTCGCGCGGGCTTTCGGTCGCCCTGCTCGAGCGGCGAGACCTCGCGCACGGGACGAGCCGCTGGAGCTCGAAGCTCGTGCACGGCGGCCTGCGCTACCTGGCCCAGGGCGACGTCGCCCTGGCGTGGGAGTCCGCGCGCGAGCGGGCGATCCTCATGGACGTCACTGCCCCGCACCTCGTCCGCGCCCTGCCGATCCTCATGCCGCTGCACGCCGGGACGCCGCGCGCGGCGGCGGCCACCGCCCACGCCGGGATGCGGATCGGCGACGGGATGCGCGCGCTGGCGCGCACGAGCCGCCGGCGGCTGCCCCGCGCGCGCCGGGCCGGCGCCGAGGAGGCCTGGCGCTACGCGCCGGCGCTGCGCCGCGACGGCCTGCGCGGCGCGCTGCTGGGCTGGGACGGCCAGCTCGAGGACGACGCCCGCCTCGTCGTCGCGGACGCGCGCACGGCGGCCGCGCACGGTGCGCGCAACG
>JAXDHQ010000165.1:0-37402 GCA_034664395.1 Solirubrobacteraceae bacterium | reverse complement strand
CGGGCCTCGGGCTGCGCCACGGCGTCGACTGGTTCGGCTCGATCCTCGTCACCGCGTCGCTGATGACCGCGGTCTACGCGATCGTGCAGGCCACCGGCCACGGCTGGACCTCGACCCAGGTCCTCGGCTTCGGGTCCCTCGCGGTCGTGCTGATGGGCGCCTTCCTGCGTCTCGAAGCGAGGATCGCGAACCCGATCATGCCGCTGCGCATCCTGCGCGTGCGCGGTCTCGTCGGCTCGAGCGCCGTCCGCGGCTTCCTCGTCACCGGCATGTACTCCACGTTCTTCCTCGGCACGCTCTACCTCGAGCACGTCCGCCATTACAGCGCGCTGCAGACCGGCCTGGCCTTCCTGCCCTGGACGGTGACCGTCGGGATCCTCTCGCTGGGCGTCACCGCGCGGCTGGTCGCTCGCTTCGGGCCGATGCGGGTGCTCATCCCCGGCATGAGCACGGCGATCGTCGGCCTCGCGCTGCTCGGATCGGCAGGCCTCCAGACCAGCTTCTTCCCGACCATCTTCCTGGCCTACTTCGCCATCGGCCTGGGCATCGGCACGGCGTTCATGCCGCTGCTGGCGATCGCGATGGCCGACGTCCCCGCCGCCGACGCGGGACTCGGCTCGGGCATCGTCAACGTCTCCCAGCAGGTCGCGGGGGCGCTCGGCCTCGCGGTGCTCGGCACCATCGCCACCAACCACACCAGGGCGCTCGTCGGGCAGGGCCACACGCTCGCCGGCTCCCTCGTCGGCGGCTATCACCTCGCGTTCACGGTGGGTGGGGCGAGCATCGCCGTCGGGATCGTGACGGCGCTCGCGGTCCTGCGAACCCGCGGCCTCCCCGCGGAGGCGCACGCGGCGGCGAGCCCCGAGCCCGCCTCCATCGCCCGCGACACGGAACCGCAGATCGAACGCCAGGCGGCCTGAGCAACAAGCGACGCCCGCCGCTCAGCGGCGGGCGTCGCCGGCCTTGCGCGCGGGCTCGGCGAGCCCGCGGAGGAGACGGGCCGACGGCGACCGCTGACACCATGGCCGTGTGACCGCCCGCTCCATCGCGTTGTTCGTCGCCGCGGCGCTGGCCGAGATCGGCGGCGCGTACCTGATCTGGATCGGTCTGCGCGAGCACAAGGGCGCGCTGTACGTGGCGCTCGGCGCGCTGACCTTGGCGCTGTACGGCGTCGTCGCGACCTTCCAGCCCAGCCACGAGTTCGGGCGCGTGCTCGCCGCCTACGGCGGCGTCTTCATCGTCGGCTCGCTGCTGTGGGGCGTCGCCTTCGACGGGTTCCATCCCGACCGCTCCGACATCGCCGGCGCGGCGATCTGCCTCGTGGGCGTCGCGGTCATCATGTACGCGCGGTAGGCGGTCGGTTCAGTGGGCGTCCAGCAGCCCGCTGGCGACATACCGCTCGGCGCTGTCGGCCAGCAGGACGACGATCGCCTTGCCGGCGGCCTCGTCGCGAGCGGCGATGGTGAGCGCGGCGTGAAGCGCGGCGCCGGCTGAGACCCCGGCGAGGATGCCCTCGCGGCGCGCGAGGCGTCGCGACCCCTCGAACGCCTCGTCGTCGGTGACGACGACGACCTCGTCGATGATCGCTCGGTTGAGCACCGCGGGGATGAAGCCGATGCCGATGCCGGGCATGCGGTGCTCGCCGGGCTTGCCGCCAGAGAGGACGGCGGCGCCGGCGGGCTCGACCGCCACGACTCGCACCGAGGGCTTGCGCTGCTTGAGGACCTCACCGACGCCGGTGATCGTGCCGCCCGTCCCGACCGCTGAGACGAACACGTCGACGGTGCCGCGCGTCTGCGCCCAGACCTCCTCGGCCGTCGTTCGCCGGTGCAGGTCGGGGTTGGCCGGGTTCGAGAGCTGGTCCACGTGGAAGGCGCCTGGGATCTCGGCGGCGAGCTCCTGCGCCTTCCTGACCGCCTCGGTCATGAGGATGCCCTCGGTGAGCACGACCTCGGCGCCGAGGTGGCGCAACAGCGCGACGCGCTCGGTGGACATCGACTCGGGCATCGTCAGGACGAGCCGGTAGCCGCGAACCGCGGCGGCCGACGCGAGTCCGATGCCGGTATTCCCGCCCGTCGCCTCGATGACCGTCGCACCGGGCCGCAGTCCGCGTTGCTCGGCCGCGTCGAGGAGCGCGACGCCGAGCCGGTCCTTGACGCTTCCCGCCGGGTTCTGCATCTCCAGCTTCGCCAGCACCCTGCCCGGCAAGCCCTCGGCCAGACGACCCAGCTCGACGATCGGCGTCCCACCGACCGCCTGACTGACGCTGCCAAGCACGCCCGGGCGCTCATCGATCACGCGCGGACTCTACGTGTCGGAACGGCTCGCGCCCCGTCGCGCTCTCGCGCCGAAGCCGATGAGCAGGGCGACGACCAGGGCGCGAACTCCCAGGCCGAGCAGCGCGCCGCCGAAGAGGACGCTGACGATGCCGGCCGGCGCAACCAGGACGAGCCACAGTCCGACGACGACCATGACCGCGCCGATGAGCGAGACCGCGGCGGCCTTGAACAGCATCAGCGGACCACCATCACCGGGCAGGGGGCGTGGTGGGCGACGCGGTCGGCGGTCGAGCCGAGGAGCACGTCGCCGAGGAAGTGCCCGCGGTGACCGATGACGATGAGGTCGTGACCGTGCGCGGCCGCGTAGTGGGTGATGACCTCGGCCGCGTGGCCGGGCACGAGCTCGGTGCGGATGGCGACGCCGCGCTCGCGCGCGGCCTCCTGCGCTCGCGTGAGCACCGCGGTGAAGAACTCGTCCTTCTCGCGCTTGACCTCGTCGACCTCGCCCAGCGAGGCGGCGTAGGCGGGCAGCTTGCCTTCGACGGCCAGGGCGGTCAGGCGGGCGTCGAGTGCGGAGCACAGCGAGAGCGCGCAGTCGAGCGCCTTGCCGGCGCCGTCGGAGCCGTCGACCGGCACCAGGACGTTGTTGAACTCGTAGGGGCTCATGAGCGCTCTCCCGCCGGGAGGGGTTGGGCAGCGGGCCGCGTCGCCACCGGCGCGCTCCCGCGGGCGTCCGCGTCCTGCTCTTCGTGGAGGTTGGGCGAGAACCAGTGCTGCGCGACGGCGGTCGGGACGATGGCCGACAGGACGACCACGGTGACCAGCAGTGAGAACTGCGTGCGGTCGATGATGTGCGCGTTCAGCCCGTACAGCGAGCTGATGGTCCCGAACGTCAGCCCCGTGCTCATCAGCAGCGTCGTGAACGTCGCGTGAGCTGGCACGTGGCGCCGGGCGAGCGGCAACACCAAGCCGAACTTCGGCAGCATCTTTGCCGCCGCGAGCAGGGCGAGGACGCCGAGGTTGGCGAACACGGCGCCGAGGCTCACGTTCATCCCGCCGCGCAGGAAGAAGAAGGGGGTCAGGAACGCGAACGCGACCACGCGCAGGCGCTCCTGCTCCTTGCGATGCTGGTGGTAGTGGCGGCTCATCACGAGTCCGAGCACGAACGCCGGCAGGACGGCGTGGCCCTTCGCCTTGTCGGCGAGGACCATCAGCACGAACAGGCAGACGAACACGAGCTTGATCTCCGGCTCGATCACGCGGTCGCCGTAGCGGCGGAAGAACGAGGGCGCGAGCTTCGGCAGCGCGAAGATGAGCACGACCGACACAGCGAGGAACAGTGGAAACCACGCGTTCGGCTTGATGAAGATGGCCGACAGCGCGACGGCCGTCCCCATGTCGGTCACGAAGCAGGCGCTCATGATGAGCTTGCCCACCCGCGTTCGATTGAGCCCGGTCTCGACGAGCACGGCGTACACAACGGCCAGGCTCGTGGTCGACAGCGCGGTGCCCGCGATGAGCGACGCCTTCAGGCTCCAGCCCAGCAACTCGTCCGCCACCGCCCACGCCACCACGAACGGCCCGACGAAGGAGACGAGGCCGATGCTCAGCGAGGCGCCCAGGCGCTCGCGGAAGTCATCGGGGTCGACCTCGGCGCCCGCCAGGAACGTCAGCACGATGCTCGCGAACTGCGCCACGAACACCAGCCACGGCGTGTTGGAGTCGAGGTGGAACGCGTTGCCGACCAGCACGCCAAGCCCGAGCTCGAGCAGGGCGACCGAGATGCCGAGCTCGACGGACAGCATGCTGGCCAGCACGACCGTCGCCGCCAGGACGGCGGCGAGCTCGACCGGGGTCACGACGCGCCCCTGCGGCCCTGGGCGGCGGCGAACGGCACTACGGCAACAAAGGGCTCCACAGCTACCTCCACTCAACGTCGCGAAACGGTTGGGTAGAGGCCATCAGCGGCTACGCCGCGGTTATGGAGCGAGCCTCATCGCTCGGCCGCAAGCATAGGCGAGCACCAAGCGAACGCCAACCACGCGACAACCTGTCGTCCTGGGCTGCTCAGGCGACAGTGCCCACGAGCGCGCCGATGCCCGCGGTGATCGCCATCGCGACCGCACCCCAGGCGATCACCCGTGCCGTCGCGCGGCGCCGGGGCGCGCCGCCCAGCCGCGCGCCCAGGTCGCCGAGCAGCCCGAGCGCGATCAGCGTCACGGCCACGGTGACGCCGACCCGCGCCTGTGCCGGCGTGACCGTGACGGCCAGCAGCGGCAGCGCGGCGCCGGCCGAGAACGACAGCGCCGACGTCCACGCGGCCTGGAACGGCCTGGCCAGCCGCTCCTCGTCGAGGCCGAGCTCGTCGCGGGCGTGCGCCGCCAGCGCGCCGCCGCGCGAGAGGGCCTGCGCCACCTCGCCCGCCAGCGCCGGTGGCAGGCCCCGTTGCTCGTAGACCCCGGCGAGCTCGCGCAGCTCGCCGCTGGGGTCGCGGAGAAGCTCGCGCTGCTCCAGGCGGATGTCGGCCTGCTCGGCGTCGCGCTGCGAGCTGACCGAGACGTACTCCCCGGCGGCCATCGACAGCGCCCCGGCCACCAACCCGGCGACCCCGGCGGTGACGATCGCGGTGCCCGACGCACCGGACGCGGCCACGCCGAGCACGAGGCTCGCGGTCGAGAGGATGCCGTCGTTGGCGCCGAGCACGGCGGCGCGCAGCCAGTTGGATCGGTGGCTCAGATGGACCTCGGGACGGGACATCGACGCGCGCACGCCGCACCGACCGTACTCCGCGCCCGCGCCGACCCGGTGGAGACGGCGGCGGCGCGGAGCCGGCGCCGGATGCTCAGCCGGCGAAGTGGGGCACGTGCGGCGGGGGGAAGAAGCGGCGATAGGTCAGCCGCAGCGTGGTCCCCGGCGTCCGGCTCCCCGGCGTGTACGTGACCCGCACCGTCACGCGATGCACCCGGCGGCTCTGCCCACGGGGGTTGATGGTGACGGTGAACTTCGTGCGCCCCGGCTTGGCGTGGACGGTGCCGCGGCGGCGGCCGTCGACGTACACGACCACCTTGTCGATCGCGCGGCCCGTGACCGACACGGTGAACGGTCCGCTGACGGGCCCGGCCGGCCCCGAGAGTCGCGCGGTGCCGGAGCGCGGCGGGCTCGTCGGCGTGGCGGTCGGCGTCGTGGTCGGCGTCGTCGTCGGCGTACCGCCGCCACTGGTTCCGCCCGGAACGGCCGCGGTCGAGCACGCGCTCCGGGTGATCGTGTTGGTGTTGAGGGCGACCGCCTTCGAGCGCCTGGTCAGGATGCGGCCCTCCACCGTCGCGCCGGTGCCGAGGACGCTGGCGCCGAGCGCCATCGTGGTCCCCTTGAACGCGCTGCCGGCCCCGAGCGTGACTCCCTGCGTCGCGTCCGCGAGCTGCCAGAAGACGTTGCAGGTGCTCGGGGTGGCACCGCCGTTGACGATGTTCACCGAGCCGGCCACGCCCACCGAGGTGGTGAGGGAGGTTCCCTGGAAGATGAACACCGCGTTGGGGTTCCCCTGGAAATCGAGGGTGAGGCCCGTGTTGATCTGGAACGCGCCGTGCGCGGTGGACTCGTAGACGCCCGGGAGCAGGGGAGTCGCGGGCGTACCGGTCAGGGAGAGATCGACGGGCACGGTGTTGGTGACCGCCCGACCGGCGGCGTTCCCGTAGGCGATGTCGAGATCGTCCTGGGCGGTCGCCGCCAGCGTGCCCGCGCCGGTGTAGATCGCCCCGCCGGGCTGGGTGACCTGGTTGGCGCCCGGCCCGAATCCGGTGGTCGCGACACCGGTGCAGCACAGCCCGATGTCGCCCGTGATCGTGGTCGAGCCGGTGTTGGTGATCGTCGAGCCGGCGAGCACGGCGAACGAGTCCGCCGTCCCGAGGGGCACCGCCGATGCGGCGAGCGCGCTGGTCGCGAGTGCGAGCGCCAGCGCGAGCGCCAGCGCGGCGAGGACGAGGGCGCGACCGGGGCCGCGCCGGGTGGGCCTGCGCTTGACATGGTCAAGCATGTGTTCCTCCTGCTGCGGCGACGATCGCCGCGGTGGGAATCGGAGGATTCAGGTGGCGCTACGCGTTCAGTCTGGACCGATGGGACCTAGAACGGCGTCAGGCTCAAAACTCCCTGTCTCATCGGGTATCGGCGTTTCCACGCATGCCGTGAGTCGGGACCGCGCAGCGTGGACGGACGGGCCGTCGTTCCGCTCGGCGTAGATCACAGGCCGAATGACGTGACGATGCCGCCGATCTCGCGCGCGACGTCCTTCCGGCCGGCCTGCGACACGGTGGTGAGGCGTCGACGCCCACCGTCCCAGCCGCTCCCGATCCGACAGCGCCGGCGCCGCCGGTCGACCCGCCGGTCAGCGACGGGCAGGACACCGGCCAGCAGGGTCCCGCAACCCAGGCGACGGACCCGCCGGCCTCTCCGGACCAGTAGGTCGACCGCTCTCGAGCGGCGCGTCGGCGCTCTCGCCGGCGGTGGCGCCGGCGCACAGGTCCACGAACCCGGGCGTGCAGAGCACGCGGTCGCCGACGAGGACGGTCATGGCGTGGTAGCCGCGCAGGCGCGCCGTCCAGCGCGGCCCCCGCTCGCCCATCGCGAACGCGGCCGTGGCGCAGGCGTCGGCGGTGGCCAGGTCCGGGCCGGCGACGGTGACCGACAGCACGCCCACCGGCGGGCGCCCGGTGTGGGGATCGACGATGTGCTCGCCACGCTCGTAGGCGCCCGAGGTCGCCACCGCGAGGTCATCGGCCTCCAGCACGGCGGCGACGCGGTCGTGGCGGTGGGGGTGCCGGATGCCCACGCGCCAGCGCGTGTCCGGCGCCGCGCCGCCGCGGACGCGCACGTCGCCGCCGGCGTCGATGCAGTAACGCCGCGCTCCCTCGCGCGCGAGCAGCGCGGCCACGCCGTCGACGGCCCAGCCCTTGACCAGGCCGGTGGGATCGACGGCGCCGGGAGCGGGAGCGCCCGCGTCGAAGTAGCCGCCTGTGACCCGGCGCAGGTGCTCGCAGCGCGCCAGCACCTGGCGGACCACCGGCCGGGCGTCGCGCAGGCGCAGCTCGTCGCGGTTGAGCCGGCTGATCTCGCTGTCGGCGCGGAAGGTGCTGAACGTCGCGTCGACCGTGCGCAGGAAGGCGAAGGCGCGATCGAGCATCGCCGCCCCGGCGTGCGCGTCGCGGACGTCGATGGCGATCGGCATCCCCATGACGTGCTCGGTGCGCCGCTCAGCCACGGGCCCTGTCGATGGCGGCCTGCAGGGAGCGCTTCCAGCTCTCGCTCGTGTACGTCGCCCCGGAGACGACGTCGACGTCGGCGCTGCCCGCGCGGAGCGCCTCGCGGCGCAGGATCGGCTCGGCGCGGGCGTTGAGCGCCTCGGTGTGCGGCCCGTCGCCGGTGAGGTAGACGGTCCGCACGCCCGTGAGCCTGCCGTGCGTGAGCGTCGCCTCGACCTGGATGACGGAGAAGGGCGTGGTCATCAACGGGCCGCGCGCCGTGCGCGTGCCGGGCTTGGGCGCTGGCGCGTGGCGGGCGGGCGGGCGCAGCGCCGCCTGCGGGTTCGCCATGCGCGGGGGATGGGTGTCGTAGCCGGCCAGCAGGACGACGGCGACGACGGTGACGACCAGGGCGAGGACGGCGCGACGCACGGCGCTCAGAGCTCGAAGCGCTCGACGATGATCTGCCGGCGCGCGACGCCGGCCTCGCGCAGGCTGGCGTGGGTGGCGGCGGTCATGGCCGGCGGCCCGCAGACGTAGACGTCGCGGGCGGCGATGTCGGGCACGAGCCGGCGCAGGTGCGCCGGCGAGAGCGGGTCGCCGCCGGCCCCGTCGCGGCGCTCGCCGAGGACGTAGTGGAGGTCGGCGCGTCGCGTGAGCGCCAGGGCGTCGAGCTCGTCGCGCAGGATGACCTCGCCGGCGTGGGCGGCCCGGTAGACGACCGCGATGTCGCCCGGCCCGCCGGATAGCTCCTCCAGCAGGGCGCGGATCGGGGTGATGCCGATGCCCCCGGCGATGAGCGCCACGCGCGGGCGCCGGCGCGCCGCGGCCGTGAATCCGCCGTACGGCCCCTCGGCGACGACGCGCGTGCCGGGCCGGATCGAGCCCACGCGGCCGGTGAAGTCGCCCTTGTCCTTGACCGTGATCCGCAGTCGCTGCCCGTCGGGCGCCGCCGAGAGCGAGAAGGGGTGGACCTCCCACCAGCGGTCGCGGGTGAGGAACCGCCAGCCGAAGAACTGCCCCGCGCGCGCCCGCAGCCGGTCCAGGCGCACGCCGCCGATCTCCAGTGACACCACGCCCGGCGCCACCTCGATCACGCGCTCGACGTGCAGGCGGTGGCGCGCGCTGCGTACCGCCGGCAGGACGAGGCGGAACGCCACCAGCGCGCCCAGGGTCACGACGTAGAGGCCGGCCCAGTAGACGCGCGCGGCCGGGTCGCCGACGAACTCGCGGCCGGTCGCGAGCTGGTGGCTGAAGGCCAGCGCGATGGCGACGTAGGTGTAGAGGTGCAGGAAGTACCAGGTCTCGTAGCGCAGCCGGCGGCGCGCCGCGACGATCGAGCTGGCCACGACGGCGATGAGCAGGGCCAGGCCCGCGGTCGCAGTGATGACGCCCGGATATCTCTGCACGAGGCGGGCCATCTCGGCGCCCAGCGAGATGCGGTCGCCGACCGTGTAGCCGGCGGTGATGAGCACCGTGTGCGCCACGAGCAGCCCCAGGCACGGCGGGCCGAGCCGCCGGTGCCACAGCGCGAGGCGGTCGAAGCCGACGAGGCGGTCCAGCGCGGGAAGGCGCCCGAGCAGCAGCACCATGACGAGCGCCAGGTACGCGCCGAGCAGGCCCGTGATGCGCCCGGCGCTGACCAGGGCGTCGGTCGTCCCGTGGACGCCGGTGACGCCGCCCGCGCCCAGCCACAGGCCGACGACGACCACGGTGTTGGCGACGGCGAGGACCGCGAGCGCCCAGCCGGCGAGCCGGGCCGGGGTCTCGTGCTCGGCAACCCGCATGGCCCGGCACTCTGGCCCATCGGGCGCGTGGGGGGCAAACCCCAACGCGCGGCGCCGGCGATGGTTAGGGACGGCCCGTCCGGGTAATGGTCCGACCATCTCTCGTTTCCCGACGTCTTGGAGGATGGTCATGCACAGGCTCCGTTCGCTCACCGTGCTCGCGGTGGTCTCGGGGGCCGTGGCCGGCGCGGTGGGGGGCGCCGTCGCGTTGCGGCCGGCCTCGGCGCCGGCCGACGACCACCCGGGGCACGGCACCGGGCCGACGCGCCAGCCGGTGGCGCCTGAGTTCCGCTCGATGCTGAGAGGGATGCGCGCCAGCAACATCGAGGCCAGCGTCAACAAGCTGGTGAGCTTCGGCACGCGTCAGACGCTGTCGTCGACGACCGATCCCAACCGCGGCATCGGCGCCGCGCGCGACTACATCTTCGCCACGCTCAGCGACTATGCGAAGGCGTCGAGCGGGCGGATGACGGTCGAGAAGCAGACCTTCGTCCAGCCCGCGTCGCCCAACCCCAACGATCGCGTTCCGCGCGACACGGAGATCACCAACGTGATCGCCACGCTCAAGGGCGATCAGCCCGAGTCGGCCGATCGCGTGTACGTGGTGAGCGGTCACTACGACTCGCGCTGCACGGGCGCGATCGACGCCACGTGCGACGCCCCGGGCGCCGACGACGACGGGTCGGCGGTGGCCGCCATGATGGAGATGGCGCGGGTGATGGCCACCCACCACTTCGACGCCACGATCAAGTTCATGGCGGTGGCGGGCGAGGAGGAGGGCCTGTACGGCTCGGCGCACTTCGCCCAGGACGCCAAGGCGCGGGGCATGGACATCGAGGGCATGCTCAACAACGACATCATCGGCTCCTCGACCGGCGATCAGGGTCAGCGCGATCCGTTCACGATTCGGCTGTTCGCCGAGGGCGTCCCCACCAGCGAGTCGCCGCAGGACGCGGCCACGCGCACCAACGTCGGCGGCGAGAACGACTCCCCGGCGCGGCAGCTCGCGCGATACGTCAAGGACGTGGCCGAGAACGACGCCACGCACATGACCGTCCGCCTCGTCTGGCGCCGGGATCGCTACCTGCGGGGCGGCGACCAGATCTCGTTCCTGCAGCAGGGCTTTCCGGCCGTGCGCTTCACCGAGCCCAACGAGAACTTCGACCACGAGCACCAGGACGTGCGCGTCGAGAACGGCGTGCAGTTCGGCGACCTGCCGCAGTTCATGGACTTCGACTTCACCGACCGCGTCGCCCGGGTCAACGCGCTGACGCTGGCGAACCTCGCCGACGCACCGGTGACGCCGAAGAACGCGAAGATCATCACCGCCAACCTCACCAACGACACCGACCTGAAGTGGGACGCCGACCCCGAGCCCGACCTCGCGGGCTACGAGGTCGTGTGGCGCGAGACCACCGACGCGCTGTGGACCCACGTCATCCCCGTGGGCAACGTGACGAGCTTCACGGCCAAGGGGCTGTCGAAGGACAACGTGTTCTTCGGGATCCGGGCGGTCGACGAGGACGGGAACCGCAGCCCGGTCGCATTCCCAAAGCCGAGCGCGAGCTAGCCGTCGCGGCGAGTCAGGCCACGCAGCAGCCCCGCCCTCTCCAGGCGTCGAGGCCCTCCTTGACGGCGACGCCGGCGATGAGCAGGCCGACGGCGGGGTCCAGCCACCAGGCGCCGGCGATCGCGTTGCCGAGCAGTCCGATGAGGAGCGCGCCGGCGAGGTAGGCGCAGAGCATGTTCTGGCGGCCCTCGCCGGCGGTGGCCGCGGAGCCCAGCCGGTCGGCGAGGCGCTGCTTGGCGACGCCGAGCACCGGCATCAGGATCACCGATCCGATCGCCAGGCCGATCCCGACCCAGCTCACGTGCGGGTGGCCTGCGGTGACGAGCGCCTTGATCGACGCTGCGCCGACGTAGGGCGCCAGCAGGAAGAACTGGATCGCGACGAGCTTCTGCGCGCGTTGCTCGGCGTCGTGGGAGAAGACGCGGTCGCCGGTGAAGCGCCAGATGATGATGACGCTGGCGAAGCCCTCGATCGCCGAGTCCAGGCCGAAGCCGACCAGCGCGATCGAGGACGCGACGACGCCGGCGGCGATGGCCACGGCGCCCTCGACGGTCATCCAGGCCAGCGACAGCCAGGACAGCAGCCTCACGCGCGCGGCGAGTCGCTCGTAGCGCTCGCGGTCGACCGCCGCAGCGGCCGGGTCCGGGCGCGTCGTGCCCGCCGGCGTGCGGGGCGGGCCGGCTTCGACGATGGGCAGGTGGAACGCTTCGCTCATGCGCGGTACATGACCATCTTGCCCAGATCGCGGCCGATCCGGCGCGGCGTGGCGCCCCTACGGGCCGTAGTACCGTGCTCGATCATGCGTCCCCGGCTCGTGGCGTCGGCCTGCCTCGCCCTCCTGCTCGCCGGTTGCGGCGGCGCGGCGAAGGACCCAGCCGCCCCGGGCGAGCCGAGCTCGCCGCGCGCGCAGCGCGAGATCGCTGCGGCGAGCACGCCGCGAGCATCGGACTTCCCGTCCCCCGACGGACGCTCGCTGCAGGACATCGCCGACGTCGCCGGGGCGACGGGCCCCGAGATCGGACTCGCGACGTCGACCTTCATCCCCGGCGCCAACCGGCTGGCGTTCGGGCTCGTCAGCCGCCGCAGCGAGTTCGTCTACGGGGCCACGGCGGTCTACGTCGCGCGCGATCCGGCTCGCAGCCGCGCGCGAGGTCCGTACCTCGCGCCGACGGATCTGCTCGTCACCAAGCCCGCCTTCCGCAGCCAGACCGCGGCGACGGAGGACAGCGCGTTCGCCGCCGTCTACTCGGCGCGGGTCAGGTTCGACGCTCCCGGGACGTGGTCGGTCCTGACCCTCACCAGGGTCGGAGGTCGGCTGCTGGCGGCCGGCGTCGACGTGAAGGTCATCCCCCGCAGCCAGGACAGGATCCCTCAGCCGGGCGAGCGCGCACCCAGGATCCACACCGACACGCTGGCGTCGTCGGCCGGCAACAGGGCCGCCATCGACACGCGCCGTCCCTTCGACGACATGCACCACGTCGACCTGGCCGACGCCGTCGGGCGCAAGCCGATCGCCCTGCTCTTCGCGACCCCGGCGCTGTGCCAGTCACGGATCTGCGGGCCGGTGACCGACATCGCCGCGCAGCTCGAGAGCAAGTACCGCGACCGGATGACCTTCATCCATCAGGAGGTCTACCGCGACAACGACCCCAACAAGGGCCTGCGCCGGCCGCTGCAGACCTTCGCCCTGATGACCGAGCCGTGGCTGTTCACCATCGACGCCACCGGTCGCATCGCCGCGCGCCTGGAGGGCTCGTTCGGGTTCCGGGACTTCGAAGCGGCGATACGCGCGGCGCTCGATCGCTGATCGAGTGTCGCGGCGCCCCCGGCCCGTCCGGCCAGGGGCGCCGCCGCTGGCTCACCCGACCTGCAGGCTCGCCTCGTCGAGCGAGCCCTTGAAGAACTCCGAGTTCGGGTGGGCGCCGAAGGCCATCGCGTCGGTGTTGCCGATGGTCCCGAGGGTCGCGGCCTTGGCGAACTTCACGCCGTCCACGACGACCTGGATCGCCGTGGCGGTCTTCACGCACTGAACCGTGTGCCACTGGCCGTTGTTCAGCGCCGGGCCGGCCATGAGCTCGCTGTAGCCGCTCGAGCCGTTGAACCCGCACGAGGCCTGCCCGGAGGGCTGGTACTCCATCTTGAACTCACCGCCGGCGCTGGTGAACACGCCCTTGCGGATCAGGTCCCAGTCGGGCGTCGCGGGGACGCTCGTCGTCTTGAGGTGGATGGTGACCGTGACGGTGGCGGCGCCGGGGTTGAGGTCGGCGGCCGACGGGACGGTGACCTGGCTGGCACCGGTGAAGCCGTAGGCGAGGCCGGCGAAGCCGGGCTGCCCGAGCTGGACGCTCTTCAGGGTGCCGTTGTGGGTGCGGGCCGAGTCCTTCATCACCGTGCCCGAGGTCTCGTCCATGTGCCAGAGCGCGACGAGCCCGGGCGGGGTGGCGCTCGCCGACACGACCGACGTGGCGCTCGAGGACGCGGGGGACGACGTGCCGCCGCCGTTGCTCGCGGTCACGACGACGCGCAGGGTGCTCCCCTCGTCGCCGTTGGGCGCGGCGCCGCTGGCCACGGTGTAGCTGGCGGTGGTGGCGCCCGCGATCGCGGCGCAGAGGTTGCCGGCCGAGTCGCAGCGCTGCCACTGATAGGCGAAGGTCATCGGCTGCGTCCCGGTCCAGGATCCGGGTCCGGCGCTCAGGGTCTGGCCGACCTGCGCCGTGCCGGAGATCGTCGGCGGCGAGCTGTTCACCGGTGCGGACGACGTGCCCGACACGACCGTCGTCTGGTTGGACGTCGCCGACGACGAGCCGACACCGTTGGTCGCCGTGACGATCACGCGGATCGTGCTGCCGGTGTCGGCGCTGGTGACGGGGTAGGTGTTCGCCCCCGTGCCGACGGGCGCGCAGTTGGCGCCGGCCGAGTCGCAGCGCTGCCACTGGTAGGCGTAGGTGATCGTCGGCGACCCGGACCACGTGCCGGTCGTGGCGGTGAGGGTCTGGCCGACCTGCGGCGCCCCGGAGATCGTGGGCTTGACCGTGTTCACCGGAGGCGACGGCGACGCCGGGGCGCCGCTCTGGACGTCGATGGTGTCGGCCACGACCGTGAACGCCTGCGAGGCGGTGTCGTTGCCGATCTGGATCGTCGAGACGCCGGCGGTGCCGAGGCTCGCGGTCGTCGTGCTGAAGACCTGCGTGCCGTTGAGGCTGACCGTGACCGTGCTGTTGGCCCCGTTGGTGATGACGTGCATCGCGATCGATGCCCACGTGCCGAGCGCCAGCTTGGCGGTGCTCGAGCCGCGCGTCCCGTTCGCGAAGGTCACGCCGAGCGCGCCCGTCGCGTTCTGGCGGAACACGCTGACGACTCGCGCGGAGGCGGGATCGAGGAAGCGGAAGAACGGCACGTTGCCGCCGCTCGCGCCCTCCTTGACCACCTGGAAGTCGCCGGTCGCGGTGATGTCCTGCTGCGCGGCGGAGAAGGTCTTGCGCAGGTACGCCTTCGACCCGGCGTTCGCGCTCTCCGAGAGCTGGGCCGCGACCGCGCCGGTCCGGACGACCGCGCTCTGGATGGCGGCCGTGCCGTCGCCGCCCGTCTGCACCTGGCTCCACGCCGAGAAGTCGCCCGACTCGAACCCGTCGCTGAAGACGGGGGCGGCGAGCGCCGGGGCGGCGCTCGCGAGCAGGCCGAGCGCGACCGCCAAGCCGATGGCGATCGTCCTTCGCCTGGGGTGCCGGGCGGCGACGCGATCCGGGCATGGGCAGTTGACTGGCGCGTTACGGGTCACGTTCGGTCTACGTGTGCGGCACGGGCCGGACTTACGCACGCGAGCTCAAGAGGTTCGAACCCTGACGTGTCCCCGGCGCCGAATGGCCACAACAGGCGCTGGCATCGCGCCCGGTTGCTCAACCGACGGCCAGAGCGGCCGATTGTGTTGGCAATGGCCGTCCTGCGGGATACGACGCCGGTGCGCGACGGGGGCGATGCGCGTCCGTGGTTCTCCTCCGCGCCAGCAGCGGAGGTCCTGGACCGCATTCCCGAGGCGGTAAGCATCGTCGGCCGCGACGGCGTCGCCGTGCACGTGAACCCGGCGGCGCAGGCGATCCTCGACGATCTTCCCGCCTACCGCCACGGGGTGGCGATCTCGGCGGTCGCCTGGGGAGCCATCGACGCCCACGGCGAGCCGCTGCCCAGCGAGCGGCTTCCGGTCGAGATCACGCGACTCTCTGGCGAAGAGTGCACGGACGTCGAGATCGGCTGCCCCGACGCGGCCGGCGACGTGCGGTGGCTGCGGATCAACACGCGCCGTCTGTCCGACGGCGATCCACCGTTCGCCGTCATGGCGTCGTTCGCCGACGTCACCCAGGCGCGACGCACGATCGACGAGCTCGACCGCGAGCGCGACCGCTACCGCACCGTCGTCGAGGCCCTGCACGAGGGGCTCTTCCTCCAGGACGCCACGGGCCGCATCGTGGCGTCCAACCGGCGCGCCGAGGAGGTCCTCGGACTGTCGGCCTCGGAGCTGACCGGCCGGACGTCGCTTGACTCGCGCTGGCAGGCGGTGCGCGCCGATGGCACGCCGCTGCCCAACCAGGAGCTCCCGGCCGCTCGCGCGCTGGTCACCGGGGAACCGCAGCTCGACCAGCTCATCGGCATGGCCGTGCCGGGCGGCGGCCTGCGCTGGCTCACCGTTAACGCGACCCCGATCAAGGACCGCGACGGCTCCCTGAACGGCATCGTCGCGACCTTCACCGACGTGTCGCAGCAGCGCGCCGAGCGCGACGAGCTGCGACAGCTCGGCAAGCTGTTCGCGACCGCCTTCTCCGACGCCCCGACCGGGATGGCGCTCGTCGGCCGCGACGGCCGCTGGCATCAGGTCAACCGGACGCTCTGCAACCTCCTCGGCTACTCCGAGGAGGAGCTCCTCGGGCGAACGCCCCAGGACATCACGCATCCGGACGACTTCGCCATCGGCCCGCCGCTGCTCGCGGAGACCTTCGCGGGCGAGCGCGAGCACTACGAGGTCCAGAAGCGCTACGTGCACGCGGACGGGCACGCGATCTGGGCGCACCTGTCCGTCTCGCTGGTCCGCGACGACGACGGCACGCCGCTGCGCGTCATCGCCCACATCACGGACATCACCGAGCGCCTCCAGCTCCAGGAACGCCTTCAGACGCTCGCCGACCGCGACTCGCTCACCGGACTGTTCAACCGCCGGCGATTCGAGGAGGAGCTCGAGAGCCAGCTCGCGCGCTGCGCCCGCCTGGGCGACCGCGCCGCTCTGGCCATGATCGACCTCGACGGCTTCAAGAGCGTCAACGACACCCGGGGACACGCCGCCGGCGACGACGTGCTCCGGTCGATCGCCCGGGCCCTGTCGGTCCGCGTGCGAACGGCCGACACGCTGGCTCGCCTCGGCGGCGACGAGGTCGCCGTCATCCTCCT
Source organism: Solirubrobacteraceae bacterium (assembly GCA_034664395.1). Taxonomy (GTDB): domain Bacteria; phylum Actinomycetota; class Thermoleophilia; order Solirubrobacterales; family Solirubrobacteraceae; genus JAOPZW01. The sequence goes on along the minus strand of JAXDHQ010000165.1, from coordinate 21,096 downwards.
CGGCGTCGACGAGGGACAGGTCGGCGCCCTCGCCACCTCCATCGCCGAGACGGTGCGCAACGCGCCCGGCAACGGCGGCGTCACCGCGAGCGTCGGCGTCACGCCGATCACCGGAGTCGACACCGCCGATCAGGCCCTGGCGCGCGCGGACGGCGCGATGTACGCCGCCAAGCGCGACGTCCGGCCCTGAGGCCCGCTCAGCCCGGCTCTGCCGACTTCACGACGCCGATCAGGTGCCCTTCGGGGTCGTTGAAGAGGCCGATCTCGACCTGCTCCATGATCCGCTCGGGCCCCATGACCCGCGTCCCGCCCAGACCCTCCGCCTTGGCGAGCGCGGCCTCGACGTCGGGCACCTCGATGTAGAAGGTGACGTGGCCGGGGTAGCCCTCCGGCCCCTGCCCGACGCCGCCACCGATGCCGATCCCGTCGGTGGAGCTGTTCTCCTCGCGCGCCACCATCCCGTAGTTCATCGGGTTGTCGGCTTCGATCTTCCAGCCGAACAGGTCGGAGTAGAAGGCTCCCAGCGCGGCACCGTCCCGTCCGATGACCTCGAAGTGGACCACTGGCTGTCCCATGATGGCGCTCCCTTCCGCGCCGGCGGGGCCGGCGCTTCGCGATGTTGTCGATAGTGACTGCGCGGGGCGCGGAAATCCATCGGTGCGGCTCCAGGTACGATCGGCCCGTGCCCGATCGCCTGCATTTCACGGACTCCGACGAGGCCAACGCGCTGATCGCCTCGGACCCGATGGCGCTGCTCGTGGGCTTCGTGCTCGACCAGCAGGTGACGGTGCAGAAGGCGTTCGCCGGGCCCCTGGCGCTGCGGGAGCGCCTCGGCGCGATCGACGCCGCGACGCTCGCATCCGCCGACCTCGAGCCGGTCTTCCGCGACAAGCCGGCGATCCACCGCTTCCCCGGGTCGATGGCCCAGCGCGTGCACGACCTGGCCGTGCACGTGCGCGACCGCTACGACGGCGATGCCGCGCGGGTCTGGACCGACGCGGCGGACGCGGACGCGCTGCGCGCCAACCTGGCCGCCCTCCCCGGCTTCGGCGAGATGAAGACCAAGGCGCTGGGCGCGGTGCTGGCCAAGCGCTTCGGCGTGGACGCCGCCGCGGACCTGGTGCCGTGGCATCCGACGCTGGGCGACGTCGACTCGCCCGAGGCGCTCGCCGACTACCAGGCGGCCAAGCGCGCCCACAAGGCCGAGTGGTCCACGGCCCGGGCGTCCTCCTAGGCGACGGCGCGGGGGCGAGCGATGAGTTCGTCGCGCCGCCGCCGTTGTAAGCCTCGATGACGCACGAACCGAGCCGGACCCCGACCGCGCGCGCGACGATGCCTCCGTACCCGATGTGGCACGACGGGCGCGAGACGATCGTGGCCGCCATCGCCACGGGCTTCGATCCCGACTCGCCGCACTACCTCGGCGACTGGCGGGTGCTCCCCACCGGGTCCAACCTGCAGCCGGCGGCCGCCTTCTACCTCCGACGGCCCGGCGACTCCCGCTACTCCGAGGCCGGCTAGGGCGGCGCCGGCCCTAGGCTGGCGCCGGCTCCGGCTGCTCGTCCGCCCTCGTGACGGTCAGGTAGACGACCAGGCCCAGGATCGCCACGAGGAACAGGACGCTCGTCCCGGTCGTCCCCAGCCCGAGGCCGCCGTCGTGACGGCTCTGCGACAGCTCGTCGCCGATCGAGGCCCCGAGGGGACGGGTCAGGATGTACGCGATCCAGAAGGCGAGCACCGCGTTGAGCCGCAGGCGGAAGTGCGCGACGGCCACGATCGCGATCAGCGCGCCGAACACGAGCGCCGCCTTCCAGTAGCCGAGGCCCATGCGCTCGGCGGCGAGGTCGCCGGCCGCGGTGCCCAGGGCGAAGGTGAACAGGATGGCCAGCCAGTAGAAGCCCTCCCGCCGCGTCGTGAAGATCGTGTGGATCGAGAGCGTCTTCTCGCTGGCGTACCAGGCGGCGAAGGTCACCGCGAGCGCGACCGCGAAGACGATCGTGGTGGTCTCCAGGGCGACGCCGAAGTTGTCGGTCAGGTTGTCGGTGATCAGGGTGCCGACGACGCTGATCAGGACCACGCCGAGCCAGTAGATCGACGGGACGTACTTGCGGGCCTTGAACTGGAAGAACAGCACGACGAGCAGCAGGCTGCCCATGATGTACGTCGTGTTGGTCAGGCCCATGTTCAGGTTCGTGTTCAGGTAGTCCGCCGCCGTCTCGCCCACCGTGGTGCAGAGGACCTTGATGAGCCAGAAGTAGATCGTGACTTCCGGGACCTTGTTCAACATCTCGCGGCCTCGTCGGGCGGCCGTGCCCCGCTGTGCGATGGTCGTCATGGGCCCGAGGCTGGCACAGGCCTCCTGACAGCGACCTGACTGGCTGACGTTCGGCATACCGGAACGGTCGCCTTGACCGGGCGCTCGCGACGGGTGTTAGATCGCTCCACACCCGCGGGGAGCGAGTGCCACGGAGAATGCGGGTCAGACCTCGCGTTCCGTCGAACCCGAAAGGGAGATGTCTTGAGCGCCACAGACACGGCTGCCTCGCAGCAGGCACCCGCCACCGCGCCGTTCACCGGGGATGAGTTCCTGGAGAGCCTTCGCGACGGACGCGAGATCTACATCTACGGAGAGCGGGTGAAGGACGTCACGACGCATCCCGCGTTCCGCAACAGCGCCCGCTCGATCGCGCGCCTGTACGACGCGCTGCACGACGACCCCGACGGCGTGCTGACCGGGCCGACCGACACCGGCTCGGGCGGGTTCACGCAGAAGTACTTCAAGGCTCCGCACTCGGCGCAGGACCTGGTCGAGGGCCGCGACGCGATCGCCGCCTGGCAGCGCCTGGTGTACGGGTGGATGGGCCGCTCGCCCGACTACAAGGCCGCCTTCCTGGCCACGCTCGGGGCGAACGCCGACTTCTACGACCCCTACCAGGAGAACGCGCGCCGCTGGTACCGCGAGGCGCAGGAGCGCGTGTACTTCCTCAACCACGCGATCGTCCACCCGCCGGTCGACCGCCACCGGCCGCCCGACGAGGTCCGCGACGTCTTCGTGCACGTCGAGAAGGAGACCGACAACGGGCTCATCGTCTCCGGGGCGAAGGTCGTCGCCACCGGCTCGGCGCTCACGCACTACAACTTCATCGCGCACTACGGCCTGCCCATGCAGAAGCCCGAGTTCGCGGTCATCTTCATGCTCCCGATGGACGCGCCGGGCCTGAAGCTCATCTCGCGCGTCTCCTACGAGTACCAGGCAGCGGTGACCGGCAGCCCGTTCGACTACCCGCTGTCGAGCCGGCTCGACGAGAACGACGCGATCATGGTCATGGACAACGTCCTCGTGCCGTGGGAGAACGTCTTCGTCTACGGCGACACCGAGAAGGTCAACACCTTCTTCCCGGCGTCGGGGTTCATCCCGCGCTTCACGTTCCACGGCCTCACGCGCCTGTGCGTAAAGCTCGACTTCATCGCCGGCCTGATGCTCAAGGCCGTCGAGGCGACCGGCTCCAAGGAGTTCCGCGGGGTGCAGGCCAACGTCGGCGAGATCATCGCCTGGCGCAACCTGTTCTGGGGCCTGACCGACGGCATGGCGCACAACCCGATGCCGTGGGTCGACGGGGCCGTGCTGCCCAACCTCGAGTACGGCCTCGCCTACCGCGTGTTCGCGCCGGTCGCCTACCCGCGCATCAAGGAGCTCATCGAGAACACGGTCGCCAGCGGGCTGATCTACCTCAACTCGCACGCCGACGACTGGAAGAGCGCCGAGGTCCGCCCGTACCTGGAGAAGTACCTGCGCGGCGCCGGCGGCATCGAGGCGCTCGACCGCGTGAAGCTCATGAAGCTCCTCTGGGACGCCATGGGCACCGAGTTCGGCGGCCGCCACGAGCTCTACGAGCGCAACTACGCCGGCAACCAGGAGGACAACCGCATCCAGACGATGCTGGCGGCCCAGGCCATCGGGCGCACCGACGAGATGATCGCCCTCGTCGACAAGTGCATGTCGGAGTACGACCTCGACGGCTGGACGGTGCCGGACATGATCAACCCCGACGACGTCAACGTCGTCGCTCAGGCCCAGCGCGCCGCGGCCAACGGCCAGGACGCGTGAAAGGAGCGCACATGAGCGAGTACCAAGAGCCCATCCACGACGTCGCGCAACTGGCCCACGTCGAGGTCCTGACGCCCAAGCCCGACGAGACGCTGTCGTTCTTCCGCGACCTGCTCGGCATGCACGTGACCGAGCAGGTGGGGCAGTCGGTGTACCTGCGTGCCTACGAGGAGTCCTACCACCACTCCCTCAAGCTCACCGAGTCCGCCGAGCCGGGGCTCGGGCACGTCTCGTGGCGCGCCCAGTCGCCGCAGGCGCTCGCGCGCCGCGTCGAGGCGCTCGAGGCCTCGGGCCAGGGCCGGGGCTGGAACGACGGCGACCGCGGCCACGGCACGGCCTACGAGTTCACCACGCCCGACGGCCACCTCATGGAGATCCTCTGGGAGGTCGACTACGCCGAGATCCCCCAGGAGCTGCGCAGCCGACTGATCAACCGACCGCAGCAGCGCCCGCTCAGCGGCGTGCCGGTGCGGCGGATCGACCACGTCAACCTGCTGGCGAGCGACGTCACCGTCAACAAGACGTTCATGACCGACGCGCTCGGGTTCCGCGACCGCGAGAACATCATCGTCGGCGACGTCGAGGTCGGCGTGTGGCAGAGCGTCTCGCCGCTCGTGCACGAGGTCGCGATCATGCGCGACGAGACCGGCACGCCCGGCCGCTTCCACCACGTCGCCTACTGGTACGGGACGCCCCAGCACGTGGCCGACTGCGCCGAGGTGCTGCGCGAGCGGGAGATCACCATCGAGGCCGGCCCCGGCAAGCACGGCATCTCGCAGGCGCTGTTCATGTACGTCTACGAGCCCGGCGGCAACCGCGTCGAGCTGTTCGGCGACTGCGGCTACCTGATCTTCGACCCGACGTGGAAGCCGGTCACGTGGACGGAGGAGAACCTCGAGGCCGGGATCGTCTGGTACGGCGGCGGGCTGCCCGCGGAGTTCTTCACCTACGGCACGCCGATCGTCGAGATGCCGGCTCCGGCGCCCGAGCCCGAGCCCGCGGTCCCGGCGTAGGCCGCGTCGCCGTGCCGTTCCTCGAGGTGATCCACGGGTCCGAGGAGCCGCTGTCGGTGGACGCCCGCCGGGCGTTCGCGCAGGAGGCCGTGGCGGTGTTCGCCGACGTCGTCGGCACGCCGCCCGGCCGCCTGCGCCTGTGCTTCGAGCACCACGACCCGCTGGACACGATCGAGGGCCTGCTCGGGGAGCGCGCGCGTGGCGACCGCGACTGACCGGATCGCCGAGCTGGCGCAGGACCTCGAGGCGGCGTGGACCGCGCGCCGGCCGATCGAGCCGCTGTCGGAGTCCGCCGGCCTGGAACTGCGCGACGCCTACGCCGTGCAGTCGGCGTGGACCGCGCTGCGCGTCGCCGCCGGCGAGACGATCGACGGGCGCAAGATCGGGCTCAGCAGCCCGGCGATGCAGGAGCAGATGGGCGTCGACGAGCCCGACTTCGGGTCGCTGTGGGGCTCGCGTGCGGTGGCGGTGGTCGGCGGGCACGGCGAGATCCCGGCCGACCTCTTCCTGGCGCCCCGGATCGAGGGCGAGATCGCCCTGCTGATGGGCCGGCCGGTGGGCAGCGCGACCACGACGCCGCAGGAGATCCTCGCCGCCACCGAGGCGATCGCGCCGGCGCTGGAGATCGTCGACTCGCGCATCGCCGACTGGCGCATCACGATCGCCGACACCGTCGCCGACAACGCCTCCTACGGCGGCTACGCGATCGGGCCGTGGAGCGCCGCCGCGCGCGACGCCGACCTGCGGACGATCGGCATGGTGCTCACCCGCAACGCCGAGGTCGTCGCCGAGGGCGTCGGCCGCGCGGCGCTCGGCCATCCGGCGCGTTCGGCGGCGTGGCTGGCCCGCAAGCTGGCGAGCTTCGGCGAGCGCCTGGAGGCCGGCCACGTGGTCCTGACCGGCTCGCTGGCCCGCGCCGTACCCTTCGAGCAGGGCGACACGTGCGTGCTGGAGATGCACGGGATGGCCCCGTTGACGGTCCGGTTCACGTGAGGAGCCGATGGTGCTGAGCACGCTGCAGAAGTCCGGCGACGTCCTGGACCTGTTCACGGTCTGCCACCCGGAGTGGGGCGTGACGGAGGTCGCCCACGCGCAGGAGCTGCCGAAGTCCAGCGCGCACGCGCTGCTCTCGACGCTGACCGAGATGGGGCTGCTGCAGCGCACCGGCGACAACCGCTACCGCCTGGGGTGGCGGGTGCTCGTCCTCGCCCGCGTGATCGCCGAGACCTCGGACCTGCGCGACGAGGGCCGCCGGCGCATGCGCCAGCTCGTGAACCGCTACGGCGAGACGATGCACATGGGCGCGCTGGACCGTGGCGAGGTCGTCTACATCGACAAGCTCGAGGGCACGAACGCCGTGCGCATCGGGGTCACCGGCATGGGCGCCCGCCTTCCGGCGCACTGCACGGCGCTGGGGAAGATCCTGCTCGCCGCCCGCCCGGTGGCGGAGGTCGAGCGGATCATCGCCGAGCACCCGCTCAAGCGCTACACGCCCAAGACGATCCACGACGAGGCCACGCTCTTCGACGAGCTCGAGCGCGTGCGCACGCAGGGCTACGCCTACGACGACGAGGAGGCGCTGAAGGACATCTGCTGCATCTCGGCGCCGGTGCTGGACGCCTCGCGCTCGATCGTCGTGGCGCTGTCGCTGTCGGCTCCCGCCTTCCGCTTCAAGGCCAACCGCGCCGAGTACACCGGGGCGATCGTCAAGGCCGCGGCCGAGATCTCCGCGCGCGTGGGCCTCGCGGCCGGCGTCCACGGCGGCGAGCGGGGCGCGCACGCCAACGGCAACGGCAACGGCAACGCCCGCAACGGCAGGAAGAGCAGGACATGAAGCCAGTCACGGCGGCGATCGTGGGGTCGGGCAACATCGGGACCGACCTCATGTACAAGCTCCTGCGCGTGCCGGAGATCGAGCTGCGCACCGTCGTCGGCGTCGACCCCGACTCCGACGGGCTGCGCCGGGCGCGCGACGCCGGGCTGGAGGCCGACCCCGGCGGCGTCGACTGGCTGCTGGGGCGCGACGAGCTCCCCGACATCGTCTTCGAGGCCACGAGCGCCTACGCGCACCGCGCCAACGCGCCGCGCTACGCCGAGGCCGGCATCCAGGCCGTCGACCTGACCCCGGCTGCGATCGGGCCCTTCGTCTGCCCGCCAGTCAACCTGCCCGACCACATCGACGCCGAGAACGTCAACCTCATCTCCTGCGGCGGCCAGGCGACGGTGCCGATGGTCCACGCCGTCGCGCGCGTCAGCGAGGTGTCCTACGCGGAGATCGTCTCCACCGTCTCGTCGCGCTCGGCCGGCCCCGGCACGCGCCAGAACATCGACTCGTTCACCGCCACCACGGCGCGCGCGGTCGAGGTGGTGGGGGGCGCGCGACGCGGCAAGGCGGTGATCATCCTCAACCCCGCCGAGCCGCCGATCCTCATGCGCAACACGGTGTTCTGCGCGATCGACGCCGAGACCGACCGCGACGCCGTGGCCGACTCGATCACCGAGATGGTGGCGACGATGCAGCGCTACGTCCCCGGGTTCCGGCTGACCGCCGACGCGCAGTTCGACGATCCGCGCCCGGAGTGGGACGGTCGCCAGCGGGTGACGATCCTCACCGAGGTCACGGGCGCCGGCGACTACTTCCCGCCCTACGCCGGCAACCTCGACATCATCACCGCCGCGACGACCGAGGTCGGCCGCGTCCTCGCCGCCTCCCGCGAGCGGGTGGTGACGTGACGCGCGCCTCGGTCCGGCTCGCCGACACGACGCTGCGCGACGGGTCGCACGCGGTCGCCCACCAGTTCACCGAGGAGCAGGTCCGCGCGGTCGTGCGCGGGCTGGATCGGGCGGGCGTGACGATCATCGAGGTGTCCCACGGCGACGGGATCGGCGGGGCGTCGTTCAACTACGGCTTCTCGCACACGCCCGAGCTGCAGCTCATCGCCGCGGCCGCCGAGGAGGCGACCCGGGCGACGATCGCGGTCCTGCTCATCCCCGGCCTGGGCACGGTGCGCGACCTGCGCGCGGCCCGCAGCGCCGGCGCCGGGATGGTCCGCATCGCGACGCACTGCACCGAGGCCGACGTCTCGCTGGAGCACTTCGGCGTCGCCCGCGACCTCGGCCTGCAGGCCGCCGGCTTCCTGATGCTGTCGCACATGGTCGACGGCGCCGTCCTCGCCGCTCAGGCGCGGATCATGGTCGACGCCGGGTGCGAGTGCGTGTACGTCGTCGACTCGGCCGGCGCGCTGCTCCCCGAGCAGGTGCAGGAGCGCGTGGCCGCGCTCGTCGACGAGATCGGCGACGACGCCGAGGTCGGCTTCCACGGCCACCAGAACCTGTCGCTGGCCGTGGCCAACTCGGTGGTCGCCCAGCGTGCGGGGGCCGCCCGGATCGACGGGACGCTGTGCGCCCTGGGCGCCGGCGCGGGGAACACCCCGACCGAGGTCGTGGCCGCGGTGTTCGACCGCCTGGGCGTCGCGACCGACGTCGACCTCGAGGCGATCGTCGAGGCGGCGGAGACCGTGCGCGGCCTGGGCCTGCCGCTGCCGGTGATCGACCGCGACAACATCGTCATGGGCCACGCAGGCGTCTACTCGTCGTTCCTGCTGCACGCCCGCCGCGCCGAGGAGCGCTACGGCATCCCCGCCCACCGGATCCTCGCCGAGTGCGGCCGGCGCAAGTTCGTCGGCGGCCAGGAGGACATGATCATCGACGTGGCCCTGTCGCTGCAGGCGCAGGCCGCCTGATGGCCACCGCGTTCGGCCACGTCATCGCGGGCGAGGAGGTCGACTCGCGCGACGGCGCGAGCTTCCAGGACGTCGACCCGTGGAGCCGGGAGCCGTGGGCCGAGGTGGCGCTGGGCGGCGTGGCCGACGCCGAGCGCGCGGTCGCGGCGGCCCGCGCGGCGTTCGACGAGGGGCCGTGGCCGCGCATGCGCCACGAGGAGCGCGGCGCGCTGCTGCACCGGCTGGCCGACCTGATCGAGGAGCGCGCCGACGAGCTGGCGGGCGCCGACCTGCACGACATGGGCAAGCCGATCAGCGAGCTGCACCATCGCGACGTCCCCCGCAGCGCGCACAACCTGCGCTTCTTCGCCGACCACGCCCGCCTGGCGACCGCCGACGCCTACCCGATGGGCCCGACCCACCACGCGTACACGCGCTTCGCGCCCGCCGGCGTGGTCGCCGCGATCGCTCCGTGGAACTTCCCGCTGATGCTCGAGACGTGGAAGGTCGCTCCGGCGCTGGCGTGGGGCAACACCGTCGTCCTCAAGCCGGCCGAGCAGTCGCCGGCGTCGGCGACGATCCTTGCGCGCCTGGCGATCGAGGCCGGCATCCCGTCCGGCGTGCTCAACGTCGTCCACGGCTACGGCCCCGGCTCGGTCGGCGAGGCGCTGACCACGTCGCCGGCGGTGGACCGGATCACGTTCACCGGCGAGTCGGCCACCGGCCGGGCGATCATGGCCGCGGCCGCCGCCAACCTGACCCCGGTGTCGCTGGAGCTCGGCGGCAACGGCGCCAACGTGGTCTTCGCCGACTGCGACCTCGACGTCGCGGTCGACTGGTCGATCAAGGCGATCTTCACCAACGCCGGCCAGGTGTGCCTGGCCGGCCGCCGGCTGTTCGTGCAGCGCCCGATCCACGACGAGTTCCTGCGGCGGTTCGCCGCAGCGGCCGAGGCGCTCGTCGTGGGCGACCCCCGTGAGCGCGCGACGCAGATCGGCCCGCTGGCCTCCGAGGAGCACCACGGCAAGGTGCGCTCCTACCTCGACGGGCTCGACGGCCAGGCCCGCCTGGTCACCGGCGGGCTGGGCGACGGCTGGGTCGTGCGTCCGACGGTCCTCGCGGACGTCGACCCGACCGCGCGCGTCTTCACCGAGGAGACGTTCGGGCCGATCGTCTCCGTCGTCGCGTTCGACGACGAGGACGAGGCGGTGGCGCGGGCCAACGACACCCCGTACGGTCTCAACGCGATGCTCTTCACCGAGAGCCTGAGCCGGGCCCACCGGGTGGCGGCGCGCCTGCGGGCGGGCACCGTGTGGGTGAACTGCTTCTTCATCCGCGACCTGCGCGCGCCGTTCGGCGGCGTCGGGCTGTCGGGCGTCGGGCGCGAGGGCGGCGACTTCAGCCGCGAGTTCTTCACCGAGCCGACGGCGGTCGTCATGAGCCTGGGCGAGGGGTCGTGAGCGTGGGCGCAGCGCGGAAGGTCGACCCGCAGGTCATGCGCAGCACGCTCGGGCGCTTCTGCACCGGGGTCACGGCGGTGACCACCGCGATCGGCGACGACGTCCACGCGATGACGGCCAACGCGTTCACCTCGGTGTCGCTCGAGCCGCCGCTCGTGCTCGTGTCGATCGACCATCGCACGAAGATGCACCGGATGCTGCCGGCGAGCGCGCGCTACGGCGTCTCCGTGCTGGCCTCCGACCAGGAGCCCACGGCGTGGCACTTCGCGGGCCGCCCGATGCGCGACCCGGGCGAGCTCTTCGAGTGGGCGTCCGGGGTGCCGCTCGTGCGCGGCGCCATCGCCCACGTCGGGTGCAGCCTCTACGCCCAGCACGAGGCCGGCGACCACACGCTCTACCTCGGGCTCGTCGAGTACGTCGACAGCCGCCCGGGCGACCCGCTGCTCTTCCACGGCGGCGGCTTCGAGCGGATGGCCCAGCAGCAGCTCGAGCAGGCGTGGGGCTGGTGATGATCGTGCTGCGGATCACGATGATGCGCGGGCGCACGGACGAGCAGAAGGAGCAGCTCATCGCGCGGCTGACCGCCGCGGCGCGCGACCACCTCGGCGTCGAGGCGGCCGCGGTGCGGGTGGCGATCGTCGAGGTCGGCGCCCAGGACTGGGGCATCGGCGGCATCTCGGTCGCCGCGGCCAGCGCCCGAGGGCCCGTCGGTGCCTGAGGCGGCGACCGGCACCCTGGCCGACGTCGTCGCCGACGCGCGGGCGCGTCACGTGACCGTCGCAGGCGGCGGCCACGCCGACGTCACGCTCGACGAGGCCCTGCGCATCCAGGCCGACGCCTACGCGCCGCGCGAGCCGGTCGGGTGGAAGCTCGGGCTGATCTCGCCGGCCAAGCAGGAGCAGATGGGGATCGACGAGCCGCTCTACGGGCCGATCCACGCCGAGATGCTGCACGCCGACGAGGTCGACCTGTCGACCTTCATCCAGCCGCGCATGGAGCCCGAGCTCGCGGTCGTCCTCGCCGCCGACGTGGCCGCGGGGACGGACGCGCACGAGGCCGCGGCGGCGCTGGGCCCGTTCTTCCTCGGCGTCGACGTCCTGGACTCGATCTGGGACGGCTATCGCTTCACGCTGCCCGAGGTCGTCGCCGACGGCCTCTCCGGCGGCGGCTTCGTGCTCGGCGAGCGCGTCGTCGACTTCGACCGGCGCGCGACGCTGTCGCTGCACCTCGACGGCCGGCAGGTGTCCAGCGGGGCGGTCGCCGACCTCGGCGCGCCCGCGGAGCGGCTGGCGTGGCTGGCCGAGCGCGTCGGCGGCCTGCGCGCCGGGCAGGTCGTCTTCCTCGGCTCGCCGGCCGCCGCCCAGCCCGCGGCCCCGGGCACGCTGGAGGCGCGCGGCCCGCACGGGTCCGTGCTGCTGGCCAGGCTGCGTTGACGGCGCCCGGCGCGCGCGTCGCCGTCCTGCACCCGGGCGCGATGGGGGCCGCGCTCGGCCGTCAGCTAGCCGACGCCGGCGTCGAGGTCGCGTGGTGCGCCGACGGTCGCGGCCCGGCGACGCACGAGCGCGCCGCGGCGGCCGGCCTGCGCGAGCTGCCGTCGCTGGCGGAGGTCTGCGGATGGGCGACGGTCGTCCTCTCGGTGTGCCCGCCGCACGCGGCGCTCGACCTCGCCAGCGCCGTCGCCGCCGAGGGCTTCGCCGGTCTCTACGCCGACCTCAACGCGGTCGCCCCGCAGCGGATGGACGTGATCGCCGCCGCGGTGACGCGGGCCACGGTGGTGGACGGCTGCCTCATCGGCCCGCCGCCGGCGGGCGGCGCGACGGTCAGCCTGCAGCTCGCCGGCGATGCCGACGCCGTCGCGACGGTCGCCGGGCTGTTCGCCGGCACCGACGTGCGCGCTCGCGCCGTGGCGCCCGCGGTCGGCGCGGCCTCGGCGCTGAAGATGGCCTATGCCACCTACACCAAGGGCTCGCTGGCGCTGGCCGCGCTCGCGCAGGCGCTCGCCCGCCGCCACGGCGTGCTCGACGCCCTGGACGGCGAGTGGGACGAGCTGCCCGGCGGCTCGCCGGCCGCTTCGCTCTCCCGGTCCGCGGCGGCCGCGTGGCGGTGGCGCGGCGAGCTGCACGAGATCGCGCAGGCGATGGCGGCGGTCGGCCTGCCGCCCGAGGCCCTCGACGCGCTGGCCGCCGTCTACGAGCGCTGGGACGCGCATCGCGACGACCGCGACGTGTCGCGGCCGATGTTGCTCGACGAGCTTTAGGCCCTGGCGCGGCGCGCTTCGCTGCGTGGGCGCCGCGGCGCCGCGGCGCCGCGGCCGTCGCGGCGGCGCGGCCGGCGGGCCGTCGCGCTTTTCCGTCGTCCGCGGGTGTTTGTGGCAGACAGGGCACCGAGGGGAAGCGGAGTTGGGGGTGTTTCGTTGCGGATCGGGTGTCCGCTGTCGCTGTGGCGGCCGGGGCGTGGGGGGTGGGCTCTCCTTGTTTCGCATAGCGAACGAAAAAGCGCCCACCCCCCGGCGCGCGGGTCGAGATGTGTCGGCGCACGCGCGGTTCGTCACGCGACTGCGCCGCCGCTGTGCCGCTCGACGCGCGCGGCGTTCGCCCCGCGACCCGCTCGTGCACTTAAGCGAAACCCAGCTTCGCCAAAGTGCGCCGGCACCGCGCCGCGAACGCCACCAGCCACGGCGCACACCACGGACGTCACGAGACTGCGCAGGCACTCTCCCCTCGATGCCTTGGCCGCGCACCCGCGGCAACGCGCGCAGCGCCCTCACGAGCCCAGCGCCAGCTCCGCCTCCCCGCGCACCATCGCGTCCGCGTCGGCGAGCAGGCCCGCGGCCGCGTCCCTGCACCCGAGCCGGACGAGCGCCCGCGCCGCGGTGGCGCGGACCAGCGGCGCCGTGTCGCGGGTCGCCAGCGTGGCAAGGTCGACCGCGTCGGGGTGGCGCGTGTTGGCCAGGACGACGAGCGCGTTGCGCGCGATCCGCGGCCGTCCCAGGCGCTCGAAGCCGCTGTCCGCGTAGGCGCGCGCGAACGCCGTCGTGGACATGGCGATCGGGTCGCGCAGGTCGGGGTGGGCGAGCTGCGGCTCGGCCTCGAAGCCGCGCCACGCCCGGGGCGGCGCCGGTCCGCGGCCGTTCCACGGACACACGTCCTGGCACGTGTCGCAGCCGAGCACCCAGTCGCCGACGTCGTCCCACATCTCCGGCGGGATCGGCCCCTGGTGGCTCGTCGTCCAGTACGAGATGCAGCGGTTGAGGTCGACCCGGCGGTCGCCGAGGAGCGCGCCGGTCGGGCACGAGTCGACGCACGTGGTGCAGCTCCCGCAACGATCGGGGTGCTCGTCGGGCGCCGCGACCTCGAGGTCGGTCAGCAGGCACGTGAGCGTGACGAACGTCCCCAGCAGCGGGTGGTTGGGCATCGCGTTCCGCCCCCGCCAGAACGCCCCCGAGCTCACCGCGTAGAGGTTCACCGGCAGCGGGCCCTGATCGATGTAGTCGCGGCAGCGGACCCCGAGCTGCGACGCCGCGTCCTTGAGCGCCTCGATCGAGGGCTCGAGCAGCCGCTTGAGGGTGAACGGGTCGGGCTCGCGCACCCAGAAGCGCCGGGCGACGCGCCCGGGCCGCACCCCGTCGGACGGCGCGCCGGGGTCGGCGTAGGCGTGCGGGGCGGCGAGCACCATCGCGCTGCGCGCCCACGCGAAGCGCGCCGTCGGATCCAGGCGGACCTCAAGCGCCCGGGCGAGATGGCCGAGGCCCGCGTTGCGGCGCTCGGCCACCCACTCGTGGTAGCCGTCCTTCCACGCCTGCGGCAGCTCGACCGGCGCCCACGCGACGACGAACCCCAGCGCCTGCGCCTCGCGCTGCAGCTCGGCGGCGGTCGCGTCGGCCGGGATCGGCGCCATGAGCTGGGGCAGCGCGCTCACCACCCCGTGTCCGGGAGGACGACGTCGCCGATGCGGCCGACCGCGAGGCAGTGCGCCGCCTCGAGGATCTTGAGCACCACCGCGACCTCGGCCTCGTCGCGCGGCGCGTACACGATCGCGGTCTGCGGCGGCAGCGCCCCGGCGAGGTAGCGCGCCAGCGGGTGGATCGTGGCCCAGCCGCGGTCGAGCACCTTCTGGCCCCAGATCGGATCGAGGTTGAGCTGGACGCTGCCGTCGGGCCGCAGGACGGCGACCTCGCGGCCGCTGACGAACGCCTCCGGCTTGCCCTTGGCCAGCTCCTCGTCGAGGACCAGCGCGCGCCCGGGGACCGAGAGCCGCGTCGGCTCCAGGCCGACGCCGGGCAGCCGGCCGGCGCGGTCCTCCAGGCGTGCCCGGATCGGATCCGGGGAGGTCGCCTCGAGCTGCGGGCACGGATAGCGATGCTCGATCCGCGGCGGCGGGCCGGCGCGCCGTGAGAGCCGCCGCAGGGATGGGGGGAAGTACGCGTGCGCGGAGGCGGCGGGCACGCCGTCAGCCGAAGCTGTCGTAGTGGATGCGCGTGAGCTGCACGCTGCGCTCGTGCAGCGCGCTCATCGCCGCCCCGATCATCGGCGGCGGGCCCGCCATGTACCAGGTGCGCTCGCGCCAGTCGCCGTCGAGCACGCGCGCCATCGCGTCGGTCACGAAGCCCGACTCCCCGCTCCACCCGTCGCCCGGCCGCTCGGCCACCGCGACGAGCTCGCCGCCGAGCGCCGCGCACAGCGCGCGCACCTCGCCGAGCAGGACGAGCTCCTCGACGCTGCGCGCGCCGTAGAGCACCACCGGCGGCGCGGGCGCGTCGTCGCCGCCGGCCGCCGCCAGCGCGCGCAGCATCGACAGCACGGGCGCGAGGCCGGTGCCGCCCGCGACGAAGACCGCCGGGCGCGGCGTCGGACGGTGGTAGGCGGCCCCGAACGGCATCTCGAGGTCCAGCATCGCGCCTTCGGCCAGCTCGAACAACCGCTCGGTCGCCGCGCCGCCGGGGAAGCGGCGGACCAGGAACTCGACCTCGTGGGCGCCGGGCAGGCTGGTCATCGAGTACGCGCGGCGCGGGCCGCCCGCGGGCACGAGCATCGCGTACTGGCCGGGGAGGAAGTCCGCGGGCCGGTCCAGGGCGAAGCGCATGAGGCGGATGTCGGGGCCGATGAGCTCGTTGGCCACGCAGACGCCGCGGTAGTCGTCGGTGGGCAGGTCGTCGCGGCGCCCCAGGGCGCCCCGGGTCTCGATCACGACGTCGGACGTCGCGCAGCTCTGGCAGGCGAGGATGCGCGACCGGGCGCGGTCGCGGCGGTGGAGCGCGGGGGCGTCGTCGAACAGGCAGCGCGTCGCCCCGGAGACCAGCGTCACCTTGCAGGTGCCGCACGAGCCCCATCCGCACTCGAACGGCATCCACACCCCCGCCCGGCGGGCGGCGGTGAGGATGGTGTCCTCCTCGCGTGCGGTGAAGCTGATGCCGTGCGGCGCCACCGTGACGACGTGGCCCTCCACCCGGCCGCCCCCTAGCCGCCGTCGAGGCCGCACTGCGCGAGCGTCTCGCGCGTGCGCGTGCGGGCGAGCCCGGCGACGTCGTGCGCGGGCACCGGCGCCTGCGCGAACAGGGCGCTGGTCGCCTCGACCGCCGCGTCGGCGAGCGGCAGCCACTTCGACACCCACGTCTGGAGCTGGTCGCGCAGCTCGGGCTGCGCCACGACGGCGTACTGCACCAGCGCCTGCGCGGTCGCGCGGTGGCGGGCCGCGTCGAGGGCGAAGTCGTCGGCCATCAGCGCCAGCAGCCCGTCGCCGTTGGCCCGCGCCAGCGCGGCGAGCTGCTCGTTGAACAGCGCGTCGTAGGCGGGCTTGGCCACCAGCGCCAGGCCGGCGAAGGCCTCGCCCCAGTCGTAGGCGATCAGCAGGCGCTCGAGCAGCTCGCGCAGCGGCTGCCACGCCTCGGCGTCCTCCCACGCGGCTCGGGCCGCGTTGGGGTCGGCGAGCTCCGCGCCGTGGTCGAGCGACAGCGCCTTGGTCAGGTACGCGTTGCGCTGCACGCGCCGCATCTCGTCGCCGCCCTGGAAGTGGAAGGCCACGGTGATGTACGACGACGGCGCCATCTGGCTGACGTAGACCGACAGCATCTGCAGCACGTGGCCGGAGAACCGGCTCGGCACGTAGAGGCTCGCGAGGGTCCGGACCCAGTCGGCGTCCAGCCCCGCGTAGTGGTCGCGGCGCTCGAAGTCGTCGATGGCGTTGTCGAGGTAGCTCTCGCGCTCGCGCTGGAGCGCGATGTAGTTGCGGTAGGTGAGCTGCGAGGGGTCGCGGAACCCGTCCCAGTCGTCGACCTGGAAGGGCGAGCCTTCGCGGTTGGCCAGGTAGAAGCGGTTCAGCGGCGCGTCGGGGTCGAGCTCGAACGGCGCCGGCTCGCGGCGGAAGTGGTAGTTGAGCCGGTGGGTGACGACCTCGTACTCGCGCGGCTTGCGCTTCTCCTCGTAGAGGCTCCAGGTCCTGCGGCGGGCTCGGCCCTCCGTCGTGCTCATCGCGTCACCTCCGGTGCGCGCTCGAGGTAGAAGATCAGCTCGTCCTCGCCTTCCTGCTTGAGGCGGCCGCCGAAGCTGGAGAGGTAGGGCTCGAGCTCGCCCAGGCGGAAGCTGCGGCCCAGGGCGTTCTCGAGGCTGGCCTGGGTGAGGCGCAGCCGCTGGGGGGCGTGGACCCGGAAGTAGCCCTCCTGGTCCTCGACGAACAGCTCCACGCCCGGGTTGTCGTCCTCGGCGGCCTCGACGACCGCCTCGTACATCTCGCGGTCGTTGAGCACCGGCCCAACGAGCGCCTCGCGCTGCTCCATGACGGCCTCAGTCCTCCCGGAAGTGGTGGTAACGGTCATCGTCGCCCGCGGGATAGCCGACGTGGATCGCGCCGTCCTCGACGCGGACCTCGTAGCGGTACAGCCTGCATCCCTCGGGGTTGACGCCGCTCCCGTCGGCGAGCTGGAACTGCCAGTGGTGCGCGGCGCACGTCAGCACGCCGGTGTCCTCGTCGAAGTCGCCGTCCTCCAGCGAGCGCTCCTGGTGCGGGCACAGGCCCTGGTAGGCGACGATCGAGCCGCCCGCCAGATGGGCGAGCAGCACGGGCGCGCCGTCGACCTCGACCTCGACCAGCTCGCCTTCCCAGACGTCGTCGAGCGTCGCCGCCCGGACCCACGTCAGCGTGGCCTCAGCCATCGCCATAGCGGACCTCGACGAAGTCCATCGGGCCCAGCCCGGCGTCGGCGACCGTCGTGTCGTCGCTCACCCGCTCGCCGCGGACGAACACGGTCATCGGCGCGTCCGACGGCGGGACGCGCAGTCCGACCGCGTGGACGGCGACCTTCTCGGCGACGACGGCCATCGTGTCGGCGTCGTCGACGGGGACGAGCTGGACGACGAAGTCGTCTCGCATCGCCGCGGCCAGTGGAAGCAGTGCCATCTCGGGTTCTCTCCTTGCGGAAGCGCTCGTCGTCGGGCTCAGGCGGTGGGGGCCGCGACCGCGGGCTCGGGCGCGCTCGCCGGGGCCCCGTTGCCGTTGCCCTCGCGGGCCCAGGCGAAGTCCCCCGCGTCCTGGCCGGCGACGTCGGGCGTGATCCCCATGTACCCCAGCGCGCCGTTGAGGTCGGGCGGCTGGATCTGTCCGGCCAGGAACCGGTCGACGAGGCTCAGGTGGCCCGCGTAGCGCCCGGGGTTCTGCTCGAAGATCCACCGGCACGGCTCCGAGCAGAACTGGTAGCGCCGGCCCCCGTGGTCGAGCGCGTAGGGGGCGAGGTGGCGCTTCTGCGGGTCCGACGGCGTGACGATCGGGATCTGGCACATGTTGCAGACGATCGGGAGCGTCTGGGGATAGGTCGCCGGGATGTTGCCCTGGCGGGCGTTCTCGCCGATGACGTCCCAGTACTTGCCGAAGTGCTCGTTCCAGCCGGGGTACTTGGACTCCAGCCAGTCGCGCTCGGCCGGCGACGCGCCGGCGTCTGGGTTCCACCACACCGTCGGGCGCCAGAACCACACGCCGAGGTGCAGCGCGTGCTGGTACCAGTCGAGCTCGTCGATGAACGTGTCCCAGTACCACGGGCGCTCGAGCCCGAGGTCGCGGAACTGGTCCATGAACTGCTTGACGATCCACTCCTGCATGAACTCCTTGAACGACATGGAGCGGTGCTCGAGCGGCGTGTAGTAGTCCATCGACGCGCCGGTGAGCAGGCAGAAGACGCGCCAGCTCCGCCAGAACATGATGTCGACCATGCGCTGGGCGACGTCCTTGTGGCCGTTGCGGATGAGGATCTTCAGCGTCGGCTCGCCCTGCTGGGAGTGGCGCGCCTCGTCGGTCTGGATGCTCGAGATGAGCGCGCCGAACTCGACGTCGCCGACGTGCATGGCGTCGGCGGCCATGCCCAGGAACTGCAGGTTGGTGAAGCCGGTCTCGAACGTGTAGGTGAGCTGGATCGCCGTGCTCAGCGCGTCGTTGGCGGTGAACATGTCGTCGAACAGCGCGCGCGCCGAGATCGCACCCCACTCGTTGGTGTGGAACGCCTTGTGGGCCCAGTCGAACTGCGGGCTCTCGTCCAGCAGCGCGTGGGGGAAGAAGAGCTGGATCTGCCCGTGGCGCGTCTCGTCGAGCGTGCCGAACATCGCCATGTTGCGCCAGGCGGCGGCGCGGCCGAAGCGGGCCATGCGGGCCTCGCCGAAGGAGGCGGAGTACTCGGGCACCGCGATCGCGCCGTAGTGGGCGATGATCGCCGCCTTCCAGCCCGGGTCGAGGTCCTTGAACAGGTGCGAGCGGGAGACCGCGCTCTTGACCGAGTAGGCGCTGGTGTCCTTGTGCGCCTGGTTCTGCATGTACTCGCGGTAGGTGAGCTTGTACGGCTCGTCCCACGTCCACCACTCCTCGGCGGGGATCCCGCGCGCGTCGCCGGCGAGGTCCGCGGGGAACGCGTCCTCCTCGGAGACGTACCGCAGGCGCCAGTTCATGTCCCGCGTCAGGTCGTAGTAGTCGGAACGACTGATCTTCGGCATCGCCAATTGCTCCTCGGTGGGACAGACCCGGACCCCGCCGTGCGCGCTCCTCGCGCCAGGCGACGTGAACCTCTCCGGTCCCCGCCCCGGCGTCAACTGCATTCGCAATAACCGAACGAGGGCGCCGCGGGCCGCGAGCGGTCAGGGCGCGGGGTAGGGGCCCGGCGGAACCGACGGGATCGAGGGCGCCGCGGGCGCCGCGGCGGCTGGCGTCGCTCGAGGACGGACTCGTCGCCGCGCCGGTGGCGCAGCCCACGGCCGATGTCCTGACCGCCCGGTTCTGCGACTCCACGGACACCCGGTGATGTGGGCCGAGGCGATCCGCATCGCCGAGCGCGAGGCCGCGGCAAGCGCTGCCGCGGCCTCGCGCCGCACGCCGACAGCGGACCGCCTACAGCACCCGCGTCACCACGATCACGATGATCACGATCAGGATGATCAGGCCGACGATGCCCAGTCCCAGGGCTCCCAGCGGCGGTGCGATCAGCAGCAGCGGCATTCCGACTCCTTCGTGTGGTCAGAGGATGGACCGGTCGTCCCCGCTGCCGGGCCGGCTCACGCCCCGGACTCCGGCGCGCCGGCGCCGGTCAGCGGCGCATCGAGGTCCGCGGCCTGACGCGAGGCCGCTCGTCGCGGGCGCTACCGTGAGGGATCTCGACGGTGACCACGTGGGGCGTTTCGTCAGATCTCTCCTCCAGATGAATCGTCACCGGTCCCGCCGAACTCGATGGTGTCCCGCGGCGGCCCGACCCTCCGCCGCGGGCCATCATCGCCCGCGCCGGCGGGCGCCTAGGCCCAACGGACTAGACCCATCTCTCGATGCGCCCGCGCGGCACCGCGCCTATGGTGGAGCGGTGACGGACGACCGGGCGAACGCCGCGCTCGCGGCCATGAGCGATGCCGTGCTCGCCATCGCCGCCGAGCGCTCGGTCGACCGCGTGCTGCAGCGCATCGTCCACGTCGCGCGCGAGCTCGTCGGGGCGCGCTACGCCGCGCTCGGCATCCCCGAGGGCGACGGCAAGTTCGCCCAGTTCATCACCTCGGGGATGAGCGAGGAGCTCGTCGCGGCGATGGGCCCGCTGCCGCGCACGCACGGGCTGCTGGGGGCGATGCTCGAGTCCGAGGACCCCTACCGGACCGACGACGTGCGCCGCGACCCGCGCTTCCGCGGCTGGTGGCCCAGCGCCCACCCGCAGATGGCCTCGTTCCTCGGCGTGCCGATCGTGTCGCGCGGCGGCATCCTCGGCGCCTTCTACCTGACCGACAAGGAGGGCGCCCCCGCGTTCGGCGAGGGCGACCAGCGGCTGATCGAGATGCTCGCCGCCCACGCCGCGATCGCCATCGAGAACGCGCGCCTGTACGACCGCAGCCGCGAGCTGAGCGTCGTCGAGGAGCGCAACCGGCTGGCCCGCGACCTGCACGACTCGGTGGTGCAGAAGCTGTTCGGGGTGGTCCTCGCGGCGCAGTCGGCCGCGACGCTGCTCGACCGCTCGCCCGCCGACGCCCGCGAGCAGGTCGAGCGCCTGCAGGGCCTCGCCCAGGACGCGATCGGCGAGCTGCGCTCGCTCGTCTTCCAGCTCCGGCCGGCCGCGATCGACACCGAGGGCCTCGCCGCCGCGCTGGGCAAGCACGTCGAGGTGCTGCGGCGCGTGCATCGCCTGCGGGTCGACCTCGACGTCTCCGGCGCGGCGCGCCTGCGTCCCGGCATCGACGAGGAGCTGTTCAAGATCGCCCAGGAGGCGCTGCAGAACGCGCTCAAGCACGCCGCCGCCCAGCGCCTGGAGGTCCGCCTCGACGAGCGCGCCGACGCCGTCGCCCTGCGGG
>JAXDHQ010000164.1:0-30925 GCA_034664395.1 Solirubrobacteraceae bacterium | reverse complement strand
CCCCCGACCGTGAGGGGCCACCACAACGCAACCTGGCGCGCGACGACCTGTGCGAGCGCCGAGGCCGGGGCGGCGCCGAGGGAGCAGGGCGGCGCGCCCGCCCGCTACGGTCCCGCCATGACCCGAGACGAGGCGACCCAGGCGATCCTCGAGGCCAAGCGGGCGCGGGGGGTGAGCTTCGCCGACATCGCCGAGGCGCTCGGTCGGCCGAAGGTGTGGGCGACGGCGGCGGTCCTCGGCCAGCATCCGCTCGACGCCGAGCAGGTCGACAAGCTCGTGTCGCTGCTCGCGCTGCCCGACGACGTGCGGGGGGTCCTCGCCGAGGTGCCGTGGCGCGGGTCGTTCCGCCCCGACGCGCCGCCGACCGACCCGACCGTCTACCGGCTCTACGAGGTCATCCAGGTCTACGGCCCGGCGATCAAGGAGCTCATCCACGAGGAGTTCGGCGACGGGATCATGAGCGCGATCTCCTTCAACGCCGAGCTCGAGCGCGAGCCCGCGGAGGACGGCGACCGCGTCAAGATCACCCTGAACGGCAAGTTCCTGCCGTACAAGTGGTGACGCGGCGCGTGGCCCCCGCTCGGTTCACCTCCGCCCTCGCCGAGACCCTCGCCCCCGACGTGCTCGAGCGCTTCCTGCGCTACGTCCGCGTCGACACGCAGTCGCGCCGCGACCGCGAGCGCTCGCCGAGCACGCCCGGCCAGCTCGACCTCTCGCGGATGCTCGTCGACGAGCTGCTCGCCGCCGGCCTGGCCGACGCCGAGCTCGACGACAACGGCTACGTCATGGCCACGCTGCCCGGGACCGCCGACGGCGATCGTCCCGTCATCGGGCTGATCGCCCACGTCGACACGAGCCCCGACGAGTCGGGCACCGGCGTCGAGCCGATCGTCCACCGCGCGTACGACGGGGGACCCGTGAGCCTGCCCCGCAACGGCACGGTTCTCGACCCCGAGACGATGCCCGAGCTCGTCTCCGCGACCGGCCACGACATCGTCAGCTCCAGCGGCGACACGCTCCTGGGCGCCGACGACAAGGCGGGCGTGGCGGAGATCATGGCCGCGGTCGCCCACCTCGCCGCGCACCCCGAGCTGCCGCGTCCGACGCTGCGGATCGGCTTCACCCCCGACGAGGAGATCGGCGAGGGCGCCACCCTGTTCGACGTCGAGCGCTTCGGCGCGCGCTTCGCCTACACGCTCGACGGCTCGACCCTCGGCGAGCTGCAGGACGAGACCTTCACCGCCGCCGAGGCGATCCTCACGATCCACGGCGTCGACGTCCACCCGGGGTTCGCCACCGGCAAGCTCGTCAACGCCTCGCGCCTGGCCGCCCGCGTGCTGGCCGCGCTGCCGTCCGACACGCTCACCCCGGAGACGACCTCGGGCCGCGAGGGGTTCATCCATCCCTACGCGGTCCAGGGCTCGGCCGGCACCGCCGTCATCCGGGCGATCGTCCGCGACTTCGATGACGACCGCCTCAAGGAGCACGTCGAGCTGCTGCGGCGCACGGCCGAGGAGGTCGTCGGCGCCGAGCCGGCCGCCCGCCTGGAGATCGACGTGCGCCACCAGTACCCCAACATGCGCAGCCACCTCGAGCCCTTCCCCGAGGTCGTGCGCGCGGCCGAGCTGGCGATCGAGGCCGAGGGCATCGTGCCCGTCCGCACGCCGATCCGCGGCGGCACCGACGGCTCGCGGCTGAGCGCCATGGGCCTGCCCACGCCCAACCTGTTCACCGGCGGGCACGAGTACCACTCGGTGCGCGAGTGGGCCTCGGTCCGGGACATGGCGGCCGCCACGGCGACGATCGTCAGGCTCGCCGAGGTCTGGGCGACCGACGGCGCGTGAGCCGGCGCGCGTGCGAGCATGCGCGCCGTGGCCACGCCCTTCCGTCACCGCCTGCGCCCGCGCTACCACGAGTGCGACCAGCAGGGTCGGGTGTTCCACTCCCACTACTTCGCGTACTTCGACGTCGTCCTGACCGAGCTGTGGCGCGCGGCCTTCGGCTCCTACCAGGCGGTCGTCGATCGCGGCGCCGACGTCGTCGTGGTCGAGGCCACCGCCACCTTCCGCGCGCCGGCGCTCTTCGACGACGAGATCGACCTGGACCTCGAGGTGGCGCACATGGGGACGACCTCGCTGACGCTCGCCCACCACGTGCGCCGCGACGGCGAGCTGCTGGTGCAGGCGCGCACGGCGCACGTCTGCGTCGACCCGGCGACGATGGCCAAGCAGCCGATCCCCGCCTTCATTCGCGAGGGCCTCCAGCCGTACGCGGCCTGACGCGGGGCCGCGCGGCGTCACCCCGCCGCGTCGTCGACCCGGTACAGCACGTGCTCGCGGCCGTAGGCCATCCGCGTGCCGTCCGGCCGCAGCCCGAGCTTCTCCAGCACGTGCTGGGAGGCCACGTTGCCGGGATCGGTCATCGCGACGACCCGCGTGAGCTTCAGCGCGGCGGCCGCCCGCAGGCAGGCCTCGCTCGCCTCGGTCGCGTAGCCGCGGCCCCACCACGCGAGCCCGAGCGTGTAGCCGAGCTCGATGTCCGGACCGATCCCGCCGGCCAGGAACAGGCCGGCGTCGCCGATCGGCTCGTCGCCGTCGCGCTCGAGGATCGCCCAGCAGCTGAAGCCGTGGCGGCGCTGGTGCTCGGCATAGGCCTCGAGCATCGCCGCCGTCCCGGCCAGGTCGCGGACCGGCCCGCGGCCGACGTAGCGCATGACGTCGGGGTCGGCGTAGACGCGGTGCATGGCCACGGCGTCCACGGGCGCGAACGGGCGGAGCTCCAGGCGGCGCGTGCGGATCGGGAACCGCAGCCCCTCCAACGCCAGGCCTCAGCGCGAGCGGCGCCAGGCGCCGAACAGGCCAAGCACGACGCCGAGGGCGGCGCTGACCAGGATCACGACGATGAGCGGGGTCTGCGTCGTGCCGAGCAGCCAGTCGACCGGCACGTTGTTGTCGTTGGACACGCCGAAGGCCGCGAGCAGCAGGGCGACGGCCAGCGCGGCGATCGACTTGCTGACCAGCGCGCGCTCCTTGCGCGGGGGCGGGGGCGAGGTCGAGGTCGGAGGCGCAGGCGGAGTCTCCGGCGTGCTCATCCCGCCGACGATACCGCGCGCGCACGGCGGCGGCAGCGGCGGTTCGGCATCATCCCGCGCCGCATGCCTCCCGCCGCGGCGCTCTTCGACAACGACGGCCTGACGCTCGACACCGAAGACGCCTGGACCCGCGCCGAGGTCGCCCTCTTCGCCCGCTACGGGCGGGAGTTCACGCCCGAGCACAAGCGCGAGCTCCTGGGCACCGCGTCCGCCGAGTCGCAGATGAAGATGCAGCGGATGCTCGACCTGCCGGGTCGCCCGCTCAGCGACGAGCTCTACGGCCTCGCGATCGAGGAGGTGGCGGCCGGCGTCGAGGCGACGGTCGGCGCGGTCGCGCTGCTCGGAGCGCTGCGCGCGGCCGGCGTCCCGCTGGGCCTGGTCTCCAACTCGCGGCGCGGCTTCGTCGAGCTCGGTCTGCGGACGGCCGGCCTGTCCGGGGCCTTCGACGTCATCGTCACCGCCGACGACGTCGCCCGCCCCAAGCCCGCCCCCGACGCCTACGTCGCCGCGGCCCGCGCGCTCGGCGTCGAGCCGTCGGCGTGCGTGGTGCTGGAGGACTCGCCGACCGGCGTGGCCGCCGGTCGCGCCGCCGGCGCGCTCACGATCGGGGTGCCGTCGCTGGCCGGCGTGGAGCTCGATGCCGACCTCGTCGCCGGCTCGCTGGCCGACGCCGTGGTCTGGCGAGCGCTCGGGCTGGCCGCCCGCGTACCCTAGGACGCGTGCCCCTCGCGTCCCTGGGCGATGACGTCTCGAGCTTCCTGCATGCGGTCGGCGACTTCTTCGCCCACCTCGCCGACGTGCGGTTCGGCTCGCTGGCGCTCGGCCTGATCGCCTTCGGGATCTACCTGTCGATCCGCTCGCGGGCCTCGTTCCACATCCTGCGCGCGGCCTATCCGGACGAGCGGTTCGCCTTCCGGCGCGTCTGGGGGGCCTACGTCGCCGCCTACGGCTTCAACAGCGTCATCCCGGCGCGCGGCGGCGACGTGGTGCGGCTGTTCCTGACCAAGACCTCGATCCCGCTCTCCAGCTATCCGGCGATCGCCGCCGCCTTCTTCGTCGAGGCCGGCTTCGACCTCTCCATGGGCGTCCTGATCCTCGCCTTCGCCTTCAGTCAGGGCGTGTTCCCCAAGCCGCCGGACTTCTCCAAGCTCCACGCGTTCGACCTGGCGTTCCTCGCCGGGCACCCGCGCTTCACGCTGTTCGCGCTCACCGTCCTGGCCGCGCTCGGGCTGCTGGGCTTCGCGCTGCTGTCGCGGCGGGTGAAGGCGTTCTGGCAGCGCATCCGCCAGGGGCTGACGATCCTGCGCGACCGCCGCCGCTACTTCCGCGAGGTGTGGCTCGTGCAGCTCGGGGCGTGGTGCTTTCGCTTCGTGGCGTTCTGGTTGCTGCTCGACGCCTTCCACATCGGCGGATCGGTCCGCAACGTGCTCCTGGTCCTCGGCGTCAACGCGGTGGCGGCCGCGGTGCCGTTCACGCCCGGCGGCGCCGGCGTGCAGCAGGCGTTCCTGGTGACGGTCTTCGCCACCACCGCGTCGGGCGGGACGGTGGCCGCCTACTCGGTCGGCCAGCAGATCGCGATCGGCGTGTTCAGCCTGGCCCTGGGCTTCGTCGCCCTGGCCACCGTGTTCCGGTTCCGCTCGTTCAAGGACGTCATCGCGGCCGGCAAGGCCGACCGCAAGGCGGGAGCTACTGCAGCCCCTGCCGCGCCTCGCGCACGAGCGTGACGGCCTCGGGGAAGACGACCGCCATCACGCTGCGGATCTGCTCGGCCTGCTCGGTCGTCGTGCCCTGGATGTTGACGCGGTTGATCGCGGCCACCGTCAGGTCGACCGCGAGCTTGATCGCGTTGTCGGCCCACGCCAGCCGCTGCTGACCCTGGAGCTGCTCGGCGAACTCCGCCATGCGGCGCTGCAGCTCCTCGGGGTCTCCGAACATGCCTCCGAAGCCTTCCATTCGGCGCATGCTACCCCCACGCGCCCGTGGGCCCGGCGCGCGCTAGCGTGGCGGCCATGCCGACCGTCGAGGGCGCGGGCGTGGAGCTCCACTACGTCGAGCGCGGCGCCGGTCCGCCGCTGCTGCTGGTGCACGGGATCGCCTCCGACGCGCTGGCGCTCGAGCCCGTGGCGCAGGCGCTGGCGCCGCACGCCCGCACGGTCGCCTACGACCGCCGCGGCTACGGCGACAGCGGCGCGCCGGAGCCCTACGCGGGGACCACGGCGCAGGAGCAGGCCGAGGACGCGGCGGCGCTGCTGCGCGCGTTGGACGCCCACCCGGCGGTCGTGTGCGGCGAGGGCTTCGGCGCGCTGGTTGCGCTGGACCTCCTCACCCGCCACCGCGCGCTCGTGCGCGGCGCGGTGCTCTGCGAGGCGCCGCTGCTCATGCTCGTCCCCGCGGCGACCCAGGAGCTCGCGGAACAGCGCGCACGGATGGAGGACGCGATGCGCGCCGGCGGGCCGCAGGCCGGCGTCGAGGCGTGGCTGGCCGGCCGCGTGGACGGCGAGCCGCTCGCGCGGGCCCGGGCCGCCCACCGCGCCTTCTTCGCCGACTACGCCGGCCTGGCGAGCTGGCCGGCCAGCCGCCGCGCCCTGCGCGCGCTCGACGCGCCCGCGGTCGTCCTCACCGGCCCGTGGACGCCGCCCACGGTCGTGGCCGCGTCCGACGCCCTGGCCGAGCTGCTGCCCGCGGCCCGGCGCGCGAGCGACGGCGACCTCGCGGCCGCGGCGCTCGCGCTGCTCCGAGAGCTCAGCCCCCGCGGTTGAAGAAGTAGAAGTCGGGCAGCGCCGCGCGCGTGACCTGGGCCGTGATGCTCGCCGCGATCTCGAGGTCGCCGATGCGCACCGCGAGGTCGTCGAGGGTGACGATGCCCGTCAGCCGGTCGTCGACGACGATCGGCAGCCGGCGCACGCCGTTGGAGACCATGAGCTCGGCCGCCTGCTCGACGTTCATCTCGGGGCTGCCGGTGACCACCGGGCTCGAGGCGTGGCCGCCGGCGGGCGCCGTGCCGTCGTGGCCGTCGGCGAGCACGCTGACGGCGAGGTCGCGATCGGTGATGAAGCCAACGGGCAGGCCGTCGTCGCCCACGAGTACCACGGAGCCCACGTTGCGCTCGCGCATCAGCTCGGCCACCTGTCGCACCGGCGTGTCGGGCGTGGCGGTGACCACCGACTCGGTCATGACCTCGCGGATCTCCATGGCGGAGGAGCCTACCGCCGCCGCGGGGCCGCGCCGCACGCGTCGGACGGCCGGCCCATAGAATCCGCGCCGCATGAGCGCGCAAGAGACCCTGGCCTGGGAGGCCGAGCACCGCAAGCGCGCCGCCTACGCCGCCTTCGCCGCCGCCGGACTCACCCTGATCGGCGACATCGTCACCGGCCTCAGCCGCGCGATCGGGCGCCACGACGACCGCGCCCTGACGCTCGTCGACACGCTGCGGCGCGCCGCCGAGGGCCAGCCGATCCCGCCCGGACGGCTGTCGGCCCAGGCGATGGACCTCGGCCACAACGTCCCGGGCGAGATCGCCGGCGTCGTCCTCTTCTGCCTGGGGACGCTGCTGCTCTATCCGGTCATCGCCTTCCTGTTCCGCGCCACCCGCGCGCGCCGCCCCCAGCTCCCGCAGCTCGCGCTGATCCTCGGCGCCGCCGGCACCGTGGCCTACGCCGTGGGGCGGACGGTCGCCGAGGTCGCCCAGTTCCTGCGCGCCCGCGACTTCGTGCACGCGGCCGATCAGACGAACTCGGCGGCCAACGCCGCCCTGTCGAGCTCGGCGACGCTGGTCGGCCAGCTCTTCTGGGAGGTCGGCGGCCTGGCGCTCGCCTTCGGCTTCGTGATGATCGCGCTCAACGCGATGAAGGTCGGGCTGCTCACCCGCTTCATGGGCGTGCTGGGCGCCATCGTCGGCGCCACGTTCGTCCTGCAGCTCGACCAGCCGGGCATCCTGCGGATGTTCTGGCTCGGGGCGCTGGGTCTGGTGCTCCTCGGACGCTGGCCGGGCGGCATCCCACCGGCGTGGGCCACCGGCGAGGCCGAGCCGTGGCCGACCAAGCAGCAGCTCCGCGAGCAGCGCGACGCCGCTCGCGGCGCCGGCGGCGACGGCGACGCCAAGGCGGCGCGCACGCCGGCCCCCATGCCGCCCAAGCCGCGCCGTCCCGAGCCCGCCGAACCCAGCTCCTCCGCCAAGCGCAAGCGCAAGCGCCGCTCCTGATACCGGGCCGCCGGTGTCCGCATCCCGACATTTCGGGGTGGTGGACGTTCGTGGCGGATATCACGTGTCTGTACCCGGACAAGGAGGGGATCACATGGAGGCGCGATCGACCATCCGTGAGGATGAGCGGCGCTTCGAACCGGCCGCGGGCCAGACCGCCGCGGACCGGATGCAGTTCATCCCCAGCGCGATCGCGGACCCCGGGCCTCTCGGCCTCGCCGCCTTCGCCCTGACCACGTTCGTGTTGAGCATCTTCAACGCGGGCCTGATGAGCTCGGGTGGCGAGCCGGTGGTCTTCGGACTGGCGCTCGCCTACGGCGGGCTGGCGCAGTTCATGGCGGGGATGTGGGAGTTCCGCACCGGCAACACGTTCGGCGCGGTGGCCTTCACGTCCTACGGCTCGTTCTGGCTCTCGTTCTGGGCGCTGGAGCAGTTCTTCGCCAAGGACATCGCCAAGCCGGACGTCGGCCACGCGGTCGGCCTGTACCTCATCGCCTGGGGCATCTTCACCGCGTACATGTTCATCGCGTCGCTGCGGACGACCGCCGCGGTGGCCGTGGTGTTCTTCCTGCTGACGCTCACGTTCCTCGTGCTCGGCTTCGGCGAGGCCGGCGCCCATACCGGCATCGTGAAGCTCGGCGGCTGGATCGGGCTGGTCACGGCGGCCGCGGCGTGGTACGCCTCGTTCGCCGCGGTCACGAACAGCACGTTCGGCCGCACCGTGCTTCCGGTAAAGCCCCTGAAGGGCTAGGAGCGCTCACGCCGCGCCGGTGACGTCGTCGCCGGCGCGGCATGATGTGACTCGCCGGCCCAGAGAGATCCAGAGAGGAGAGGACATGCCTGACGGCCAAGCGACCCTCGAGCAGGAGCTCGGCGATCTGCTGGAGCAGGAGCGCTTCGATCCACCCGAGGAGTTCGTCGAGAAGGCGCTCATCAAGGACATGTCCGAGCACGAGGCCGCCGCGAAGGACCCGGCGGGCTGGTGGGCCGAGCAGGCCAAGCGCCTGGACTGGTTCCAGGAGTGGGACACGGTCCTCGACGACTCGGACCCGCCGTTCTACAAGTGGTTCAGCGGCGGCAAGATCAACGCGTCGTACAACTGCCTCGACCGGCACGTCGAGAACGGCCGCGGCGACAAGGTCGCCTTCCACTGGCGCGGCGAGGAGGGCGAGGAGCGCGACATCACCTACGCCGAGCTGCTCGCCGACGTCAAGCGCCTGGCCAGCGCGCTCAAGGACCACGGCATCGGGAAGGGCGACGTCGTCGGGATCTTCCTGCCGATGATCCCCGAGGTCGTCGTCTCCATGCTCGCCTGCGCGCGCATCGGCGCGCCGCACAACGTGGTCTTCGGCGGCTTCAGCGCCGAGTCGGTCAAGGAGCGCATGCAGTTCTCCGAGGCCAAGGCGCTCATCACCGTCGACGGCGCGCGGCGCAAGGGCAAGACCGCGCCGATCAAGCAGCAGGTCGACGAGGTGATGGGCGAGGTCGAGAGCATCGAGACGATCGTCGTCGTGCGCCACACCGAGGCCGACTGCGAGATGCAGGACGGTCGCGACGTCTGGTACCACGAGGCGCTCGAGGCCGCCGACGACGAGTGCGAGGCCGAGCCGCTCGACGCCGAGCATCCGCTCTACATCCTCTACTCGTCGGGCTCGACCGCCAAGCCCAAGGGGATCCTGCACACCACCGGCGGCTACCTGACGCAGGTGGGCTGGACCCACAAGTACGTGTTCGACCTCAAGGAGGACGAGGACGTCTTCTGGTGCTCGGCCGACGTCGGCTGGGTCACCGGTCACTCCTACATCGTCTACGGGCCGCTGCTCAACGGCGCGACGAGCGTGATGTACGAGGGGGCGCCGGACTACCCCGACAAGGACATCTGGTGGGAGCTGTGCGAGCGCTACGGCGTGACGATCTTCTACACCGCGCCGACCGCCATCCGCGCCTGCATCAAGTGGGGCGCGCGGTACCCCGAGAAGCACGACCTGTCCAAGCTGCGGCTGCTGGGGACCGTCGGCGAGCCGATCAACCCCAAGGCCTGGCTCTGGTACTACAAGGTCATCGGCGGCGGGCGCTGCCCGATCGTCGACACGTGGTGGCAGACCGAGACCGGCGGGATCATGATCACCACGCTGCCGGGCGCCCAGTACGCCAAGCCGGGCTCGGCGGGCACGCCGCTGCCGGGCATCACGGCGCGCGTGCTGGACGAGTCCAGCGGTGAGGAGGCCGAGCCCGAGAAGCAGGGCCTGCTCGTGCTCGACCACCCGTGGCCCGGGATGCTGCGCACGCTCTACAAGGACGAGGACCGCTTCATCGAGACGTACTTCAAGCGGTTCGGCAACGACACCTACCTGGTGGGCGACGCCGCCCGCAAGGACTCCGACGGCTACCTCTGGATCATCGGGCGCATCGACGACGTGCTCAACGTCTCCGGCCACCGCATGTCGACGGCCGAGATCGAGTCGGCGATCGTCTCCCACCCGAAGGTGGCCGAGTCGGCGGTGATCGGCCAGAGCGACGAGGACTCCGGCCAGGCCGTGTGCGCGTTCATCACGCTCGAGGGCGACCTCGAGGGCACCGACGAGCTCGTCGTGGAGATCCGCGAGCACGTCGCCAAGCGCATCGGCAAGCTCGCGCGTCCCAAGCGCGTGATCTGGTCCGACGACCTGCCCAAGACGCGCTCGGGGAAGATCATGCGCCGGCTGCTGCGCGACATCGCCGAGGGCCGCGAGCTCGGCGACGTCACCACGCTGCGCGACCCCGACGTCATGGCGCAGCTCGAGGGCAAGGTGAAGGAGCGCCAGTCCCAGGAGGACGGCGGCTGAGTCCGTCCCCGAGCGGGAACGACGTCATCGCGACGGGCGGGGCACGGACCCGCCCGTCGCTTTCTCTACATGTCCTGGCCGCCGTTGACGGCCCACACCTGGCCGGTGATGTAGCCGGCGGCGTCGGCGGCGAGGAAGTGCACGACGCGGGCGACCTCGTCCGGCTGGCCGAGGCGGCCGAGCGGCACCTTCGCGCGGATGCCGTCCAGCACCTTCTCGGGCACGCTCTGGAGCATCTCGGTCTCGATGAACCCGGGGGCGACCGTGTTGACGGTCAGGCCGACCTCGTTGCCCTCGAGCTTGTCGGCCTTCTTGAGCGCGTGCGCGGCCTCGCGCGCCAGCGACATCGTCAGCCCGAACAGCCCCGACTTGGAGGCCGCGTAGTTCGTCTGGCCGATGTTGCCCTGCTGGCCGATGATCGACGAGATGTTGATGATGCGTCCCGTCCCGCGGTCGACCATGTGCTCGAGCGCCGCCTTGGACATGAAGAACGCGCCCGAGAGGTTGACGGCGAGGACCCGGTACCAGTCCTCGTCGGTCATCTTGAACAGCGTCTTGTCCGAGGTGATCCCCGCGTTGTTGACCAGGATGTCGAGCCGGCCGTGGTGGTCGATCACCTCGCGCACCGTGCGCCGGCAGTCGTCGGCCGAGCCGATGTTGCCCTGGTGGATCGAGGCCGGGACGTCGTGGCGCGCGAGCTCGGCCTGGAACTCCTCGGCGCGCTCGCGGTCCTGCCCGTAGCCGGCGGCCACGGCGGCGCCCTGGCCGGCCAGGCTGCGGCAGATCGCCGCGCCGATGCCGCGCGTGCCGCCGGTGACCATCGCCACGCGGCCCTTGAGCTTGTCCCCCGACACCGCGGCCGTCTGTGCGTGCTCCTGGGTTGCCATCGTCTCTCCTCCTGTCGCTATCGGTCCGAGCGCTCGGCGAGCCACTCAGCGATGTCGGGCCAGATCTCCTCGCGGGCCTTCGAGCCCGCCATCAGCCCGATGTGCCCGCCGGGACGGTCGATGTGCTCGACGTCCTCGCTGCCCACCTGGTCGAGGATCGGCAGCGTCCCCTCGCGCGGGGCGATGTGGTCGGCGCCGGCGGTGACGACGAGCACGTTCTGCTCGACCCCGCCGAGGTCGACGCGCCGGCCGCGCAGGCGCATGCGCCCCCCGACCAGGCGGTTCTCCTTGTACATCCACGTGATCCACTCGCGGTAGGCGCGCCCGGGGAACGGCGGGTTGTCCGCCACCCACTTGGCCATCGCCTGGTAGGCGTCGCGGCGCACCTTCCCGTCGAGGACCTGCTCCCACAGCCGGCGGTAGGTCGTCCAGTAGTTGGCGACCGGCTTCATCAGCTTGTTCGCCCAGTCGACCGTGCCCCCCGGCACCGCGCCGTAGACCTCGGCCACGCGGTCGACGTCGAAGGAGTCGCGGCCGACCCATTTGGCGTACAGCGCGCCGGTGGTGTCGACCGGCGTGGTGAGCAGCGCGAGGTTGCGCACCGGCGTGTCGGGCTGCGTGGCGCAGTGCATGAGCGACAGCGTGCCGCCGATGCACCAGCCCAGCAGCGACGCCTCCTCCTGGCCAGAGGCGCGCAGCACCTCGCGCAGCGCCCACGGGATCTCGTCGCACACGTAGTGCTCGAGGCCGAGGTCGGCGTCGGACTCGTCGGGTGCGCCCCAGTCCAGCAGGAAGACGTCGAAGCCCTGCTCGAGCAGGAACTCGACGAACGAGTTGCCCGGACGCAGGTCGAAGATGTCGGGGCGGTTGATGAGGGCGAAGACGAGCAGGACCGGCACCGGGTAGGTGCGGCGGTCGGAGCGGTAGCGGTACAGCGTCGTCGTGCGGTGGGTCCACACGGGGTCCTTCGGCGTGACGCCGATCGGCGCGTCGCGCTCGGTCAGCACGATGTTGGCGAACTCGAGCGCGGCGATCGGCGTGCGGGCCAGGCGCTCGAGCGCGTTCACGAGGAGGGACTCTTCCGGGGTCGCCGCGCCGGCTGGCGCCCGGAGCTGTTGGCGTTCGAGTCGCCGGCGCGCGTCGGCGGCGGGCGTTGCGCCTCGAGGCTCTCGCGCAGGCGCTCGACCTCCTGCAGGACGAGCTCGAGCTTGTCCTCGGTGCGCCCGAGGCGCTGGCCCAGGCGCGTGAGGTCGCGGCGGCCGGCGAGGCGCAGGTTGCCCCAGAGGAGGTCCAGGGCGTCGAATCCGATGCGGGTGACGGCGACGACGTTCTCGGTCGCCATCGCCAGCAGCTCGCCGAACGAGTCGCCGGCGACCAGGCGCTCGGCGGCCTTCGCCACGCGCGACTCGGCCTCCTCGTACAGGCGCCGCACCTCCTGCTCGGGCGTGGGACGGTCCTCGGTCACTGCGACAGGCTATGCCCTTCGCGCCACTAGGATGAAACAGTCATGACCGACGGGGAACGGGCCGCCCGCCTGGGCGAGATCATCCGACGCCAGCGCGAGCTGAGCGAGCTCTCGATGCGCCAGTTCGCCGACCTGGCGGGCATCTCGAACCCGTATCTGTCGCAGATCGAGCGGGGCCTGCGCGCCCCCTCCGAGCGCGTGCTCGACTCGATCGCGTCGGCGCTGCAGGTGTCGGCCGACCGCCTCTACGAGCAGGCCGGCGTGACGCCCGACGAGGTGCCCGAGAGCTCGGCCGTCGTGGACGCGATCCGCCTGGACCCGGGGTTGACCGGCCGCCAGCGCCAGGCGCTGCTCGAGGTCTACCGGGCCTTCACGGCGACGGCTCCGGCCGCGCCGCGCGCGCGGCGGGCCCGACGCGAGGGCTGAGTCAGGGCGCCGGGATCGCTCGCTTGGGCGCCGTGCGCGCCTTCGCGCGCCGGCGGGCGCGGGCGGGCTTCGCATCGGGCCTGGAGTGCTCGAGGACCGACGCCATCACCGCGGGCCAGTGCTCGCGCAGCGCCTCGGTGCCCATGAACAGGCCGAGGTGGCCGCCCGACGTGGTGCGCCGGGTGACGCGCGCGGCGGGCGTCGACACCGCGTCGGCGAGCGCGAAGACCTGGGCCGGCGGCGTGATGTGGTCGGTCGCGCCGGCGAGCAGGTTCACGGGGCAGTCGATGCGCGCCAGGTCGACCGGTCGGTCGCCGACGCGCAGCTCGCCGCGGATGAGCTCGTTGTCGCGGAACAGGTGCTCGACGAGCCACAGGTAGAAGGGCCCGGCGATGTCCTGGGTGTGCTTGAACCAGTCCTCGAAGTCGCGGTAGCGCTCGACGTGGTCGGCGTCGCGGACGTGGGCCAGGAGCTGGATCTGCTTGCCGAGCTCGTTCTCGGGCTTGATGACGATGAAGCCGCCGAGCAGGTACTCGCCCTTGAGCACGCCGTTGCCGTGGGCGACGAGGTTGCGGAAGAACGACAGGCGCTCGTCGGAGAGGGCCTCGACGCTCTCGTGGATGACCGCGTCGCCGGCGTGGAAGTCGATCGGCGCGCCCGCGATGGTCAGCGTGTTGACGCGTTCGGGGCGCAGGGCCGCGTAGATCGTCGCCAGCCAGCCGCCCTGGCAGTCGCCGACCAGGTTCACCGGACCGCCGTGGCCCGCGTGCTCGACCGCGGCGTCCACCTCGGCCAGGTAGTCGCCGATCGTCGCGTCCTTGGTCTCCTGCGTGACGCCGATCCAGTCCAGGGAGAACAGGCGCTCCAGGCCGGCGGCTCCGATGGTCTGGATCTGGCTCTGCGTGGCGCTGTAGTCGACGATGCAGGAGTCGTGGCCCGCCTGTGGCGGGAGGACGAGCGTCGGCACGACGTCGGCGGCGCCCGCCGGCGTGAAGTCGCGCAGGCGCGTCAGCGGGGTGCGGCGCACGATCTCGTGGGGAGAGGACCAGCGGGGCGGCCGGCGGTCGGCCATGAGCTGCCACCAGCGCATGCCGTCGGCCGCGACGTCGGCCGGCGTGCAGCGCCCGTCGGCGATGGCGCCGGCCCAGTAGTCGGTGAGCCCGGTGAAGGCGGTGCTCCACGTGAGCACGGCGGCGTCGAGGGCCCGCCGCGGCGGCGACGCGACCCCGCATCCGGGCGGGATCGGAACGTCGAGGTAGCCGTGCATGAACGGAACCGTACCCTCGGCAGCGGCTGTTGAGCGGCGGTTCGCGCGTTGTTGGCGCCGCGTCGCTGGTCGAACGACCAGTCGGTCGAAGGGCCGGAACGACGAAGGGGCACGGGCGCGCGTGGCGCCCGTGCCCCTTCAGGTACGTCTGGACCGGCTACTTGAGCAGCTCACGACCCGTCGAGACGTAGAGCTTCGTCAGCTCGCGCGTGAAGCGCGCCTGGGCGTCGACGACGGTCGAGACCCAGTCGACGTCGCTCTGCTTGGCGACGCGCTCCTGGTAGTCGGCGATCGACTCCAGCGTCTTCTCGTAGGCGTCGAGGTACGCGCCGCCGGCCTTGCGGCTGGCGTCCACGATCTGCTCGTTGAGGTCGCGGATGCGCTCGGTGGTAGCTTCGGTGGCGTTCTTGTTGGCGGTGGCGGTGGCCATCTCGAGTCTCCTCGTTTTCGTGACGATGTGCTTGCAGATTAGCAAACGCTTCAGCTAACAGCAAGCGCTTCCAAGCCTCCGTGTTCGTGCCCGAACTCATCCGAGACGTCATCCTGCGCGACGGATCCGCGCTGCGCCTGCGCTCGCCGCAGCCGTCCGACGAGGCCGACATCAAGGCGTTCTTCGACGCGCTGACACCGGAGAGCCGCTACCTGCGCTTCCACGGCAT
Source organism: Solirubrobacteraceae bacterium (assembly GCA_034664395.1). Lineage (GTDB taxonomy): Bacteria > Actinomycetota > Thermoleophilia > Solirubrobacterales > Solirubrobacteraceae > JAOPZW01. The sequence goes on along the minus strand of JAXDHQ010000164.1, from coordinate 16,104 downwards.
CGCGCGAACCGACATCCCGGCGCGCGACTACGCCCAGGCCGACGGCGACGCGCGCGTCGCGCTCATGGCGCGCCTCGGCGACCGCGTGGTGGCGGTGGCGGGCTACGACCGCCTCAACGAGCCCGAGGCGGCCGAGGTCGCCTTCGCCGTCTCCGAGGACCTGCGCGGGCGGGGGATGGCCACGCGGCTGCTCGAGCAGCTCGCCGAGGTGGCCGCCGAGCGCGGCATCACCCGCTTCGACGCCGAGGTGCTGGGCGACAACCGGCAGATGCTGCGCGTGTTCGCCAACGCGGGCTTCGACGTCCAGCGGCGCAGCGACTTCGGCGAGGTCCACCTCGCGCTCGACCTGCGCCCGAGCGAGCGGCTCCAGGAGCGCATCGCCGACCGCACCCACGCGGCGGCGGTCGCCTCGCTGCGCCCGCTCCTGGCGCCGCGGTCGGTCGCGGTGGTGGGCGCCTCGTCGCGTCCGGGCAGCGTCGGCGGCGCGGTCTTCCGCTCGATCGTCGCGGGCGGCTTCGTGGGCGTGGCCACGCCAGTGCACCCCGACGGCGGCGTGGTCGCCTCGTCGCGCGCGGCGCGCTCGCTCGCCGACCTCGACGAGCCGCCGGACCTCGCCATCCTCGCCGTGCCCGCCGCCGAGGTCGTGGGCGTCGCCGAGGAGGCCGCGCGTTGCGGCGTGCGCGCCCTGCTCGTCGTCTCGACCGGCTTCTCGGACACCGACGAGCCCGAGGGCCGCGCGCGCGAGGAGGCGCTCCTGGAGGCGGTCCGCGCCCACGGGCTGCGGCTCGTCGGGCCCAACGCGCCGGGCGTGGTCAACACCGACCCGGCCGTGGGACTGCACGCGCTCGTCGGCGAGATCGCGGTGCGCCCGGGCGCGCTGGCGCTGGCGTCGCAGTCGGGCGCGCTGGGGCTGGCCCTGCTCGGGCAGGCCGCCGCGCGCGGCCTTGGCATCTCGTCGTTCCTGGCCCTGGGCAACCGCGCCGACGTGTCGACCAACGACGTCCTCGAGCACTGGGCCGACGATCCGCGCACCGCGGTCGTCGCCCTGTACATGGAGTCCTTCGGCAATCCGCGGCGCTTCTCGCAGGTGTCGCGGCGCGTGTCGCGGCGCAAGCCGATCCTCGCGGTCAAGGGCGGCCGCGGCCGGGCGCTGGGCGAGGCGGCCACCGACGCGCTCTTCCGGCAGGCCGGCGTGCTGCGCGTCGAGAGCACCCAGACGCTGTTCGAGGCGGCCGAGGTGCTCGAGCGCCAGCCGCTGCCGCGCGGGCGCCGCGTGGGCGTGGTGACGAACTCCGGCGGGCTCGGCGTGGTGGCCGCCGACGCGTGCGCGGCGCGCGGCCTGGAGCTGGCGGCCCCGAGCGAGGAGACGCGCGCGCGGCTGGCCGCCGCGCTGCCCGACGCCGACCGCCTGGGCAACCCGATCGACCTCGGCCTGCGCGCGTCGCCCGCCGACGACCTCGAGGCCGTCGACGCGCTGCTCGCCGACGACCTCGTCGACGCCGTGCTCGTGCTCCACGTCGAGCTCGGCGGCGGCGATCCGGCGCACCGCCTGGAGGCCCTCGAGCTCGCCACGGCGACGACGAGCAAGCCGGTGGTGGCGTGCGTGCTCGGCGCCAGCGGCGAGCTGCCCGAGCGCGCGACCTGGCGCGTGCCCAACTACCGCTTCCCCGAGAACGCCGTTCGCGCCCTGTCGCTGGCCGCCGACCGCCGCGACTGGCTGTCGCGTCCGATGGGCCAGGCGCCCGTCGTCGAGGGGCTCGACGTCGAGCGGGCCCGCGCGCTCGTCGCCGACGCGGGCGAGCGCTGGCTGGAGCCCGGCGAGGTCGAGGCGCTGCTGGACGCCGCCGGCATCCGCGTCCTGCCCGCGATCGAGTGCGCCGACGCCGACGCCGCCGTGAGCGCGGCGCAGCGGATCGCCGGCCCGGTGGCGCTCAAGGCCGGCCCCGACCACGTGCTGCTCGGCCTGGAGGGCGAGGGCGCGGTGCGCGCCGGCTGGCAGGAGCTCGTCCGCCGCGCCGGCGACGCGCGCGCGTTCGTCCAGCCGCTGGCCGACGCGGGCACCGACGCGGTCGTGCACGCGGTCGCCGACCCCGACCTCGGCCCGGTCGTGGGGGTCGGCACGCGCGGCACCCCGCTCGCCCATCGCCTCGCGCCCCTGACGGACGTCGACGCCGACGAGCTCGCCGCCGACGCTCCGGCGCTGCGCGACGTCGTGGTGCGCCTGGCCGCATTGAGCGAGGCGGTCCCCGAGCTGGCGGAGGCCGACCTGCAGCCCGTGCGGGTGCGCGACGACGAGGCGCTCGTCCTCGACGCGCGGGTGCGCCTCGGCCCGGCGCCGGAGCGCCGTTCGGCCAAGACGTGGTGAGCGCGGGCGGAGCGCGATTGCGCCTTGCGCCGTCCTCACCCGCCGTGTAGGAAGATCGCCCGACCCCGGTCCACCCAGGAGGAGACCATGGCCACCGATTCCGTCACCAGCTACGAGCAGGCGTGCGCCGAGCACGTCTGGAACGTCCCCGAGCGCTACAACATCGCCGCCGACGTGTGCGACAAGCACCCGCGCGACAAGCCGGCGATGATCTGGGAGCGCTTCGACGGCGCCCGGCGCGACGTGAGCTGGGGCGAGCTGCAGGACCTCTCCAACCAGGCCGCCAACGTCCTGCGCGACCACGGCGTGGAGCGCGGCGAGCGCGTGGCGGTCGTCCTGCCGCCGACGCCCGAGGCGGCGGCGATCTTCTTCGGCACGTGGAAGAACGCCGGGATCCTGCTGTCGATGTCGGTCCTGTACGGCGACGAGGGCATCGCCCACCGCCTGCGCGACTCCGAGCCGCGCGTGCTCGTGACCGACAAGGCCAACGCCGGGCGCTTCGATCCGTCGCTCGTCGGCGAGCTGCTGATCATCGACGACGGCCTGCTCGACGGCGCGTCGACCGAGTTCGAGACCGCCGACACGAGCTCCGAGGACCCGGCGCAGCTCTACTACACCAGCGGCACGACCGGCCTCGCCAAGGGCATCGTCCACGCCCATCGCTACGTGCTCGCGCACGAGGAGTTCGTCTACTGCCACGAGGTCCAGGACGGCGAGCGCTTCCACGGCATGGGGGAGTGGGCGTGGGCCGCGGGCATCGCGCCGCTGCTCGGGCCGTGGCGGCTGGGCGCCGTGCAGACGGTCTTCCAGCGCAAGGGCGGCTTCGACCCGCACAAGCAGCTCGACTTCCTCAGCCGCCACGAGGTCGCCAACGTCTTCACCACGCCGACGGCGATGCGGTCGATGATGGCCATCGAGGACGCCGGCACGCGCTACCCGCAGAAGTTCCGCCGCGTGTGCTCGGCCGGCGAGCCGCTCAACCCCGAGGCGATCCGCTGGTTCCGCGAGCAGTACGGGCTGACCGTGCTCGACTACTACGGCCTGACCGAGTCCTATCCGCTCGTGGCCAACTACCCGTTCATGGAGGTCCGCGAGGGCTCGATGGGGCGCCCGGTGCCGGGCTGGGACGTCCAGCTCCTCGACGAGGACGAGCGGCCGGTCGCCCGGGGCGAGCGCGGCGAGATCTGCCTGCGGGCCCGCTCGAACCCCCACTACCCGCTGGGCTACTGGCGCAACGAGGAGGCCTCCAAGGAGACCTTCGGCGGCGACTGGTTCCACTCCAAGGACGCGGCCATGCAGGACGAGGACGGCTACGTCTGGTACGCCGGGCGCGCCGACGACGTCATCATCGCCGCCGGCTACCGCATCGGCCCGTTCGAGGTCGAGTCCGCCTGCCTCGAGCACGCCGCCGTCCGCGAGGCCGCCGCCGTCGCCTCGCCCGACGAGGTCAAGGGCAACGTCGTCAAGGCGTTCATCGTCCTGGCCGACGGCCACGAGCCGTCCGACGAGCTCGCCGACGACATCAAGCGCTTCGTCCGCGACCGGCTGTCGGCGTACGCGTACCCGCGCAAGGTCGAGTTCGTGGCGGACCTGCCCAAGACGTTGACGGGCAAGATCCGGCGGATCGAGCTGCGGGAGCGGGAGGCGGCGGCGGCTTCGAAGGCGTAGGGCGGCGGCGGGGGCGGTCGGCCGCGATCGCGCGCGGCGCTGCGCGGCCAGGGCACCGAGGGGAAGCGAAGTCGGGGGGTTTCGCGACGTTGCGGGGGTCCGCCGGCGCAGTGGCGCCCGGCCGGTAGGGGGTGGGCTCTCTTCAACTCGACTATCGAGTTCAAACGAGCCCACCCCCCGGCGCGCGCGTCTGGATGTGCCGGCGCTCGCGCGGTTCGGCGCGCGCGTCGAGCGACGGGTTGACACGCCAGCCGCGCTACCCCGCCGGCGCCAGGATCGCCGCGGCGTCCGGCGGCAACCGACCAGACGAGCCGCCGTCGGTCCGCAGCACGACCTCCCACCCGGACGCGGGCAGCTCCACCGCCGACCCCCCGAAGTTCACCCACACCCGGCGCCGGTCATCCCCGGCTGAGCGCTCGTACGCCAGCACGCCCTCGGGCGCGTCGTCGAGCAGCGTCAGCTCGCCGGCGCGCAGCGCCTCCGACGCTCGCCGCGCCGCCAGGGCGCGTCGCACGAGGTGGAGCATCGAGCCCGGGTCCTCGCGCTGGGCGGCCGCGCTGCGCGACGCCGCCTGCGGCGGCCAGGGCAGCCATGGCTCGACCGGCCAGCCGTGGCCGTCGTCGGCGGTCCAGGGGATCGGGGCGCGGCAGCCGTCGCGGCCGCCGGGATCGACGACGCGCTCGGGCGGCACCTCGGCGTCCTCGAGGCCGAGCTCCTCGCCCGCGTACAGGAACGGCGTGCCGCGCAGCGTGAGGAGCAGGATCGCCATCGCGCGGGCGCGCGCCTCCGACCCGCCGATGCGCGTCCGCACGCGCGGCTTGTCGTGGTTGGAGAACACCCAGGTCGGCCAGCGCTGCCCCATGACCGCCTCGACGTGGGCGATCCGCGCCCGCCAGGCGCCGGCATCCCACGGCACGTGGAGCGACTCGAAGTCGAAGGCCAGGTGCAGCTCGTCGTCGTCGCCCAGATAGGGGGCGATGAGCGCGGTCTCGCGCAGGTTGATCTCGCCGACCATCATGCGATCGCCCGGGTACTCCTCGAGCACGACGCGGATGCCGCGCAGCAGCGCGTGCGTGCCGGGGAAGTCGTGCGACGCGACGATGTCCGCGTCGGAGGTGTCGGCGAGCGCCGGGTCCTTCCCGATGAGATGCACGACGTCGGCGCGGAAGCCGTCGACGCCGCGGTCGAGCCAGAAGCGCAGCACGTCGTGCATGGCGGCGACGACGTCGGGCTCGTCCCAGTTGAGGTCGGGCTGCTCGGGCAGGAACGTGTGCAGGTACCACTGCTCGGTGGCCTCGTCCCAGGTCCACGCCGGGCGGGCGCCGAACGCTGCGGCCCAGTTGTTGGGCGGAATTCGACCCCGCCCACCCGTGCCGTCGCGCCAGCGGTACCAGGAGCGCTTGGGCGAGTCGCGCGACGCGCGGCTCTCCACGAACCAGGGGTGGCGGTCGGAGGTGTGGTTGGGCACCCAGTCCAGCAGCACGCGGATGTCGCGCGCGTGGGCGTCGGCCAGCAGCGCGTCGAACGCGGCGAGGTCGCCGAACAGCGGATCGACGTCGCGGTAGTCGGCGACGTCGTAGCCGAAGTCGGCCATCGGCGAGCGATAGATCGGCGACAGCCACACCGCGTCGACGCCGAGCCACTGCAGGTGCTCCAGGCGCGCGCGCAGGCCCTCGAGGTCGCCCACGCCGTCGCCGTCGGCATCGGCGAACGAGCGCGGATACACCTGATAGACGACGGCCTGCCTCCACCACATGCGACGCATCCTCCCACGCGGTCCTACGACCGCTCGCACACCTGCGTGCCACACCTCGCAGGACAGGCTGAAAAAGGGTGAATTCGCTGATTGCAGGGATGACATGATCATCCGTACGCGGTAGGAATGTCACAGACCTGGCCTCGCGAGATGCACGACGCGAGGGTGGGGGGGAAGCCGTTCACATCGTGCAGGCCTTTGGGGGGCCCGATGGTGCTCAACCGTCGCGAGCTGCTGAAGCTCGGACTCTTCAGCAGCGCCGCACTCATGCTGCCCGCGGAGCGGGTGGCCAGGACGCAGCTCGCCCTGCACGACCGCATCCCGCAGAGCCAGCTGCCCAAGCCGTTCACGGTGCCGTTCGTCACGCCGCCGGTGGCCCAGCCCGTGGCCTCGGTGGGCGGCGTCGACTACTACGACATCAAGCAGGTGCAGGTGCCCGCGGAGATCCTGCCCGGGCTGCAGACCGACATCTGGGGCTACAACGGCGTGACTCCGGGGCCGACGATCATGGCCATGCAGGGCACGCCGGCGGTGGTGCGCCAGACCTGCCTGCTGCCGACGGTGCACCCGACGCTGCGTTACACGGTGTGGACCTCGACGCACCTGCACGGCTCCGCGTCGCTGCCCGAGTTCGACGGCTACGCGAGCGACATCACCAGGCCGCAGCAGTTCAAGGACTACCACTACCCGAACTTTCAGAACGCGCGGACGCTCTGGTACCACGACCACGGCGTCGACATCACGGCGCCCAACGCGTACATGGGCCTGGCCGCGCAGTACCACCTGCACGACCCGGTCGAGCTGTCGCTCCCGATCCCGCACGAGCGGTACGACGTCCCGGTGACCATCAAGGACGCGATGTTCACCTCGTCGGGTCAGCTCATCTTCGACGAGAACAGCGCGTCGGGCTTCTTCGGCGACGTGATCCTGGCCAACGGCAAGCCGTGGCCGCTCATGCAGGTCGAGCGGCGCAAGTACCGCTTCCGCTTCCTCAACGCCTCGGTCTCGCGCTCCTACGAGCTCGCGCTCAGCACCGGCGATCCGATGACGGTGATCGGCACCGACGGCGGCCTGATGCCCCATCCGCAGCAGACGCAGAGCTTCCGCTTCGGCATGGCCGAGCGCTACGAGGTGGTCATCGACTTCGCCAACTACAAGATCGGGCAGCGCATCGTCCTGCAGAACCTGGGGCCGCCCAACAACGTCGACTTCGACACCACCGGCGTGGTCATGGCCTTCGACGTGACCTCCGAGGCCACGAGCCTCGCCAACAACAGCGTGCCTGCGGACCTGAACCCGACCAACGAGACGATGCTCCTGAAGGAGTCGGACGCCGTGCGGGCGCGGACGTTCGAGTTCCACCGCCACGGCGGCCTGTGGTCGATCAACGGCAAGGGCTGGAACGACGTGATCAACAGCGGCTTCACCTTCGTGGCCGCGCATCCCGCCCTCGGCGACGTCGAGATCTGGGAGTTCGTCAACAAGGGCGGCGGGTGGTTCCACCCGGTCCACGTCCACCTCGTCGACCACCAGATCCTCGACCGCAACGGGCAGCCGCCGTTCCCGTACGAGCTCGGTCCCAAGGACGTGTCCTACACCGGCGAGAACGAGACGGTGCGGGTGATCATGAAGTTCGGCCCGCAGGTCGGCAAGTACATGATGCACTGCCACAACCTCGTCCACGAGGACCACGACATGATGCTCCAGTTCGAGGTCGGCACGGGCGGCCACGACCCGATCCACGCGGCGCCGGCGCAGAACCTGCCGGCCGGCCCGCTCGTCCCGGCCTGAGCCATGGCCGACGCCGTCCTGCGCCCACTCACCGCCCCGCGTCGCGCGCGCGCCGCGCCGGCGGTGCGCGCGGCCCGCGCGGCCGCGCTGCTCTCGCTCGCGGCCGCCTACGTCCACCTGGCCTACACCGAGTCCCACTGGCGCGTGTGGTGGGCCTACGGCGCGTTCTTCCTCGCCACCGGCGTGGGCCAGGCCATCTTCGTCCCGCTCGTCCTCTACCGGCCCCGGCGCTGGATGGCGCTCGTCGCGATCGTGGGGAACGTCGCGATCGTCGGCATGTACGTGCTGAGCCGCACCGCCGGGCCGCCGCTCGGGCCGCACGCGCACGTGGCCGAGACCGCGGCACCGATCGACCTCGCGACCACCGCGGCCGAGGTGGTGCTGGTCGGGGTGCTGCTGACGCTGATCGGACGCTCGAGCCGCCGCTTCCTCCTCAACGCCCTGCTGCTCATGGGCCTGGCGCTGTGGGCGCTGCGGTTGACCGGGCGCCTGCCCTGAGCGGCAAGCGGACCGGCCGCCACGGAGCGGTCCTGGCCGGGCTGGCGGTGCTCGCCGTCGCGCTCCTGCTCCTGCTGCGCGCCTTCGTCGCCGAGCCGTTCCGGATCCCGTCCGGCAGCATGGAGCCCACGCTGCACCCCGGCGACAGCGTCCTCGTGAGCAAGCTGGCCTACCGCGACGCCGCGCCGCGGCGGGGCCAGCTCGCCGTCTTCCACGCGCCGCGGACCGGCGAGCTGCTGCTCAAGCGCATCGTCGCGGTCGCGGGCGACACGGTGGCGATCGAGGACGGCGCGCTGTACGTCGACGGGCGGCGACGGATCGAGCCCTACGCCGACCCGCGGGCGATCGACAGCGAGTACTTCGGGCCGGTGCGCGTGCGCCCGGGAACGGTCTTCGTGCTCGGCGACAACCGGGCGGACTCGATCGACTCCCGCGCCTTCGGTGCGGTGACGACGGGCAGCCTGCTCGGCCGCGTCGTCGCCCGCATCTGGCCTCCCGGCCGCTGGGGCGCGCCCGGCTGAACGCACCGCGGCTGCGCTGAATCGCACGTCGAGTGCCAGACCTGGCGCATTTTGCATAGGCCCGAGGTCCTACGACCTTTCGGAGACCTCCTACGACTCGGTGGACGGTTCTGGACACCGAGATCCCCGTTGTCATGGGGCATTCCGCCGATCGGAGGACATCGCGAGGAGGACGACGCGCCGCATATCGGGGCGTGGGGGTGCGGGATCCCGCAAGAACTGTTCGCAGTCCCTCCCTCGTGCCGTAGGAGCACCTGGGGGAGGGTGCTGCCACGCAGTCGCCTCTGTCCTTTCGGTCAAGGAAGCCACGAATGGAACTCAGTCGCCGGGATCTCCTCAAGATCGGCCTCTTCAGCAGCGCCGCCCTCATGCTGCCCGCCGAGCGCGTCGCCCGTACGCAGCTCGCGCTGAAGAACCGCATCCCCGAGAGCCAGCTCCCCACCCCCTTCACGTCGCAGTTCGAGATCCCGCCGGTCCTGCAGCCCGTCTACAGCACGGCCGACACCGCGTACTACGACATCGTGCAGCGCCAGGTGCAGGCCGAGATCCTGCCCGGGAAGCGCACCACGATCTGGGGCTACAACGGCATCACGCCCGGCCCGACGATCATGAACCGCCAGGGCCAGAAGGCGGTCGTGCGCCAGACCAACGACCTGCCCAACGTCCACCCGGAGCTGCGCTACAACGTCTGGACCTCGACGCACCTGCACGGGTCGTGCTCGCTGCCCCAGTACGACGGCTACGCCAGCGACATCACCAACCCGGGCCAGTACAAGGACTACCACTACCCCAACATCCAGGACGCGCGCACGCTCTGGTACCACGACCACGGCGTCCACATCACCGCGCCGAACGCCTACATGGGCCTGGCCGCGCAGTACATCCTGCACGACCCGCTCGAGCTGTCCCTGCCGATCCCGCACGGCAAGTACGACGTGCCGATGATCCTCAAGGACGCGATGTTCCAGACGAACGGCGACCTGATCTACGACGACAACAGCCAGTCGGGCGTCTACGGCGACGTGATCCTGGTCAACGGCAAGCCCTGGCCGCTCATGCAGGTCGAGCCGCGCAAGTACCGCTTCCGCTTCCTCAACGCCTCGATCTCGCGCTCCTACGACCTCGCCCTCGACACTGGCGAGCCGCTCACGGTCATCGGGACCGACGGCGGCCCCATGCCGCACCCGCAGGCGGTGGCCAACTTCCGCATCGGCATGGCCGAGCGCTACGAGGTCGTCATCGACTTCTCCAAGTACCAGCCCGGCCAGCGGGTCGTGCTGCGCAACCTGCAGCCCGCGAACAACATCGACTACGCCAACACGAACGTGGTGTGCGCGTTCGAGGTCCTGGCGAACGTCACGGACTCGTCCAACAACGAGATCCCGCACGACCTCAACCCGAACATGACCACGATGGGCCTGACCGAGGCCGACGCCATGCGCTCGCGCTACTTCCGCTTCGAGCGCGGCAACGGCCACTGGACCATCAACGGCACGACCTGGGAGGACGTCGTCAACAGCGGCTACGAGCTGGTGTGCGCGAACCCGGGCTTCGAGGACGTCGAGATCTGGGAGCTCCACAACCCGGGCGGCGGGTGGTTCCACCCGATCCACATCCACCTCGTGGACTTCAAGGTGCTCGACCGCGACGGCCGGCCGCCGCTGCTCCACGAGCTCGGCCCCAAGGACGTCGTCTACGTCGGCGAGGGCGAGCGGGTCCGCGTGATCATGCGCTTCGAGCACCAGCGCGGCAAGTACATGATGCACTGCCACAACCTGGTCCACGAGGACCACGACATGATGACCCAGTTCATGGTCGGCGACCCGGGGCCCAACGACCCCAACGACCCGATCCACGGCGACCCCTGCAAGGACGGCCCCGGCGGTCCGCTGTTCCACCGCGAGGAGGAGAACGACAACTCCGGCAAGGGCGGCTCGGGATCGGGCTCGGGCTCGGGCTCGAACAGCGATTCGGGCTCCGGCGGCGGATCCTCCGACGACGCGGCCAAGGCCGCCTCGCCCGGCGTCAACGTCAAGGGCCTCCAGGTCAAGGGCAAGGCCGCGCGCAAGAAGATCAAGCGCCAGGTCGCCAAGCGCCGCCGCTCGACGAAGCACAAGCCCAAGGCCACGGTCAAGCACAAGCCGACGACCAAGCCCAAGGCGACGACCAAGCCCAAGGCGACGACCAAGCGCAAGCCCACGAGCCGCCGCCGGGCGCGCAAGCACTCCTAGGCCATGGCGGACCTCGCGCTCAAGCCGCTCAGCGCCACCGCCGGCCGCGGGGCTCTTCGGAGCCAGTGGCTGGCGGCGCGCACCGCCGCGGTCCTGTCGCTGGCGGCGGCGTGGATCCACTTGGCCTACATCGAGTCGCACTGGCGCGACTGGTGGGCCTACGGCGCCTTCTTCCTGGCCTGCGGGATCGCCCAGGGGCTCTTCGTCCCGGCGATCCTCCGCTGGCCGCAGCGGTCGCTGGTGCTGGTGGGGATCGTCGGCAACCTGGCGATCGTCGGGATGTACGTCGTCAGCCGCACGGCGGGCGTGCCGATGGGCCCGCACGCCCGCGTGGCCGAGCGCGCCGGAGCGATCGACCTCGCCTGCACGGCGGCGGAGATCGCGCTCATCGGCGTCCTGCTCGTCATGATCGGCCGCGTCGGCCGGCGCTGGATCCTCAACGCCATGCTCGTGGCCGGGGCCGTGCTGTGGATCCTGCGCCTGACCGGACGGCTTCCGTGAGCCAGGCGGCGGTCGCCGCGGCGGCCGGGGCGACGTCGCCGGCGACGGCCGCGTCGCGATCGAGCCGCCGCCGGCGGACGCTGACCGTCATCGCGGTCGTCGTCGAGGGCGTGGTCCTGGCGCTGCGCCTGTTCGTGGCAGAGCCGTTCGGGATCCCGTCGAGCAGCATGGCGCCGACGCTCCAGGCGGGCGACAGCGTCCTGGTCGACAAGCTGGCCTATCGCGACGCGACGCCCCGCCGGGGCGACCTCGTGGTGTTCCATGAGCCGCGGACGGGCGAGGTCATGCTCAAGCGCGCGGTCGCCGTCGCGGGCGACACGGTCGGCATCGAGGACGGCGTGCTCGTCGTCAACGGGCGCCGGCCGGTCGAGCCCTACGCGGACCCGCGCGCCATCGACAGCGTCTACTTCGGACCGGTCCAGGTCCACGCGGGCACGGTCTTCGTGCTCGGCGACAACCGGGCGGACTCGGTCGACTCGCGCTCGTTCGGCGCGGTGCCGACCACCAGTCTCATCGGGCGCGTGCTCGAGCGCATCTGGCCTCCGGGCCGGTGGGGCTCGCCGCGCTGATCGACCAGACACCAACAGGGGGAGCAACCACATGCCCAGCATCGGACCGATGGAGATGGTCATCATCCTGGCGATCGCGCTGATCGTCTTCGGACCCAAGCGCCTGCCCGAGCTCGGGAAGTCGCTCGGCGGCGGCCTGCGCGAGTTCAAGGACAGCGTCACCCGCGCCACGCCCACGCGCGCGGAGCTGGCGACCGAGGTCGAGGAGCCGGAGGCGGCGCGCGTCGCCTGATGGGCTCGGCCGGGCGCGCGTTAGGGTGCCGGCCCATGTCAGACATCAAGCAGATCGGCGTCGTCGGCGCCGGCTTCATGGGCTCGGGCATCGCCGAATCGGCGGCCCGAGCCGGCGTGCAGGTGAAGCTCTACGAGCCGGACGCGGCGCCGCTGGAGCGCTCGCGCCAGGGCATCGAGACGTCGGTGGCGCGGGCGGTGCAGCGCGGCAAGCTCTCCGAGGAGCAGGCCCGGGCCCTGGTCGGCCGCATCGAGTGGTCCGACGACCTCGAGGCCCTCAGCGGCGCCGAGCTCGTCGTCGAGGCGATCGTCGAGGACGAGGCGGTCAAGGTGCCGCTGTTCAAGCAGCTCGACGCGACCATGGCGCCGGAGGCGATCCTCGCCTCCAACACCTCGTCGATCCCGATCGCCGGGCTCGCGGCGGCGACGCGGCGGCCCCAGCAGGTGCTCGGCCTGCACTTCTTCTCGCCGGTGCCGGTCATGAGCCTGGTCGAGATCGTGATCGGCCTCGACACCGCCCCCGACACGGTGGCCCGCGCCGAGGGCTTCGCCCGCCAGATCGGCAAGACGGCGATCAGGACCAAGGACCGCTCGGGCTTCATCGTCAACTTCCTGCTCGTCCCGTACCTCATGGCCGCCGTGCGCATGTACGAGGACGGCTTCGCCAGCCGGGAGGACATCGACGAGGGCATGAAGCTCGGCTGCGGGCACCCGATGGGGCCGCTGCAGCTCTGCGACTTCATCGGCCTGGACGTCCTCTACAGCGTGTGCGACTCGCTCTACGACGAGTTCAAGCGCGACGAGTACGCGCCGCCCCCGCTGATGAAGCGCATGGTGGTCTCCGGCCATCTCGGCCGCAAGACGGGCCGCGGGTTCTACGAGTACCGCTAGGCGCCCGGCCAGGGCCGCTCGCTCGCGAACGACGAATGCTGCCCGCATACGGTGCATTTCTCGTCGAGCGACTACGCCTGCCCGGCGCGGCGGGCGTGCTCGACCGCGGCGGCGGTCCCCTGGGTCCACACCGGGCCGTGGCCGGTGAGGACCGTGGTCGCCTCGAGGCCGGCCAGCCGGTCCAGCGACGCCCATGCGGCGTCGCTGTCGGCCGTGGCCGCGCGGGCGACGAGGCGCGGGCCCGGCAGCCCGGTGTAGGGGTCGAGCATGACGATCGCGTCGCCGGCGATGACCGTGTCGCGGTCGGGGAGGTGCAGCGCCACGTGGCCGAAGGTGTGGCCCGGCGTGGCCACCACCAGCGGCGCGCCGGGCACCGCGAGCCGCTCGCCGTCGGAGAAGGTCGTGACGCTGCGGATCGCCGGCGTCAGCGGAGCGCCGGCGGCGATCATCGCGCCGAAGATCCGCATCGTCTGGGGCTTGAGCAGGTAGGGCAGGCGCGAGCGCTCGGCGCGGTAGCGCAGCGGGTGGCGCGCGAGCTCGGCGTCCTCGGGGGTCACCATGACCGGGACGCCGCGCCGACGCAGGCGCTCGGCGAACCCGACGTGGTCGAAGTGGGCGTGGGTGAGCACGAGCGCGCGCACGTCGTCCAGCGAGCGGCCGAGGTCGCGCAGCGTCCGCTGCAGCGAGCTCCACGAGCGCGGCAGGCCGGCGTCGACGACCGTGAGCGCCCGGTCGTCGCCCTCCACGACGTACCAGTTGACGAACGCGTCCTCGACCCGGTGGATCCCGGGCGCGGCGTCGCGCTGGAGCGCCATCAGGCCGCCGCCCGGAGGATCACGACGTCCTCCTCGCGCTGGCCGGGCTCGAGCAGGCCGCGCGCCTCGAGCTGCGGGGCGCGCGCCCGCAGCAACGGCCCGAGGGGGCCGCGGTGACGCTCGGCCACGGTCGCGCCCAGGCCGCCGGCGCGCAGGGCGGCGAGCGTCGGCTCGACGCCGCACACCGACGAGTGCACCAGCAGCAGCACCCCGCCGGGCGCCAGGTGGTCCGGCGCCTGCCGGCACAGGCGGTCGAGGACGACGCGGCCGTCGAGCCCGGCGTCCCAGGCGCGCGCCGCACCGCGCGCGGGCGGCGCGGGATCGTCGGCCGGCACGTAGGGCGGGTTGGAGACGATCAGGTCGAAGCGCTCGCCGGCCACGGGCTCGAGCAGGTCGCCGCGCAGCGCGCGCACCCGGACCCCGTTGAGCCGCGCGTTGAGCCGGGCGGTGACGGTCGCCCGGCGCGAGGCGTCGATCGCGGTGACGTCCGCCCCCGCGAGCGCCGCGGTCACGGCCAGGACGCCGCTGCCGGTGCAGACGTCGAGGACGCGCGCGCCGGCGGGCAGCTCTTCGGCAGACAGTGCGCGGGCGAGCATGATGCTGTCGGAGCGGGGGCGGAAGACGCCCGGAAGCGTGAAGATGCGCATGGCCGGGGAGCTAACCGCCGTGACCGAGGCTTCAAACATCCGCTGCGCCTTCGAAGGCGACGCGCCGCTCACCGTCGGGCTCGAGGAGGAGCTGATGCTGCTCGATCCGGTGGGCCACGACCTCCTGGCGCGCGCGGCCGACGTCCTGACGCGGCTGGAGGGCGACCTGCGCTACAAGCCCGAGCTGCCGGCGGCGCAGCTCGAGATCGTCCTGCCGCCGATGGCGACGGTCGCCGAGGCGGCCGGTGCCCTGCGCGCGGCGCGGGCCGACCTCGCCGCGGCCGCCCAGGGGATCGGGCGCGTCGCGGGCGCCGGGGTGCACCCGTTCGCGGCGGCCGCGGGCGAGCTCAGCGGCGGCCCGCGCTACGAGGCGATCGTGCGCGAGTACGGCCCGGTCGCGCGCCGCCAGCTCGTCTTCGGCCTGCACGTGCACGTCGCGGTCCGCGGGCCCGACCGGGCGCTGGCCGTGTTCAACGCCCTGCGCGGCCATCTGCCCGAGATCGCCGCGCTGGCCTCCAACGCGCCCTTCTACGGCGGCGCCGACAGCGGCCTGGCGTCGGTGCGCCCCAAGCTGTCGGAGCTGCTGCCGCGCCAGGGCGTGCCGCCGGCGATCGGCTCGTGGGACGAGCTCGAGGAGGCGCTGCGCTGGGGCCAGGCGGCGGGCGCCATGGCCCACCGCTCGCAGTGGTGGTGGGAGGCGCGGCTGCACCCGCTGCACGGCACGATCGAGGTGCGCGTGCCCGACACGCAGACGACGGTGGACGAGACCGCCGCGATCGCCGCGGTCGTCCACGCGCTCGTCGCCGACCTGGTCGCGCGCCACGACGGCGGCGAGGCGCTGCCCGTCGCCCCGAGCTGGCGGATCGCCGAGAACCGCTGGTCGGCCTGCCGCCACGGCGTGCACGGCACGCTCGCCGACCTGCGCACCGGCGAGCCGCAGCCGACGCGCGAGCGGCTGGCCGCGCTGCTGGACCGCCTCGAGCCGGCGGCCGCCGGCGTCGGCGCCGACCTCGCCCCGGCGCGCGCGCGGCTCGGGGCCACCGGGTCCGAGCGACAGCGCGCCGCGGCCGGCGCCGACGGCGGCGGAGCCCGGGCCGTGGCTGCGTGGCTGGCGGATCGCTTCCTCGGGTAAGGCCGGCGCCATGCCCATCCTCCCCGAGCCTCGCGGCCCCGCGTCGGAGCTCCTCGTCGAGCGTCTGATCCGTGGGCCCCACGATCTGCCCCCCGCCTCGGTGCTCCCGACGGCGCTCCACGACGAGGACCTGCAGCTCGCGCTGTACCTCTGCTACGAGCTGCACTACCGCGGCCTCGACGGCGTCGACGAGCGCTGGGAGTGGGAGCCCTCGCTGCTGCGCCTGCGCCGCTCGTGGGAGGAGGCCTTCGAGGAGGAGCTGCACGACCTCGTCGGCCCGGTGCCGGTCGACGGCCCGGCGGCCGCCGAGACCGACGTCGCGCTGCGCGAGGCCATCGACGCCGACGAGAGCCGGTCGCTCTCGCAGCACCTCGAGCGCGAGGGCACCCTCGAGCATGTGCGCGAGTTCCTCGTGCACCGCTCGGCCTACCAGCTCAAGGAGGCCGATCCGCACTCGTGGGCGATGGCGCGCCTGGCGGGCCAGCCGA
>JAXDHQ010000163.1:0-7154 GCA_034664395.1 Solirubrobacteraceae bacterium | reverse complement strand
CGCGCTCGCCGACGTGCTCGACCTCGTTCACGTCGCGGTGGCTGCGGGGCGGGCGCCCCTGCGGGCGCTGGTCGAGGTGGCCGGCCGGCGCGGCGGTCCGCTGGCGGCCGAGCTGCGGGCGGCGGCGACGCGGGCGGCGCTCGGCGTCCCGCGCGCGGAGGTGCTCGAGGGCGTGGCGCGGCGCTGCCCGCTGGAGGAGGTGGCGGCGCTCGTGGCGGCGATCGGACGCGCCGAGCGCCACGGCGCGCCGCTGACCCCGTCGCTGCGCGCGATCGCGGTCGACGCCCGGGCGCATCGCGCCCAGCGCCTGCGCGAGCGGGCGGCGCGCGCGGCGCCGCAGATCCAGCTCGTGGTCGCGCTGCTGCTGGTGCCGGCCGTGATGCTGATCGTCGGCGCGTGCCTGGCGGCGGGCTTCCTGTAGCCGGGCGCGTGGACGGCGGATAAGGTCGGACCGCACCCACCACGGCGACGCGAGGAGCGAGGATGGCGCGGACGCACTTCTTCCCGACCGACCAGGTCCACTTCACGTGGGACGCGGGCAGCGATCCGGTGCTGACCGTCGACAGCGGGGACACGGTCGTCGTCCACACGCGCGACGTCAGCGACAACCAGATCACGCCGGACTCCACGACGGAGGTGATCGCGAGCCTGGACTGGGACCGCGTCTACCCGCTGGCCGGGCCGATCGCGATCGCCGGCGCGCAGCCGGGCGACACGCTCGGCGTCGAGGTCCTCGACCTGCACACGGAGGGGTGGGGATGGACGGCGATCCTGCCCGGGCTCGGGCTGTTGTCGGAGGACTTCACCGAGCCGTACCTGCGGATCTTCGACCTCAGCGCCGGCGACGTGACCCACCTGGGCGAGACCGTGACGATCCCGATCGAGCCGTTCCTGGGGACGATGGGCGTCTGCCCGGCGGGCGCCAGCCGGCAGCCGGTGATGCCGCCCGGGCGCTTCGGCGGCAACCTCGACACGCGCCAGCTCACGATCGGGACGACGCTGTACCTGCCCGTCGAGGTCGAGGGCGCGCTGTTCAGCACCGGCGACGCCCACGCCACCCAGGGCGACGGCGAGGTCTGCGTCACCGGGCTGGAGTCGCCGATGTACGGGGCCCTGCGGCTCACGCTGCACAAGGACCGGCGCATCCCCGCGCCGCAGTACCGCACGGCGGGGCCCGTCGCCTCGGCCGTGTCGCCGGCCGGCTTCTACGGGACGACCGGCGTGGGGCCCGACCTCTTCGCCAACGCGCAGGACGCGGTCCGGGCGATGATCGAGTACCTGTCGCAGCAGCACGGGCTCTCGCCGGAGGACGCCTACCTGCTGTGCAGCCTGTGCGCCGACCTGCGGATCTCCGAGATCGTCGACGCGGGCCAGTACGTGGTGAGCGCGCTGCTGCCGCTGTCGATCTTCGGCGCCGAGTAGGTCTGCCGGAGCGCCGCGGAGGGCGCCCCACGGCGCCCGCCGCGGCCTCCCACGGCGTCCCACCGCACGCACACCTCCCGGACGGAACGTGCTCGTTGCTGCACGCGCCCGTGCAGCGCGCGCTCGCGCACGCCGTCTTGCATCCGCGCCCGGCTGCCGCCTGCGCGACGAGCGCCCGTGAAACCGCCGCTCAGGGGGCGGTTCGGGGCGGCGCGGGGGCGGTTCGTGGACATCTGTGGGAGGAAATGTGCAATAGGGGTTGCGGTGTGGGAGGAAGTGGGATACAAGTCCCGCAGCGGACCGGGGTGGAGGGGCTCCTCCCACCCCTCCACCTCGGTCCCATCCGTCTTCTCGCGCCTCCGGGGGAGCGCGAATCTCATGGCCTTCCGCGGCACCTTCGACTACAGCCTCGACGCAAAGAACCGGCTCACCGTCCCGGCCAAGTTCCGGGCTTCGCTGGCGGACGGCGTGGTCCTGGCCAAGGGCATCGAGCGTTGCGTGCAGATGTGGACGCCGAGCGACTTCGAGGCCTACACCGGCGCGGCGCTGCGCGACGTGCACCCGCTCTCCGACCAGGCGCGCAAGCTGACGCGCTACTTCAGCGCCAACTCGATCGACATCGACCTCGACGCGGCGGGTCGCGTCATGGTCCCCACCTTCCTGCTCGAGCACGCCGACCTGCGCAAAGAGGTCGTGGTGACCGGCGCCGGCGACTGCCTCGAGATCTGGGACCGCGGCGCCTGGGCCGACTACAACCGCGCGCTCTCCGACGAGCTGCCCGACATCACCGCTGCCTTCGGCCATGCTGGTTGACATGGACATCGCGCACGTCCCCGTGCTGGCCGGCGAGCTCGTGGACCTGCTCGATCCCCGGCCGGGCGAGATCGCCGTCGACTGCACGTTCGGCGGTGGCGGCCACGCCCGCCTGGTCGCCGAGCGCCTCGGACCCGAGGGCGAGCTCATCGCCATCGACCGCGACCCGGACGCCGAGGACCGCTTCGACGCGCTGGCCGCCGAGCTCGCCTGCCGCACCCGCTTCATCCACGCCCCGTTCGCCGAGGCGCTCGAGGACCTGCGCGACGAGGGCGTGCGCGCCGACCTCGTCTACTTCGACCTCGGCATGTCCTCGATGCAGGTCGACACGCGCGAGCGCGGCTTCTCCTACTCCTACGACGCCCCGCTGGACATGCGCATGGACCCCGGGGAGGAGCTGTCCGCGGCCGAGGTGGTCAACGCGTGGGACGAGCGCCGTCTCGCCACGCTGTTCCGCGACTACGGCGAGGAGCGCTACGCCCGCCCGATCGCCCGGGCGATCGTGCGCGCCCGCGACCGCGCGCCGCTGCGGACGACCAACGAGCTCGTCGAGGTCGTCGTCGGGGCGGTGCCGGTGCCGGCGCGCTTCGCCGCCGGCCACCCGGCCAAGCGCGTGTTCCAGGCCATCCGCATCGCCGTCAACGACGAGCTCGGCCAGCTCGACGCGGCGCTTCCCGCCGGGTGGGAGCTGCTGCGCAGAAACGGCCGCTTTGCAGGTATTTCCTTCCACTCGCTGGAAGACCGCCGCGTGAAGCGCTTCCTCGTCGCCAGGGCGCAGGGCTGCATCTGCCCGCCGGACCTCCCGGTGTGCGCCTGCGGCCGGGTCCCGGAGGCCGAACTGCTGACGCGCCGCAGCGTGGTCCCCACGCCCGGCGAGATCGCCGCCAACCCCCGCGCCGCCTCCGCCCGGATGCGCGCAGCACGGAAGCTCGAGGAGCCCTCCGCATGACGCCACCGCCATCCAACCGCATCGGTCCCGCGCTGCCCGCCGCCGCCACAGCCGGAGGCGGCGCCGGCGCCGCCCGCCTGCGCCGCAGTCCGGCGAAGGCTCCGCCGCGGCGGCGCTCCGGCCCCACCGCGCCACCGCGCCGCGCGAGGACCGCGGGCGCGGGGGCGGGCGCCGTCGCCGCGCCGATGCCGTTCGCCGTTCGCCTGGGGAACACCGCGATGCGCGTGGGCGACGCCCGCTTCCTCGACCGCCTCGTGCGCGGACGGGCGTGGATCGCCATCATCGCCGTGCTGCTGCTGGGCATCGTGTTCATGCAGGTCTCGCTGCTCAAGCTCAACGCGGGCATCAGCCGCGCGGTGGCCGCCGCCGACACGCTCGACCGCCAGAACTCGTCGCTGCGCGCCGACATCTCCCAGCTCGACTCCGGCGAGCGCATCCAGGGCGTGGCGGCGTCGCGCGGGATGATCATGCCCGCGGCTGGCGACGTGCACTTCCTCGACGCGCGCGGGGTCGACGCGGCGCGCGCGGCGGACTCGATCAAGCCGCCGAACCCGATCGCGACCAGCGCCGCGGCGACGACGATGGGCAGCGCGGGCGCGACGAGCACCGCGGCCGCGACGAGCACCTCGACCGCCACCGCGACCGCGGCCGCGACCGGCATCACCGGCACCGCGGGGACCACCAGCACCGCCACGACGAGCGCGCCGCCCACCGCCGGCACCGGGACGACGACCACGCCCACCACGACCGCCCCCGCCACGACGCCACCGGCGGCTCCGACCACCACCGCTCCGGCGACCACCACCGCTCCACCGGCCACCACGGCCGGCGGCGCCACCGCACCCCAGGGACAGGGGTAGGGCGTGGCGCTGCTCGAGCGCCGCATCGGCCTCCTCTTCGCCGCCTTCCTGACCCTGCTGGTGCTGGCGGGCGTCCGCACGCTCTGGCTGGGCATCATCAACGGCTCGAGCCTCGCCACCGCCGCCGCCAGCCAGCAGGTCACGTCGACCGACCTGCCGGCGCGGCGCGGCACGATCGTCGACCGCAAGGGCGTCGAGCTGGCGGTCTCCGAGCCGGCCGACGACGTCTCGGCGACGCCCTACCTGGTGCGCGACCCGCTGAAGACCGCGGCGAGCCTCGCGCCGCTGCTCGGCGTGTCCTCCGACACGCTCATGCGCAAGCTCGCGCGCCGCGACACCGGCTTCGTCTACCTCGCGCGCCGCCTGCCGGCCGGCACGGCGGACAAGGTGGCCAGGCTCAAGCTGCCCGGGATCCAGCTCGCGCCCGGGCATCTGCGCGTGTACCCGCGCGAGTACCTGGCCAGCCAGCTCCTGGGATCGGTCGGGACCGACGGCACGGGCCTGAACGGCCTGGAGTACGCCGACGACGGCATCCTGCAGGGGACCGACGGCAAGCGCCGGCTGGTCAAGGACGCCCTCGGCCAGCCGATCGAGGTTCGCGACACCAAGCCGGCGCGGGCCGGCGCGCGGATCGAGCTCACCATCGACGCGGCCATCCAGGACAAGGTCGAGCGCGTGCTGGCCGACGTGGGGCAGACCTATCAGCCCAAGGGCGCCACCGCCATCGTCATGAACCCCAACACGGGCGAGATCCTGGCCCTGGCCAACTGGCCCCGCGTCGACAACAACAAGCCCTGGGCCGCGCCTGCGTACGCCTACCAGGACCGCGCCGTGGGCTACACGTACGAGCCCGGATCGACCTTCAAGTCGGTGACCGTCGCGGGCGCGCTGCAGGACGGCACCGTCACGCCCGGCACGTCGTTCAACCTCGACCCGCAGATCCACGTCGCCGACCGCACGATCGGCGAGTCGGAGGTCGTCACCGGCCCGCGCACGCTCACGACGTCCCAGATCCTCGCCGAGTCCTCGAACGTGGGGGCCGTCACCATCGGCCTGAAGATGGGCAAGCAGCGCTTCGACTACTGGGTGCGCAAGTTCGGCTTCGGCCAGCCGACCGGCGTCGACCTGCCCGGCGAGGAGCGCGGCATCGTGCCCGCGGTCGACAAGTACTCCGGCTCGTCGATGGGCAACCTGCCGATCGGCCAGGGCCTGTCGGTCACCCCGATCCAGATGGCCCAGGCCTACGCGGCGATCGCCAACGGCGGCGTCCTGCGCGCGCCGTACGTCGTGCGACGCGTCGACGGCCGGGTGCGGCCCGCGCCCCAGGGCCATCGGATCATCTCCGAGCGCGCGGCGGCCCAGCTCCGCAAGATGCTCGAGGGCGCGTTCGCGCCCGGCGGCACGGCCAGCGAGGTCTCGATCCGCGGCTACCGGCTGGCGGGCAAGACCGGCACGGCGAACAAGATCGACGCCACCACCGGCATGTACTCCAAGTCGCGGTACATCGCCTCGTTCATGGGCTTCGCGCCGGCGCTGCACCCCAAGCTCCTGATCGGGGTCATGGTCGACGAGCCCAAGGGCGCGATCTACGGCGGCGTCGTGGCCGCCCCGGCCTTCGGGCGGATCGCGTCGTTCGCCCTGCCGTATCTGCGCATCGCCCCGCAGTAGGCACGTCCCGGCGCCGAGATAGCCTCTTCGCCGTGCTGTTGTCCGAAGTGATCGGACGCGACGCGCCCGCGGTCGACGTCACGGCGCTCGCCTACGACGCCCGCGCCGTCACCCCGGGGACGCTCTTCTTCTGCGTGCCGGGCTTCACCCGCGACGGCCACGACTTCGCCGCCGAGGCGATCGAGCGCGGGGCGGTGGCGCTCGTGGTCCAGCGACCGCTCGGGCTCGGGGTCCCGGAGGTGGTCGTCGAGGACGTCCGTGCCGCGATGGCGCCCGCCGCGGCGGCCCTCGCCGGCGACCCGACCGCGCGCCTGACGACGATCGGCATCACGGGCACCAGCGGCAAGACCACCTCGGCCTACCTGGTCCGCGCGCTGTTGCAGGCCGCCGGCCGCCAGACCGGGCTGCTCGGGACGGTCACGGCTATCGTGGGTGGCGAGCAACGTCCCGCGGCGCGCACGACGCCCGAGGCCATCGACCTGCAGCGCACGTTCGCCGAGATGCTCGCCGCCGGCGACGACGCGGTGGTCATGGAGGTCTCCAGCCACGCGCTGGCCCTGCACCGGGCGGACGCCATCCACTGGACCGTCGCCGCGTTCACCAACCTCACCCAGGACCACCTCGACTTCCACGCCGACATGGAGGACTACTTCGCCGCCAAGCGCCGGCTGTTCGAGAGCGATCCCGAGATGGCCGTGATCAACGTCGACGATCCCTACGGCGCGCGGCTGGCGCGCGACTTCCCCGCCGCGATCCGCATCGGGGTCGATGCGGCCGACGCGCAGGTGCGTGCGGTCGACCTCGCGGGCGACGCGAGCGGCTCGTCGTTCACGGTCGACGGCATGGCGCTGCGAACCGCGCTGCCGGGGCGCTTCAACGTCCTCAACGCGCTCGGCGCGGTGACGATCGCCCGCGGGCTCGGCGTCGACGACGCCACGATCGAGCGGGCGCTGCCGCGGGCGGGCCGCGTGCCCGGGCGCTTCGAGCCCGTCGACGAGGGCCAGCCGTTCGCCGTCTTCGTCGACTACTCCCACAAGCCCGACGCGCTGGAGGCGGTCCTGCGGACCGCGCGCGATCTGACCGGGGGCGACGGGCGGCTGATCGTCGTCTTCGGCGCGGGCGGCGATCGCGACCGCGGCAAGCGCCCGCTCATGGGCCGCGCGGCGGCGACGGTGGCCGACGTGGCGATCGTCACGTCGGACAACCCGCGCAGCGAGGATCCCGAGGCGATCATCGAGGAGGTCGCGCGCGGCGCGTCGGAGGCGCGCGGCCGCGCGGCCGTCGAGCGCATCGTCGACCGCCGCGAGGCGATCGAGCGCGCGGTCGGGCTGGCCGGCGCCGGCGACGTCGTCGTGGTCGCCGGCAAGGGCCACGAGCGCTACCAGGAGCTCGAGGGCGGGCGCACCGTGCCCTTCGACGACGTGGCCGTCGCCCGCGACGCG
>JAXDHQ010000162.1:0-9191 GCA_034664395.1 Solirubrobacteraceae bacterium | reverse complement strand
CGACGCGCATGGACGAGGAGCTCGACCGCGTCGTCCCCGACAGCTCGAACAAGCCCTACGACATGCGCACCGTCATCCGCCTCGTGGCCGACGACGGCGAGTTCTTCGAGATCCACGAGCACTGGGCCAAGAACATGGTCGTCGGCTTCGCGCGGCTGAACGGCTACGCGGTCGGCGTGGTCGCCAACCAGCCGGCGCAGCTCGCCGGCGTGCTCGACATCGACGCCTCCGCGAAGGCCGCGCGCTTCGTGCGCACGTGCGACGCGTTCAACATCCCGCTGCTGACGCTCTGCGACGTGCCCGGCTTCCTGCCGGGGACCAACCAGGAGTGGGGCGGCATCATCCGCCACGGCGCCAAG
This sequence comes from Solirubrobacteraceae bacterium, assembly GCA_034664395.1. Classification (GTDB taxonomy): domain Bacteria; phylum Actinomycetota; class Thermoleophilia; order Solirubrobacterales; family Solirubrobacteraceae; genus JAOPZW01. Next base: position 8,832 of record JAXDHQ010000162.1, on the reverse strand, counting down.
CTGCTGTACGCGTTCGCCGAGGCGACGGTGCCGAAGGTCACCGTCATCACCCGCAAGGCGTACGGCGGCGCCTACGACGTCATGGCCTCCAAGCACCTGCTCGCCGACTTCAACTTCGCCTGGCCGTCGGCGGAGGTCGCCGTGATGGGCCCCGAGGGCGCGGTCAACATCATCTACCGCCGCGACCTCGCGCGCTCGCCGACGCCCGACGAGCGCCGCGTGAGGCTCATCGACGACTACAAGGCCCGCTTCGCCAACCCGTACACCGCCGCCGAGCGGGGCTACGTCGACGACGTCATCGTCCCCCACGAGACCCGCCCGAAGGTCATCACCGCGCTGGAGACGCTGCTGACCAAGCGCGTGGCGGGGCCCAAGCGCAAGCACGGCAACATCCCGCTGTAGGGCCCGTCGCTGTAGCGTCCGGGGCGATGCCCAACCGGCGCCCGCAGCTTCGGATCGTCGCGCCCGCCGCCTCGCCCGAGGAGGCGGCCGCCGTCGTCGCCGCGCTGGAGCGCTTCATGCGCGAGACGGCGCCCACGCCGGCGCCGCGCGCGCCGCGGCCGAGCGAGTGGGTGCAGGCCGCCCGTCGCGAGGGCGTCGAGCGCGCCCCCGGCGACGGGCCGCGGGGCTGAGCGGGGCCACCGCGCCGACACGAGCGCCGGCGCGCCAACCCGCGCCGGTAGTGTCGATCTGCCCGCCGCCCGTCCGTCGTCTCGACGAAGGCCGGCCACCGGGCTGGCCCAAGCGCTCTCAGGAGGCCGCCATGAAGTACATGCTGCTGATCTACGCCGACCCGTCGAAGGGTCCCGCCGAGGGCTCGCCCGAGGCCGAGGCCGAGTTCAAGGAGTGGTTCGCCTACAGCCAGTCGCTGCAGGACGCCGGCATCATGGAGGACGGCCAGCCGCTCCAGCCGCCCGCGGCGGCGACGACGGTCTCCCAGCGCAACGGCGACCGCGTCGTGACCGACGGCCCGTTCGCCGGCACCAAGGAGTGGCTCGGCGGCTACTTCGTCATCGACGTCCCCGACCTCGACGCCGCCCTCGAGCACGCGGCCCGGATGCCGAACATCGGCTACGGGACCGTCGAGGTGCGGCCCGTGATGGCGATCCCCGGCATGTGACCGCCGCGGTCGAGCACGCCTTCCGCCAGGAGTCCGGGCGGGTCCTCGCCACGCTGATCCGCCATCTCGGCGGCGACTTCCAGCTCGCCGAGGACGCGCTCCAGGACGCCTTCGCCGTCGCGCTCGCCACCTGGCCGCGCGACGGCGAGCCGGCGCGCCCGGGCGCCTGGATCACCACCACCGCTCGGCGCCGGGCGATCGACCGCCTGCGCCGCGAGCGCGAACTGCACGACCGCCTCCCGACCCTGCACCGGCTCATGGAGCTCGACCGCAACGACGAGCAGCCGCCCGACGACGACGATCCCGGCGCGCTGGCCGACGACCGCCTGCGCCTGGTCTTCACGTGCTGCCACCCGGCCCTGTCGATCGACGCCCGCGTCGCGCTGACCCTGCGCACGCTGGGCGGGCTGACCACCGGCGAGATCGCGCGCGCGTTCCTCGTCCCCGAGCCGACGATGGCCCAGCGCCTGGTGCGCGCCAAGCGCAAGATCGCCGACGCGCGGATCCCCTACCGCGTGCCCGACGACGCCGAGCTGCCCGACCGCCTGGCCGGGGTGCTGGCCGTCGTCTACCTCGTCTTCAACGAGGGCTACGCGGCGAGCGCCGGCGAGCGCCTCGTGCGCGAGGACCTCTGCGCCGAGGCCATCCGCCTCGGCGCGCTGCTGGCCGAGCTGATGCCCGACGACGCCGAGACCGCCGGGCTGCTCGCGCTCATGCTCATCCACGACGCCCGCCGCGACGCGCGCGTGGACGACGCCGGCGGCTACGTCGCCCTGCCCGACCAGGACCGCCGGCGCTGGGACCACGCCCGCATCGAGACCGGCATCTCGACCCTCAACCGCGCCCTGCGCCTGCGCCGCCCCGGCCCCTACCAGGTGCAGGCGGCGATCGCCGCGCTGCACGTCGTCGAGCCGGTCGACTGGCCCCAGATCGCGGTGCTCTACGCCCAGCTCGCGCGCCTGGCGCCGTCGCCGGTGGTCGAGGTCAACCGCGCCGTCGCCCTCGGCATGTCCGGCGATCCGAAGGGCGGCCTGGCGGTGCTCGACACGCTCGACCTCGGCCGCTACCAGCCGTTTCACGCCGCGAAGGCCGAGCTGCTGCGCCGCGCCGGCGACCCCGACGGGGCCGACACCGCGTATGAGCAGGCCATCGCCCTGAGCGCCAACGATGTCGAGCGCGCGGAGCTCGAGCGCCGGCGCGGAGCCCTGCGCGCGCGCCACCCCGGATCTCGAAACCTCTGAATCCCGGTCGGTATTTGGTACCTTGCGCGTTCCCACGCGCGAAGGAGTACGACCCATGGAGCCCGCTTCCATTCCGGTGACCAAGGGCCGCGGCTCGATCGAGGACCCGGAAGTCCTCGAGAACGTGCCAGGCCACGTGATTCCCATCCTCGAACGAGAGTTCGACGACTTCGACACGGAATCCGCCAAGTTCCTGCGCGGGGAGACCCCGGAGAACGAGTTCATCGGCTTCCGCCTGAAGCAGGGCGTCTACGGGCAGCGCCAGGCCGACGTCCAGATGATCCGCGTGAAGCTGCCGATGGGCGGCATCACGCCCGAGCAGCTCGAGGCGTTCGCGGACGTCATCGAGAAGTACGTGCCGCTGAACAAGGGCCACATCACCACGCGGCAGAACATCCAGATGCACCACGTGCCGCTGGACGACGCGGCCAAGCTCATCCGCGAGCTCTCCGACGCCGGCCTGTCCAGCCGCGAGGGCTGCGGCAACACCGTGCGCAACGTCACCGGCGACCCGTGGGCCGGCGTCGCGCCCGACGAGCTCTTCGACCTCACGCCCTACGCGGGCGCGTACGTGCGCTACTTCGTGCGCCACCCGACCACGCAGCTCATGCCGCGCAAGGTCAAGACCGCGTTCGACGCCTCGCCCGAGGACCGCGCGCTCAGCGGCATCCACGACATCGCCTTCCTCGCTCGTGAGCGCGACGGCCAGCGCGGCGTCGAGGTGCGCGTCGGCGGCGGCACCTCGATCATGCCGCGCGTGGCGCCGACGCTGTACGACTTCGTCGGCCTCGATGACGGCGAGTACCTCGAGGTGGCCGAGGCGGTGTTCCGCATCTTCGACCGCCAGGACTGGCTGCGCGTGAACCGCGCCCGCGCGCGGATCAAGGTGATGGTCGACAAGATCGGCATCGACGAGTTCCGGCGCCTGGTCGACGAGGAGCGCCAGGGCGACTGGGTCGGCGAGCGCGACTTCGACGTCGCCGGCCTGCGCCTCGACGTCGACGAGGAGCTCCAGGCGCCCGCGGTGCCGGCCGCCTTCGCCTCGCCCAACGGCGACGGCAACGAGTTCGAGCGCTTCCTCGCCGCCAACGTCCGCCCACAGCGCCAGGTGGGCTTCTCCTCGGTGCAGCTCCACGTCCCCCGCGGCGACCTCAGCCCCGAGCAGCTCCGCGCGCTCGCCGACCTGGCCCGCCGCTACTCCGGCGGCTGGGTGCGCACGACGGTGCACCAGAACCTGCTGCTGCGCTGGGTGCGCGACGAGACGGTCTACGAGGTCTGGCGCGCCCTGGGCGAGCTCGGCCTCGGCGCCGCCGGCGCCGACGAGATCGACGACGTCGTCTCGTGCCCGGGGACCGACTCCTGCAAGCTCGGGATCACGAGCTCGATGGGCCTCAACGCGGCCATTCGCGCGCGCCTGGCCGAGATGGCGGTCGAGGACCCGCTCACGCGGCGCCTCCACATCAAGATGAGCGGCTGCCCCAACGGGTGCAGCCAGCACCACATCGCCAACATCGGGTTCTACGGCGCCTCGATCAAGGTCGGCGATCACACGATCCCGGCCTACGTCGCGCACATCGCCGGCAACTACGACGGCGGCGAGATCATCTACGGCCAGCGCCTCAAGGTGCGCCTGCCCGCCAAGCGCGTGCCCGACGCGGTCGAGCGCTGGATCCGCCTCTACGAGCGCGATCGCACCGACGGCGAGGAGTTCAACGCCTTCGCCGCCCGCGTCGGCGCCACGACGTTCGACGAGGAGGTCCGCGACCTCGCGCTGCCGGTCGAGTTCGGCCTGGAGACGATGGAGCACTTCATCGACTGGGATCGCAAGTCCCCGTTCGTGGTGCAGCGGGGCGAGGGCGAGTGCGCGGTCTAGAGGCGAGCCTCACCGAGACGCTCCAGCGCGCCGGCGAGCACGAGCGGCTCGTCTTCCTCTGCTCGTTCCAGAAGGAGGAGTCGATCCTCGTCGACGAGCTGCTGCGCGTGGCGCCCCACGTCCGCGTGGTCACGATCGACACCGGGGTCCTCTTCCCCGAGACGCTCACGACGTGGCGCGCCTTCGAGGAGCGCTTCGGCGTGCACGTCGAGGTCGAGGACGCCTCGAGCCCGGCGGCGCCGTGGTCGGGCCCCGAGCACTGCTGCGGGCCGGCGAAGGTCGACGCGCTCGAGCGCGCGCTCTCCGGCGCCGACGCCTGGGTGACCGGCATCCGCCGCGAGCAGGCGGCCACCCGCGCCGGCGCCGAGTTCGTCGAATGGGACGAGAAGCGCTCGATGTGGAAGTACAACCCGCTGGCCGACTGGACCGAGCGCGACGTCTGGCGCCGGATCCACGAGCGAGAGCTCCCCTACCACCCCCTCCACGACCAGGGCTACGCGTCGATCGGCTGCGCGCCGTGCACGCAGCCGGGCAGCGGGCGCGAGGGCCGGTGGGCCGGCACCGACAAGGTCGAGTGCGGCCTGCACGTGGCCGAGCCGACGTCCGGCACGGGCGTCGCATGATCGACCCGCTCGTCATCGCCTTCGGGCTGGGCGTCGGGATCCTCATCGGCCTGACCGGGATCGGCGGCGGGTCGCTGATGACGCCGCTGCTCGTCCTGTTCGCCGGCGTGCACCCGGTGGTCGCCATCGGCACCGACCTCGCCTACGGCGCGATCACCAAGACCGTCGGCGGCTGGCGCCACGTCCGGGCGGGCACGGTGGACCTCGGCGTCTCCAAGTGGCTGGCCGTCGGCTCCGTGCCCGGATCGATCGTGGGCGTCCTCCTCGTCGAGACGCTGCATCGCCACTACGGGGCCGGCTTCAACGAGACCCTGCTGACCATCGTCGCCGCCGCGCTGTTCGTCGTCGCGATCTCGATCCTGGGACGGGCGCTGTTCCTGCGCCCGCGCGAGCGCCACAGCGTCGACCTGAGCGTCCGCGGCAAGGTCGGCGCGGCGACCATCGGCCTCGTGCTCGGCGTCGTGCTCGGCATGACGTCGGTCGGCTCGGGCGCGCTCGTCGGGCTGGCGCTGATCGCGATCTTCCGCCTGACGCCCCACCGGGTCGTCGGCACCGACGTCTTCCACGCCGCGCTCATGCTGTGGGCCGCTGGCCTGGCCCATCTCGTCGTGGGCAACGTCGACCTCGTCCTGATGGCCAACATCCTCGCCGGGTCGCTGCCGGGCGTGCTGGTCGGGACCGCGCTGCTGCCGCGCGTGCCCGCCGCGGGCCTGCGGCCCGCGCTGGGCTGCGTCCTGCTCGCCTCGGCCATCGGGGTCCTGAGCAAGGCCGGCGTCGACATCCCGAGCTGGACCATCGTCGGCGTGCCCGCGGCCGTCGGCGCGCTCGCCTTCGTCCTGCACCGCGTGCGCCGCCCGGCGCCCCAGCCGGAGGCGGTGCCGGCATGAGGCTCACCCACCTGCAGGCCCTCGAGGCCGAGGCGATCCACGTCATGCGCGAGGTCGCGGCCGAGCTCGAGCGCCCCGTGCTGCTGTTCAGCGGCGGCAAGGACTCGATCGTGCTGCTGCGCCTGGCCGAGAAGGCGTTCCGCCCCGCGCCCTTCCCGTTCCCGCTGATGCACGTCGACACCGGCCACAACTTCCCCGAGGTCATCGAGTTCCGCGACCGCCGGGTGGCCGAGCTCGGCGAGCGCCTGATCGTGGCGAGCGTGCAGGACTCGATCGACAACGGCCGCGTGGTCGAGGAGACCGGTCCGCGCGCGTCGCGCAACCGGCTGCAGACGACGACGCTGCTGGACGCCATCTCCGAGCACGGCTTCGACGCCGCGTTCGGCGGCGCGCGCCGCGACGAGGAGCGGGCGCGCGCGAAGGAGCGGATCATGTCCTTCCGCGACGACTTCGGCGGCTGGGACCCCAAGCGCCAGCGCCCGGAGCTGTGGAACATCTACAACGGGCGCATCCGCAAGGGCGAGCAGGTGCGCGTGTTCCCGCTGTCGAACTGGACCGAGCTCGACGTGTGGCAGTACATCGCCGCCGAGGACCTCGAGGTGCCGTCGATCTACTTCGCCCACGAGCGCGAGGTGTTCCGCCGCGACGGGATGGTCTACGCCGTCTCGCCGCACGTGGAGCTCATCGACGGCGAGGAGCCGTTCGCGGCGTCGGTCCGCTACCGCACCGTGGGCGACATGAGCTGCACCGGCGCGGTCGAGTCGACGGCGCTCGCGCTGGCCGACGTCGTGGCCGAGATCGCCGCCACGCGCATCACCGAGCGCGGCGAGACGCGCGCCGACGACCGGGTCAGCGAGGCCGCGATGGAGGACCGCAAGGTGGCGGGATACTTCTGATGGCCGGGATCGCCGCCGACCCCTCCGACCTCCTCCGCCTGGCCACCGCGGGCAGCGTCGACGACGGCAAGTCGACCCTCATCGGCCGGCTGCTGCACGACGCCAAGGCGATCCTCGCCGACCAGTTCGACGACCTCCTCGGGCGCGACGGCGAGCTGGACCTCTCGCGGCTGACCGACGGCCTGCGGGCCGAGCGCGAGCAGGGCATCACGATCGACGTCGCCTACCGCTACTTCGCCACCGCGCGGCGGAGCTTCATCCTGGCCGACACGCCCGGCCACGTGCAGTACACGCGCAACATGGTCACGGGCGCGTCGACCGCCGACCTGGCGATCGTCCTCGTCGACGCGCGCAAGGGCGTGGTCGAGCAGACGCGCCGCCATGCCTTCATCGCGTCGCTGCTGGGCATCCCCCACATCGTCGTCGCGGTCAACAAGATGGACCTCGTCGACTACTCCGAGGAGGCCTTCGACGCGGTCGTGCGCGACTTCTGCGCCTTCCGGTCCCAGCTCGCCGCGCGCGACGTCGCCTACATCCCGATCAGCGCGCTGCGCGGCGACAACGTGGTCGACGGCTCGGACGCCATGCCGTGGTACGGCGGCCTGCCGCTGCTCGAGCACCTCGAGACGGTGCAGGTCGACGCCGACGTCAACCTCGACGACCTGCGCCTGCCGGTGCAGTACGTCATCCGCGACGGCGCCACCGACTACCGCGGGTACGCGGGCCGGCTGGCCGGGGGCGTGCTGCGCCCCGGCGACGAGGTCCTCGTGCTGCCGTCCGGACGCACGAGCACCGTCACGGCGGTCGACACGTTCGACGGCGAGCTCGACCTGGCGTTCCCGCCGATGAGCGTCACCGTGCGCCTGGCCGACGAGGTCGACATCTCGCGCGGCGACCTCATCTGCCGCCCGGACGACCGCCCCGAGCTCGCGCGCGAGCTCGCCGCCGACGTGTGCTGGATGGCCGACGCGCCGCTGCGTCCCGGCGGCCGGTACGCGATCAAGCACGCGGCCCACACCGCGCGGGCCGCGATCGAGACCATCGAGGACCGGGTCGACGTCGGGACGCTCGAGCGCGAGGCCGCCCCGTCCGAGCTCGCGCTCAACGACATCGGCCGCGTGCGCCTGCGCACCTCGACGCCGCTGGCCTTCGATCCCTACTCGCGCAACCGCGCCACGGGCTCGTTCATCCTCATCGACGAGGCGACGAACGAGACGGTGGGCGCGGGGATGATCGCCTCGGGCTGAGGGGCAGTTCCGCCGCCGGCGCACGCAGCGCCGCCCGGCCTCTGCCGCCAGCGCGCGCGGCGCGGCGCGGCCAGGGCACCGAGGGGAAGCTGACCGCGGGCGTTCCGTGACGATTCACGGCTCCGCCGTCGCCCCCCCACGACGCGGCCGCCACGTGCGACGGCGGACACCACGAAGGTCACGAGACTGCGCAGGCTCTCTCCCCTCGGTGCCCTGGCCGCGCACCGACGCCAACGCCGGCGGCACGACCGCCGCCCGCGGGCGCTCTCAGGGTCACCCCCTAGGGACGATTCCCAATGGCGCGTCGGCGCTCGGGACGGCACGCTGGTCCGGCATCGCACACCATTTCCGAACGCGAGAAGCAGACCATGACCGACCAGCCCCTGAACCCCGACGAGCACGAGCAGATCCCGCCCGCCGGCCCTCCCGAGCAGCCGGCCACCGAGGAGCCGACCGCCGAGCAGCCCACGAGACAGGCGCCGGCGCCCGAGCCACCGCGCCGCCTGCTGCGCTCGCGGACCCACCGCGTCATCGCCGGCGTCTGCGGCGGCCTGGCCGAGTACCTGCGGGTCGACCCGGTGATCGTGCGCGTCGTCGCCGTGGCGCTCGTCTTCGCCGGCGGCGCCGGCGTGCTGCTCTACCTGGCGGCCATGCTGCTCGTCCCGAAGGAGGGTGAAGGCGGCGGGCCGGCGGAGGCCCCGGGCCGAGCCGTGACGATCGCCGGCGTCGTCGTGCTCGTGGTCGCGATCGGGGTGGTGCTCCCCTTTCACGGTGGCTGGTGGGGCGGCGGGGCGCTCGTGCTCGGGCTCGTCGCCCTGGCCGGGCTCGTCGTCTGGCGGCTGGCTTCCGGTGAGCGCTATCCAAAGGACGTCGGCGCGATCCTGCGCGCATCCGCGCTCGGGGTCGGCCTCCTCGCGCTGTGCGGCGCGCTCGCGCTCGGCGCCG
>JAXDHQ010000161.1:0-16026 GCA_034664395.1 Solirubrobacteraceae bacterium | reverse complement strand
TCGCGATCTTCGGTCCGACCGGCGTCGGCAAGACCGCCCTGGCCTTCGCGGTCGCCGATCGCCTCCGCGCCCGCGGCGAGCGTCCGGTGGCCGTGTCGGCCGACGCGCTGCAGGTCTACCAGGGCCTGGAGACCCTCACCGGCGTGCCGACGCCCGCCGAGCGGGGGCGCCTGGAGCACCGCCTCGTCTCGATCCTGCCCGTCGACGCGCGCTTCTCCGTGGGCGAGTACGCCGACCTCGCCCACGCCGAGATCGACGCGCTGCTCGCGCAGGGCGCGCGGCCGATCGTGGTGGGCGGCACGGGCCTGTACCTGCGCGCGGCCCTGGCCGACCTGGACCTGCGCCCGGCGCCGCCGGACGAGGTCCGCGCGCGCTGGGAGGACGAGCTCGCCCGCCGCGGCCCGGAGGCGCTGCACGCCGAGCTCGCCCGCCGCGCGCCGTGGGCGGCGCAGGCCGTCGACCCGCGCGACCGCAGCCGCATCGTGCGCTCGCTCGAGCTGCTGGAGCTCGGCGAGCTCGAGCCGCCGGCGGGGCCCAGCCGGCTGTGGACCGCCGACACCCGCCATCCGACGCGCCTCGTCGGCCTGACCATGGAGCGCGAGGCGCTGTACGCGCGCATCGACGCGCGGGTCGAGGCGATGGTGGCCGCCGGCGCGGTGCTCGAGGTCCGCGCCGCGCACGCCGCCGGAGCGTCGGAGACCGCGCGCAAGGCGCTGGGGTTCGAGGACCTGCTCGCCGGCGACGTCGAGGCGATGAAGCGCCGCACCCGCAACCTGGCCAAGCGCCAGCTCACCTGGATGCGCAAGCTGGCCGGGGTCGACGTCGTCGACGTGACCGGTCGCGCGCCCGAGGACGTCGCGGCGGCGCTGCTGCCGGAGTGAGGCGCTCGAACCGGGCGGGCGCCCGCCGGTAGCCTGCCGCACGTCATGGACACGACCGGCGACCGGCGCAGCGCCCGCGGTGCAGCGAGCGGCATGCGCTTCGAGAAGTGGCAGGCGCTGGGCAACGACTACGTGATCGTCGAGGCCACCGAGCTCGACGGCGAGCCGACGCCCGAGCTCGTCGGCGCGCTGTGCGACCGCCACCGCGGCGTCGGCGCCGACGGGGTGCTCGTGCTCGCGGCGCCCGATGCGCCGGGCTTCGTCGCCCGCCTGCGGATCTTCAACCCCGACGGCTCGGAGGCGGAGATGAGCGGCAACGGCGCGCGCGAGGCGGTCCTCTACCTGCGCCGCGCCGGGTGGACCGACGCGCCGCAGTTCTCGATCCAGACGGCGGCGGGCGAGATCCGCCCGACGATCCTGTCCGACACCGAATGCCGGGTCGACATGGGCCGCGCCGTCCTGCGCCACGAGGGCGAGCTGCACGGCTTCCGCTTCCAGCACCTCACGGTCGGCAACCCCCAGACCGCCATCCGGGTGGCCGACGCGGCGACGCTCGAGCGCCTGGACCTGAGCGTCCTCGGGCCGCCGATCGAGCGCGACCCGCAGTTCCCGCAGCGCACCAACGTGTCGTGGTACGCCGAGCTCGACCCCGCCACCATCCGGGCGCGGATCTTCGAGCGGGGGGTGGGCGAGACCGAGGCCAGCGGCACCGGCGCGTGCGGGGCCGCCGTGGCGCACGTCCTGCGCGGGGGCGACTCGCCGGTCACCGTGCGCCTCGACGGCGGCGACCTCGAGGTCGAGGTGGGGGAGGACCTCCACGTCGACCTCACCGGCTGGGCCGTGCCCGTCTTCGCCGGCGAGGTCGACACCGCGCGGCTCCTGGCGACGACCGACGGCTAGGCTCCGAAGGCGATGAGCGCCCGACTCGCCAGCGCAGCCGGCCTGGCCACCCTGGCCGGCGATCGCGTCCTCGAGGCGTGGTTCCCGGAGCCCGCGCTGGGCCCCGGCGCGGCCGCGCCCGCCGGCCTCGACCTCGCCGGGCTGCAGCGCGAGGACCCGGTCCGCGGCGTGCGCACCGCGGTCGTGGCCGTCGAGATCGACCTCGACGTCGCGCCGGCCGACGCCCCCGACGCCTACCTGCGCCTGCACCTGCTCTCGCACCGGCTGGTGGGGCCGCACGGCGTCAGCCTCGAGGGCCTGTTCGGCGTCCTGCCCAACGTGGCGTGGACGACGCTCGGCCCGTGCGCCGTCGACGGCCTGGAGGCCGTGCGCGGGCGCGCCCGCGCCGCCGGCCTGACCCTCGGCGTCATCGGCGTCGACAAGTTCCCGCGCATGACCGACTACGTCGTCCCCGAGGGCGTGCGGATCGCCGACGCCGACCGCGTGCGCCTCGGCGCCCACCTGGCGTCCGGCACGACGGTCATGCACGAGGGCTTCGTGAACTTCAACGCCGGGACGCTCGGCCCGTCGATGGTCGAGGGCCGCATCAGCGCCGGCGTCGTGGTGGGAGCCGGCAGCGACGTCGGCGGCGGCGCGTCGATCATGGGCACGCTGTCGGGCGGCGGCACGGAGGTCGTCTCGGTCGGCCGCGACTGCCTGATCGGCGCCAACGCCGGGCTGGGCATCTCGCTCGGCGACGGCTGCGTGGTCGAGGCCGGCTGCTACGTGACCGCCGGGGCGCGCGTGACGCTGCCCGACGGCGAGATCGTCAAGGCGCGCGAGCTGTCCGGGCGCGACGGGCTGCTCTTCCGGCGCAACAGCGTCAGCGGCGCGCTCGAGGTGCTGCCGCGCGCGGGTGCCTGGGGCGAGCTCAACGCCGCCCTGCACACCAACGACTGACGACCGACGGCCGGCGCGGTCAACGCAGCGCCAGCCGGCCGAGCCAGTGGGGCAGGCCGGCGTGCTCGACCTCGCGCTCGAAGCGCAGGCCGGCCTTCTGCAGGACGAGCTGCGACGCGAGGTTGGTCGTCAAGGTGAACCCGACGACCTCGGGGATGCCGAGCGCGCGGGCGTGCTGCACCGCCGCCAGCGCGATCTCGGTGGCGTAGCCGAGCCCCCAGGCGTCGCGGCGGATGGCGTAGAGGACCTCGACGCCGCCGGGCCCGCCCACGTCCGTGCGCTCCAGGCCCCCGCGCGCCACGAACCGATCGCGCGCGAACCACGCCCACGGCCCGTAGCCGAACCGCTCCCAGTGGAGGACGTCGGCGGCGAGCAGCGCGGAGGCCTGCGCCGGCGGGCGCGGACCGCCGAGCGCGTCGGGCCAGAGCGTGGCGGCGACCGCGGGGTCGCCGAACAGCTCGGCGTACAGGTCCGCGTGCTCGTCGCGCGGCCGCTCGCCGCGCAGGCGCTCCGTGACGACCGCCTCGTCGGGCGCGGACGTCACCCTGCCAGCCGCTCGGCGGCGCGCCGGCACGCCTCGAGCGTCGGGACGAGCGCGACCCGGACGTGGCCCTCGCCGCCGGCCCCGAAGTACGGCCCGGGAGCCACGGCGATGCCGCGCTCGTCGAGCAGGCGCAGCGCGTAGGCCTCGGCGTCCTCGCCCTCGGGGACGCGCAGCCACAGGAAGAACGTCGCATCGCCGCCGGCGGGCTCCAGTCCGGCCGCCAGCAGCGCCGGCAGCACGACGTCGCGCTTGGCCCGGTAGCCCGCGCGCGTCGCGGCGACGTGCTCCTCCTCGCCCCAGGCGGCCGCGGCCGCGCGCTGGACGAACGTCTGCGGCGCGACGCCGACGTTCGGCCGGTAGCGCTTCAGGGCCGCCACCAGCTCGGCGTCGCCGGCGGCGAAGCCCGACCGGTAGCCGGGCATCGACGAGCGCTTGGAGAGCGTGTTGAACACCAGGACGTTGGTGCGGTCGGCGAGCTGCAGGGCGCTCACCGGCGCGTCGCCGGCGAACCACAGCTCCGAGTACGCCTCGTCGGCGGCGAGCACGAACCCGTGGGCGCGGGCCAGCGCCGCGGCGCGCTCGTAGAGCTCCAGGGTGGCCACCGCCGCCGTCGGGTTGTTGGGGAAGTTCAGCCACAGCAGCGCCACGCCGTCCCAGTCGACGGCGTCCAGGTCGGGATGCCAGCCGCGCTCTGGCCGCAGCGGCAACTCGACCACCTCGGCGCCGGCGAAGAGCGCCCCCCGCTCGTAGACCGGATAGCCGGGCGTCGTCACCGCCACGCGGTCGCCGCGGGCGGCGACCACCTGCGCGAGCGAGAAGATCGCCTCCTTGGAGCCCATCGTCGGCACCACCTCGCTGGCCGGGTCGAGCGCCGCGCCGAAGCGGCGCTGGGTCCAGCCCGCGATCGCGGCGCGCAGCTCGGGCAGCCCCTCGGCCGTCGGGTAGGTGGAGACCGGCTCGGCCTCGAGCGCGGCGCTCAGCGTCCGGCGGATGAACCCCGGCGTCTCCTCGCGCGGCTCGCCGGGCCCGAAGTCGATGACGTCGACGCCGCGCGCGATCGCCGCCGCCTTCGCCTCAGCGAGGCGGACGAACGGGTAGGTCTGCAGGCCGGCGAGGACCGGGTTCAGGCGCACGCGAAGGTCTCGATCGTCTCGTACGCCCGCGCCAGCGCGTCGACGCGCACGTGCTCGCCGCGGGTGTGCGCCTGGGCCGGGTCGCCGGGCCCGAAGTTGACCGCGTCGACGCCCGCCGCGGCGAACTCGGCCACCGGCGTCCACGCCTGCTTGGGCTCGACGGCCAGGCCGCCGCCCGCCGCCACGAGCCGCTGCACGAGCGCGTTGGCGGTCGCGACCGGCGCGCTCGGCGCGTTGGCGTCGACGGTCAGCGTCCCGTACGGGTCGCACAGCTCGTGCAGCCGGCGCTCGGCCTCCTCGGGCGAGCGCCCGGGCGCGTAGCGGTAGTTGACGATCGCGGTGGCCTCGTCGGGGATGACGTTGCCGGCGATGCCGCCGTGCACGCCCGTGACCGAGACGACCTCGATGAAGCGCAGCCCGTCGAAGTCGACGGGCACGGGGTGGACCTGCGCGAGCGCGTGGATCCCGGCCGCGGCGCGATGGATCGCGTTGTCGGCCAGCCACGGGCGCGCCGAGTGCCCCGAGCGTCCGTGGAAGGTCCACGTGGCGTTGACGTTGCCCAGGCAGCCGGCGTGGATCGCGTTCGCCGTCGGCTCCATGACGACGACGAGGTCGGCCGTGCGCAGCCCCGGCTCGCGCTCGAGCAGCGGGCCGAGGGCGCTCTCGGTCAGCGGCAGCTCCTCGCGCCCGAAGAAGACGTAGCCGAGGTCGAGCGCCGCCGGCGGGCGCGCCACGGCGAGCTCGACCATCACCGCCAGCGCGCCCTTCATGTCCGACGCGCCGAGCCCGTGGACGGCCTCGTCGTCGCGGCGCCCGGGGCGGTTGTCCTGGGCCGGGACGGTGTCGAAGTGCCCGGCGAGCAGCACGAGCGGGCGCTCGCCGCGCTCGGTGGCGCCGGCGAGCACGCAGGTGTCGCCGGCGTCGCGCACCGGCACCCCGCCGGCGCTCAGCGCGTCGAGCACGTGCGCGGAGATGGCGGCCTCCGCGCGCGACTCCGACGCGATGTCGATCAGCTCGAGGGTGCGGGCGGCGAGACGCTGCGCCAGGGACACGCCCCGGCACCCTACCCGGGCCTCCGGGACCCCGGGCCCGCGGTCCTATCGGGGCTTGGCGGTCCGGTCGGGGTAGCCGTCGGCGACCGCGGCCAGCCGGGCGGGCGCCGGCGGCCCCGGCGCCGCGCGCTTGTTCGGCGTGGTGTCGGGCGGGCGCATGTGCGGCGGGATGACGTCGCCGTGTGCGAGCGCCGTGCGGACCAGGCGCCGCGCCGGCACCGCCGGCACCTCCAGCGCGGCGGCGGCGGCGAGGATGCGCCGGCGCTTGGCGCCCCACGACATCGGCAGCGCGAGCGCCACGACCATCGCGCGCTCGGCCCGCATTCCATGGGGATGCAGCTCGACCTGGCCCCACAGCGCCACCGCGCCGGCCACGAGGTCGGCGGTCGCCGCCGACGCGCCGCGCGGCCGCGGCGCGTACCAGGCGTAGAAGCCGCAGGTGCAGGCGTGCTGGGGCGCCGGGCCGTCGTGGTGCTCCTCGCCCAGGCAGCGGGCCACGAGCACGCCGGGCTCCCAGCGGTCCTCGGTCCGCAGCGACCACAGCTCCGAGCAGCCGCGCAGCCGCCACTGGCGGAAGCCGATGACGGCGCTGATGAGGTCGGGAGCGACGTCGTCCATCGCGGTCAGCGGGTGGGCACTGCCGGCCGGGGCGGCGCGGGCGTGCGCTCGGGCTCGCGCGCGGGCTCTGGCGCGACGCGGGGCGGGTGGGCCGGGACCGGGGTCTGGACGGGCTCGACGGTGATCGTCCGCGACGGACCGTCCAGCGAGGCGAGGGGGCGCAGGGACTTCATGGGGTACCTCCGTGCATCGCGATGGCGCGGGGGATGCCCGCACCGACGTACCCGGAAGCGTCCACCGCCCACCGTCCGATGTCCGGCGCGCCCGGGCCCGTGAGCCGGCCGGGCCGCACCTCGCACCCCTCAGGAGCGCTCGACGACGACCGTGGTCGCCTTGATGATGGCAGTCGCCGGATCGCCGGGCTTCAGTCCGAGCTGGTCGGCGGCCTCGCGCGACATCAGCGAGACGATGCGGTGCGGGCCGCAGGCCAAGTCCACCTGGGCCATGACGTCGTCACGACGGATGGCGAGCACGATCCCGGTGAGGCGGTTGCGCGCGCTGCCGCCGCCCGAGGAGCCGCGCTCGCGCAGCAGGCGCGCCAGCTCGTCGGAGCTCATCCACCGCTGCTGACCGCGCCGCTCGAAGCTCACGCGACCGTCGCGCTCCCAGCGGCGCAGGGTGTCGATGCTCACGCCCAATGCGGTGGCCGCGGCGCCGATGCGGATCACGTCGTCCATGGCTGTTGCCTCGCGGCAGCGCAACCGTAGCCGTCCCCGCCCCCGGCGTGGGGATTGTTGGCAACCGGCACGCGGGGGCCCGGTCGTACAAGATCTGCGGCGTGCGGCCTCTGGAGCTCGACATCGCCGTCGCCCTGCGCTCGTTCGAGCTGGCGCTCGAGCTGACGGTCAGCGGCGAGACCGTGGCGCTCGTCGGCCCCTCCGGGGCGGGCAAGACCACGGTGCTGCGCGCCATCGCCGGCCTGCGCCGCCCCGACCGCGGCCGGATCGCCCTCGGCGACCGGGCGTGGTTCGACGCGGCGGCCGGGATCGACCTCCCGCCCGAGCGGCGCGCGGTCGGGCTCGTCTTCCAGGAGTACGCGCTCTTCCCGCACATGACCGTGCGCGCCAACGTCGCGTTCGGCGGCACCGCGCGCGTCGACGAGCTGCTCGAGCGCGTGCGCATCGCCCACCTGGCCGGCGAGCGTCCGGCGGCGCTGTCCGGGGGCGAGCGCCAGCGGGTCGCGCTCGCCCGTGCGCTGGCCCGCGACCCCGACGTGCTGCTGCTCGACGAGCCGCTGTCGGCTTTGGACACGCACACCCGCGCGGTCGTGCGCGGCGAGCTGCAGGACGTGCTCGCGGCGCTGGCGCTGCCCACGCTGCTGGTCACCCACGACTTCGGCGACGCGGCCGCGCTCGCCGCGCGCGTCGGCGTGCTCGTCGACGGCCGGCTGCGCCAGACCGGCGCCCCGGCCGACCTGCTCGCGCACCCCGCCGACGCCTTCGTGGCCTCGTTCACCGGCGGCAACCTCCTGCCCGGACGCGCCGACGGCGGGCGCGAGGTCGCGCTCGACGCCGGCGGCGTCGTGCGCGCCTCCGAGCCGGCGGCCGCCGGCCGCGTCGGCGTGGCGGTCTACCCGTGGGAGATCGGCGTCGCGCTGCAGGACCCGGGCGACGGGCTCAACGCGATCCACGGGTCGGTCCACGGCCTGTCGCCCGAGGGCGGCCGCGTGCGCCTGCGGATCGGCGACGTCGTCGTCGAGCGCCCGGCCGAGGAGGCCGAGCGCCTCGGGCTGCGCCAGGGCATGCCCGCGTGGGCGACGTTCCCACCCGAGGCGGTGCGGCTGGTGCCCCTCGGGCACTAGTCTCGCCCCATGAAGCTCTCCGCTCGCAACAGGCTCGCCGGCACCGTCACCTCCGTCGAACAGGGGGCGGCCATCGCCAACGTCGCGGTCGACGTCGGCGGCACGCGGCTGGTGGCGTCGATCACCGTCGAGGCCGTGCGCGAGCTCGGCCTGCGCGAGGGGTCGGAGGTGGTGGCCATCGTCAAGGCCTCCGACGTGATCCTGGGCGTCGCCGAGTAGCGCCTCCGGGACCCCGCGGCACTCGCCCGCCGGGACTCTAGACTGGGTGGTGACCCATGCAGCGGACTCGCCACGGACGCACCACCCAGTCGCAGTACCCGACCGACGGGCAGAAGCTCGAACGGGCGAAGCAGCGCGCCTTCTGCGTCGCCTCCGTTCCCGCGGGCGACGACCTCTCCGAGCTGCACGAGCTGCTGCGCACCGCCGGCGTGGCCGTCGTCGGCCAGGCCGTCCAGCACCGCGACCAGCCGCACCCGAACACCTACGTCGGGCCGGGCAAGCTCCAGGAGATCAAGGTCGCGGCCAAGGAGGCCGACGCCAACGTGATCGCCTGCGACGACGAGCTCTCCCCGCGCCAGGAGCGCAACCTCGAGGCCGAGCTCGGCCTGCCGGTCATCGACCGCACCGCGGTCATCCTCGACATCTTCGCCGGCCACGCGAACTCGTCGGAGGGCAAGCTCCAGGTCGAGCTCGCCCAGCTCGAGTACAACCTCGCGCGCATGCGCGGGCTGTGGACCCACCTCGAGCGCCTGGGCGGCGGCATCGGCACCCGAGGCCCGGGCGAGACCCAGATCGAGACCGACCGCCGCCTGGCCCGCGACCGCATCGCGGCGCTGAAGCGCAAGCTCGCCGACGTGAAGTCCTCGCGCGCGGTCATGCGCGCCGAGCGCGACCGCGCGCACCTGCCGCGGGTCGCGCTGGCCGGCTACACCAACGCGGGCAAGTCGACGCTGCTCAACGGGCTCACCGGCGCGACGGTCGGCGTCCGCGACCGCCTGTTCCACACCCTGGACCCGTCGACGCGGGCGCTGCGCCTCAACGGCCGCCCGTACCTGCTGACCGACACGGTCGGCTTCATCCGCAAGCTGCCCCACCAGCTCGTCGACGCCTTCGGCGCCACGCTGGAGGAGACCACCGTGGCCGACCTCATCGTGCACGTGGTCGACGCCTCGGTCCCCGAGACCGAGATGGACGACATGCTGCGCGCCGTCGACGCCGTCCTGGACGACATCGGCGCCGGCGATCGCCCGCGCCTGCTCGTGCTCAACAAGGCCGACGCGCTCGACCCCGAGCGTCGCGAGGAGATCCCGCTCGCGCACCCCGACGGGATCCTCGTCTCCGCGCTGACCGGGGAGGGCCTGGACGAGCTCGGCGAGCGGATCGAGGCGGCCTTCAACGAGACGCTGCGGCCGGTCGACCTCCTGCTGCCGTACGCCGAGGGCGGGCGGCTGGCGGAGCTGCACGAGGTCGCCGGCGACCTCGAGCGCACCGACACCGCCGAGGGCGTCCGCGTCCGCGGCCGGGTCCCGGCGACGATCGCCGAGCGCTACGCGCGGTTCGCCGTCACCAACGGCGCGCGCGCCTGAAGTCGTCGCCGCCGGGCGATAGCGTGCGGCCCATGGCCATCGCCACGGCGGTCGACGAGCTCCAGGTCACGCTCCTGCACCCGGACGCGCGCCCGCCGCAGCGCACGCGCCCCGGCGACGCGGGCCTGGACCTGTGCTGCCTGCAGGCGTTCGAGCTCGCGCCGGGCGAGCGGCGGATGGTCCCGACCGGCGTGGCGATCGCCCTGCCGGCCGGCGTGGCCGGTCTCGTGACGCCGCGCTCGGGCCTGGCGGCCCGCCACGGGATCTCGATCGTCAACAGCCCCGGCCTCGTCGACCCGACCTACCGCGGCGAGCTCCGCGTGATCCTCGTCAACCTCGGCGACGAGCCGTTCGTGGCTCAGGCGGGCGACCGGATCGCCCAGCTCCTGCTCGTGCCGTTCGTCGCCGCGCAGCCGCGGGTGGTCGACGAGCTGCCGCCCTCGTCCGACGGGCGCGGCACCGACGGCTTCGGCTCCTCCGGGCGCTGAGCCGTCAGGCCACGCCGGCGGCCCGGCGCGCGTCGGCGTGCGCCGCGCGCTCGAGCTCGTCGTCGAGCGGCGCCAGCTCGTCGAGGCCGAGCGCCGTCGCGATCAGCCAGTCGGCGAACCACGCGTTCTTGGGCAGCAGCGGGCCGTGCAGGTAGGTCCCGATGACGCTCCCGCGGTGCACGCCCTCGAACCCCGACCGCCCGGTGTTCCCGTGGCCGCGCAGCACGCGCCCGAGCGGCTGCTCGCCGTCGCCGAGGTACGTGCGCCCGCCGTGGTTCTCGAACCCGGCCAGGACCCCGCGCCGCGTCCCGCCGCCGGCGACCGGCAGCTCGACCTCGATCGCGACGTTGCCGATCAGGCGCGGACCGGGCTCGCGCACGGTGTGCAGGTCGACGAGCCCGACGCCGGGGATGCGGTCGACGCCGAGCTGGTAGGAGGTGCCCAGGAGCTGGTAGCCGCCGCACACGCCGAGGACGAGCCGGCCGGCGTCGGCCGCGGCGTGCAGCGCGTCGCGCTTGGTGTCGACCATGTCCTGCGCGCACAGGACCTGGTCGCGGTCCTGGGCCCCGCCGATGTAGAAGAGGTCGAACGCCTCCGGGTCGATGCCCTCGCCGAGCCCGGCCGCGGCGACCGAGAAGCCGAGCCCGCGCCAGGCGCAGCGGTGCTCGAGCAGGAGCAGGTTGCCGCGGTCGGCGTAGATGTTCATCAGGTCGGGGTACAGGGCGCAGACGCGCAGGACGTCAGCCACGGAGCATCACCACCGTCGACCCCACGTAGTCGGGGCTCGGGGCGATGCGCGCCGGCGGCTGGGCGCGCAGGCCGAAGGGCGCGGCCTCCGCGGCGAGCTCGGCGGGCCCGACGCGGTCGAGCTCGATGACGTCGTCGCTGACCGTGCGCGTCCCGTCGGGCGCCACGACCTCGCGGACGCGCTCGATCGCCGCACGCTCGCCGCGGTCGCGCACGGCCACCGGCCGGCTGGCGTAGACCACTCCGTCGATCTCGCGCAGGTCGGGCTGGGGCGGCACGTCGTGCTCGGCGTCGAAGGCGTCAAGGGCGTCGGCCAGCGCCGCCGCGAGCAGGCCGCCGGGGGAGAGGTGATCGCGGGCGCAGGCCAGGAAGCGCGCCCGGCCGGCGCGGCCGCCGAGGAGCTGCAGCGTCTGCATCGGCACGATGACGAGCGCGAAGCGCCGGTGCAGGTCGAAGTCGCGCGCGTCGGCGCACGCCGTCTCGACCGTGACGCCGGCGCGTGCGGCCCGCGCGGCCAGCGCCTCCAGCAGCGCCCGCTTGCGGTCGAGCGCCACGACCTCGTGGCCGCGACCGGCGAGGTCGAGCGCCACGCGCCCGGTCCCGGCGCCGACATCGAGGACGGGGCCGCCCTCGCGCTGCGCGAGCGAGCGCCACACGGGTAGGTCGAGATCGTAGGAGCCGCACTCGATGTCGTGCCACAGCACGTCGGTCACGCGAACGACTCCCGGGCGGCGCCGCGGGCGACGAGCACGTCGCGCAGCGCGAGCATGGCGGTGTACGTCGGCAGCGCATAGAGCGCGCCGTCGCCCTCCAGCGCGCGGTCCAGGCCGGCGGCGAGGTCGGGCTCGACCGCGATGCGCTCGGTCGGCACGCCGGCGTACTTCAGCCGCAGCGCCATCTCGGCCGCCCGCGTGCCGCTGCACGTGACCCGGCGCACGCGCGGCGCGAGCACCTCGAAGTCGGCGTCCCAGACCCAGCTCACGTCGCGCCCGTCGGCGACGTTGTCGTTGAGCACGGCCAGGACGTCGTGCTCGCCGTCCTCGAGCGTCAGCGTGCGCAGGACCTCGTTCGCGCCGGCTGGGTTCTTGACCAGCAGGATCGACAGGTCGCGACCGCCGACGCGCAGCGTCTCGGCCCGCCCGAACGCGGGGGAGACGGCCTGCAGCCCGGCGGCGACGTCGTCGAGCGACGCGCCGAGCTCCAGCGACAGCGCGGCCGCCCCGAGCGCGTTGTAGACGTTGTAGAGGCCCGGCAGCGGCAGCGCGATCGCGCGCTCGCCGGCCGGCGTGTGCAACGTGAAACCTGCGCCGCGGATGCCCTCCAGCGCGATGGCGTGCGCGGCGACCGCGGGCTCGGGCCGGCTCGCCCCGCAGCGGTCGCAGTGGTAGCGGCCGAGATGGCCCATGTAGATCGCGTCGTAGCGGTACGGCGCCCCGCAGCGCCGGCAGTGCTTGGCGTCGGCGGCGTGCTGCATCTCGGGCAGGGCCATCGCGTCGTCGGCAACGCCGAAATACGTGGCCGCGCGCCCGCGGCCGAGGTCGGCCACCGTCGGATCGTCTGCGTTGAGCACGAGCCGGGCCGGGGTGGCGGCCGCCACCTGCGCCCAGCGCGCGGCGATCGTGTCGAGCTCGCCGTAGCGGTCGAGCTGATCGCGGAAGAGGTTGCCCAGCAGCAGCGCCCGGGGCCTCAGCGCGTCGACGATCTGGTCCAGCCAGAACTCGTCGACCTCGAACAGCCCGGTGTCGCCGTCGCCGTCCATCAGCGCCGTCGCCACGCCGCCGGCCATGTTCGCGCCGGCGCGGTTGTGGACCAGGCGCGCGCCGCGGCGCTCGAGGATCCCGGCCACCATCGCGGCCGTGGTCGTCTTGCCGTTCGTGGCCGAGATCACCGCGCTGCCGTGGGCCAGGCGTGCGCCCAGGCGCTCGATCGCCCGCGGCTCCAGGCGCATGAGCAGCTTCCCCGGCAGCGACGTCCCGCCCCGTCCCACCCGGCGCGACAGCGCGCCCGCCGCGCGGGCCGCGGCGAGCTTGACGCCCAGCGCGGTCATGTCCCCCGTCCGGCTCCGTCGGCGCCCGCGGGCACGAGCACCTGCAGCGCGGCCGGCAGGACGTGGAGCGCGATCGGCAACTCGCCGATCGGGTCGCCGTCGGCGAACACGACGAACGGGCGGTCGGCGTCGATCCGGACCTCGCGCCCGCGCAGGATGCGCACGCTCGGCTCGTGGACGTGCTCGCCCTTGAACACCTTGGGCAGCGCGCGCAGGAACCGTCGCCGGCTCGTGGCGGCGGTGAGCACGACGTCGAAGGCGCCGTCGTCGAGCCGCGCGTCGGGGGCGAGGAGCATGCCGCCGCCGTACGCCTTGGAGTTGGCCGCCGCGACGCTCCAGCCCGAGAAGCGCACGCGCTCGCCGTCGACCTCGACGTCGAACGCCGCGGGCGTCCACGCGACCAGCGCGCGCAGCGCGCCGTAGAGGTAGACGAGCCCGCCCAGCCGCGCCGGCGCCGTGTTGGCGAAGCGGTTGGCCTCGGAGTCGAACCCGAGCGAGGCGATCCCGACGAAGGCGCGGTCGTCGGCGGCGCCCAGGTCGACCGCGCGCGGCGTGCCGTGGGCGATGACCGCGCAGGCCTCGTGGGCGTCGAGCGGGATCCCGAGCACGCGGGCGAAGTCGTTGCCGCGTCCGCCGGGCAGCACGCCCAGCAGCGCGCCCGGGACGTCCCTGATGGCGTCGGCCGCGCAGCCGACGAGGCCGTCGCCGCCGAGCGTCACGACGGCGCGTCCGGCCTGCGCCGCGGCCCGCGCGAGCGCGCGGGCGTCGTCGAGGTCGCGCGTCTGCCGGGTGTCGAACCGCACGCCGAGCTCGTGCAGGCGCGCCTGCACGACGGGGAGCGCGCGCGCCGCGCGCCCGCCGCCGGCGGTGGGGTTGACGATGAGGGCGACCTCGCGCTCCATGCGGCCGTTCATCTTGCCCAGCCGCGCGCCCGCATGAAGTCCGCGACCTCGTCCGGGCGGTCGGTGACGACGTAGGCGTCGATGACCGCGCCCTCGGTGTTGATCGTGATCGACAGGCCGCTCTCGACCCGTCGCACCTTCGAGATCGGCGCCACCGGGCGCCCGGCGCCCATCCGCGGCTTGACCCGGCCGGTGGCCACGCGGTGCACCGCCTCGTGGTCGGCCAGACGGTCGAGGAGCCGCCGGTAGCCCTTGCGCGAGGAGTGCTTGTGGTGGGTGCGCCGTCTCACGGCGCGAGCACGAGCTCGGCCAGCGACTGGGCGACGAACGCCGGCGCCGGGTCGGCGTCGTCGGCCATCGCGGCCGAGGTGGCGCCGGTGAGCACGAGCGCCGCGTCGAGCCCGGCGGCGCGAGCTCCGGCGACGTCGGCGTCCAGGCGGTCGCCGACCACCAGGGTGCGGGCGTCGGCGCCCAGGCGGTCCAGCGCCGTGAGGAAGAGCTGCGCCTCGGGCTTGCCGACCGAGCGCGCCCGGGCGCCGGTGGCGGCCTCGACCGCCGCGACCACGGCGCCGGTCCCCGGCCACGGGCCGTCGGGCATGGGGAAGGTGGCGTCGCGCCCGGTGCACCACACCGCGGCGCCGCGCAGGACGGCCTGGACCGCGTCGCGCAGCTCGGCGTAGTCGAAGCCGTCGTGGCCGCTGAGGACGACGACGTCGGAGCGGTCGGCGAGGTCGGAGCCGTTGAGGATCCGCAACCCGGCGTCGGTCACGTGGCGGTGCACGGCCGGCGAGCCGACCACGAACGCGGTCGCGTGGCCGGACTCGGCGAGCACGTGCTGCAGCGCGCCGCCGACGGTCACGACCTCCTCGCGCGAGGCCTGGAAGCCCAGCCGCCAGAGCTTGCGGACGAAGTCGTCCTCGCCGTGGCGGGCGTCGTTGGTGACGAAGGCCAGGCGCCGCCCGGCGGCGCGCAGCGCGCCGATCGCCTCGACGGCGCCCGGGGTGGGCGCATCGCCGACCCAGACGCAGCCGTCGAGGTCCAGCAGGAAGGTGTCATACGGCTCGAGGCCGGGTGCGACGGGCACGTGCGGACGCCATTATCCTCGCCCGCCGATGCGACGCTCCGCTCCCGTCCTGTGCGCCGCGCTCGTGCTCGCCGGCTGCGGCGGCGGGGGCGACACGAAGACGACGACCTCGACGACCGAGGCGGCCGCCGCCACCGCTCAGCAGCCCGGCGGCTGCTCGCGCGTCGCCGCGCCGCGGCCCAAGGGCCGGCAGACGCTCGCGCGGCCGACGGCACGGCTCGCGCCGGGCAAGCCCTACACCGTCGCGCTGCAGACCAACTGCGGGACGATCCGGATCCGCCTGGCCACCGCCCAGGCCCCGAGGACGGCGGCGTCGTTCGCCAGCCTCGTGCGCCGCGGCTTCTACGACGGGCTCACCTTCCACCGCATCGCCAAGGGCCCCAGCGGCGAGGACTTCGTCATCCAGGGCGGCGACCCGCTGGGCACCGGGCTCGGCGGCCCCGGATTCACCGTCGTCGAGCGCCCGCCGAGCGACCTGCGCTACACCCGCGGAACCGTGGCGATGGCCAAGACGCAGACCGAGCCGCGCGGCGCCTCGGGGAGCCAGTTCTTCATCGTCACCGCGGCCGACGCCGGCCTGCCGCCCGACTACGCGCTCGTCGGGCGCGTCGTCGGCCGCGACGATGCCGTGCGGCGCATCGCCCAGGTGCCCGCCGACGACCAGGACCGCCCGCGGGCGCCCGTGGTCATCGCCCGGGCGACGCTCCGTACCGGCTAGAAGAGCGTCAGCGGATCGGGCGCCGGCTGCAGGCAGTCGGGGCCGTCGTAGCGCGCGTCGCCGACCGCGGGGCCGACCGCGCGCATCGCGGTGTCGGGCAGCGGCGCGCACAGCCCCAGCAGCTCGTCGCCGCCGGTGCCGCGATCCAGCCACGCCGCCTCGGCGTCGGCGGGCAGCATGACCGGCATCCGCTCGTGCACGCGGGCGAGCCGGTCGCTGGCGGCCGTGGTGACGATCGCCACCGTGCGCAGCGGCTCGACGTCCGAGCCGGGCCGCCAGGTCGACCACAGCCCGGCGAACGCGAACGGCTCGCCGTCGGAGCGGGTCACCCACCACGGCTGCTTGGGCTGTCCGGGGCGCGCCTCCCACTCGTAGAACCCGTCGGCGATCACCAGGCAGCGCCGGGCGTCGCGGAAGGCGCCGTTGGTCAGCATCGTCTCCGACCGCGCGTTGATGAGCTTGAGGCCGCGCGTCTTGGGGTCCTCGGCCCAGGAGGGGACCAGCCCCCACCGCAGCAGCTCGCCCCGCGGCGCGCCCTCGCGATCGGTCGTGACCGCCAGCACCTGGTCGCCCGGCGCCACGTTGT
>JAXDHQ010000160.1:0-8412 GCA_034664395.1 Solirubrobacteraceae bacterium | reverse complement strand
CCGCCAACGCCAGCCGGAGACCGACCGCGCAGCGCCGCCAACGCCAGCCGGAGACCGACCGCGCAGCGCCGCCAACGCCAGCCGGAGACCGACCGCGCAGCGCCGCCAACGCGGCGCGGACAGCCTCAGTCCAGCGCCGCGCGAACCTGTGCAGCCGCCGGGGCGATGTCGGGCCCCAGGCGGGCGAGGATGTCGCGCCAGCCCGGCTGCAGGCGGATCGCCTCGCGCACGTTCTGCATCCCGGTGGCGAGTTCGCCCGCCTGCACGGCCGCGAGCCCCGACCAGAACAGCAGCTCGTGGTTGTCGGGCGCCAGCGAGCTGGCGCGGCGGTAGAGCTCACCGGCCTCGTCGTGGCGGCCCTCGCCCACGAGCTCGTCGCCCTCGCTGGCCAGCGCGTACGCCTCGGCCAGGTCGAGCAGCCGGCCGAGCTCGGCCAGCGGCTCGGGGTGGTCGTCGACGCGCACGTCGATGGCCCGCCGCCAGCGGTCGCCCTCGGGCGGCGCGACGACGAGCGCCGCCGACTGGCGCCCGCGGGCGTCGCCGCCCTGGGCCTCGGCGGCCTGCAGCGCGGCGAGCAGGCGCCGCGACAGGTGGCCCTCGGAGGCCTCGAACGCGGCCGCCATCGCCGGCCAGACCTCGGGCGAGGCCATCATGTTCGCCTGGGCGCTGAACTGCTCGCCCTGCGCGTGGCCGGCGTGCGCGATGCAGCCCGCGCCGGTGTGGACCGCGACCGCGCCACGGGCGTCGACCAGCGCCACCTGGCGCAGGCGCGAGCGGTCGTCGGCGGCGAGCAGCGCGTCGAGCGCCGAGCGCGGGTCCTCGCCGGCGGCCATGCGCTCGAGCCCGCGCGGCCCGTAGGCGGGCTCGGCGATCGACTGCGTGGCGACCGCGCCCACGCCCGGGCGCACCCACGGCACGATCGGCCCGACGGCGAACCAGTGCGACTGCACGGCGACGCCGAGCTCGCCGGTCCTCGGATCGCGTGCGACGATCGAGTACGTGCCCGTGCGCAACATCCCGGCGGAGCCTACTCCCGGCGCCGGCCCTTCCGCGAAAGCGGTTTTGCGGCGCGTGGGCGCGATTCCGCCCGGCTTCGTGCGGACCTACGGCGACGTCTCGCCGGGGGCGCCCCGTCGCGCCGGCGCCATCCTGAGCGCGTGCGATGACCCGGCCGTGCCGTGGCACCGCGTCGTCCGCGCGGACGGGTCGCTGGCCAAGGGCGCGAGGCAGCGCGCGCTGCTCGAGGCCGAGGGCGTCCCCTTCCGGCACGGCCGCGTCGACATGCGCGTGGCACGATTGCCCGACTGATGTGGGTCCAGCGCCAGATCGATCTCGAGCCGCGCCCGCGCGGCTTTCACCTCGTCACCGGCGAGGTGCAGCGCGCGCTGCCCGAGCTGGCCGAGCTCGAGGTCGGCCTCTGCCACCTCTTCCTGCGCCACACGTCGGCGTCGCTGACGATCAACGAGAACGCCTCGCCCGACGTGCGCCGCGACTTCGCCACCTGGTTCGATCGGGCCGTGCCCGAGGGCTTCCCGGGCTGGACGCACACGCTCGAGGGCCCCGACGACATGCCCGCCCACATCAAGGCCTCGCTGCTGGGACCCTCGCTGTCGCTGCCGGTCAGCCGCGGGCGCCTGGCGCTGGGCACGTGGCAGGGCGTCTACCTGTGCGAGCACCGCGACCACGGCGGCGTGCGCTCGCTGCTCGCGACCCTCTGGGGCGAGCCGTCGGGCTAGGCGGCCGCCGCGGGGTCCGGCTCGCGCGGCGCGCCGTCGGGGTGGTCGGCCACCACGTCCTCGGCCAGGCGGCTGAGCAGGGCGGCGAGCTCGTCCTCCTGCTCGGGCGACCAGCCGTCGAGCAGCTCGGCGAGGCGCTCGCGGCGGGCGGCGACGAGCTGGTCGAGCAGCGCGCGCCCGGCGGGCGTCAGCACGACGGCGTCCTCCCCCTCGACCAGCCCGCGCTCGCGCAGCTCGGCGATGCGCGCGACGACCCGCTCCCGATCGACGTCGTGGCGCTCGGCGAGCTCGGTCGCCGTGACCGGCCCCGCCTCGCCCACGCGCGCCAGCACCCACGCCTGCGGCGCGCTGAGGTCGACGCCGGCGCGGGCGACGATCTGCTCGAGGATCCGCCGCCGGCTGTCGCGCCGGGCGAGCGTCGAGAGCGCGCGCTCGATCTCGCCCAGGCTGTCGTGGTGCTTGGGCGCCGCGAACGCCTCGCCCACGCCGGTCGTCTCGACGGTCTGGCGCAGCGGGCGCTCGGGCAGCAGCCAGGCCAGGACGAACGCGACCAGCGCCAGCGGCACGCACGCCAGGAACACCGTGGTCAGCGCGTCGGCGTACGCGCCGACGAAGGCGCCGCGCACGGCGGGCGGCAGGCGCCCGACGAGCTCCGCCGTCGCGCGCCCCGAGCCCAGCCCGGCCGGCAGCCCGGGGATCGTCGTCAGGTCGTGGGCCAGCCGGTTGGAGAAGATCGCGCCGCACGCCGCGACCCCGATGCAGCCGCCGATCGAGCGGAAGAAGGTCGCGGCCGAGGTCGCCACTCCGAGGTCGCGGTATTCGACGTCGTTCTGGATGGCGAGCACGAGGACCTGCATGATCAGCCCGATCCCGAGCCCGAGGACGAGCATGTCCAGCGCGCGCTCCGGCGCCGGCGTGCGCGGGCTCATCGTCGACAGCAGCCAGAAGCCGGCCGCCATGATCGCCGTGCCCGCGATCGGGAACGGCCGGTAGTGGCCCCAGCGCGCGATGATCTGCCCGCTGCCGATCGACGTCAGCACCAGCCCGCCCATGAGCGGCAGCATCTCGAGCCCCGAACGCGTCGGCGACGCCCCGTCGACGATCTGCAGGAAGACCGGCAGGTACGTCGTCGAGCCGAACATCGCCAGGCCGACGATGAACCCCAGCGCGCTGGCGACCGCGAACACGCGGCGGCGGAACAGATGCAGCGGCACCACCGGCTCGGGCACGTGGCGCTCGACCGCGGCGAACGCCGCGAGCGCGGCGACGCTCACGGCGCCGAGGCCGACGATCTGCCACGAGCCCCACGCGTAGGTCTGGCCGCCGAGGCTCGTCGCGAGCACGAGGCAGCCCGTGCCGAGCGTCAGGAGCATCGTCCCCGGCACGTCGATGCGCGCCTCGCGGCGGCGCTGGGGCAGCCGCAGCGCGACCGCGACGACCGCCAGCGCGGCGACCCCGATCGGGAGGTTGACGTAGAAGATCCAGCGCCACGTGGCGTGGTCGACCAGGAACCCGCCGATGAGCGGCCCGGCCACGCTGCTCAGACCGAACACGGCGCCGAAGACGCCCTGGTAGCGGCCACGGTCGCGCGGCGCGACGACATCGCCGATGATCGCCTGGGCGAGGACGATCAGCCCGCCGCCGCCCAGCCCCTGCAGCGTGCGAAAGGCGATCAGCTCGCCCATGTTCTGGCTGAGACCGCAGAGCGCGGAGCCCGCGAGGAACATGACGATCGCGGTCTGGAAGACCCGCTTGCGCCCGTAGAGGTCGCCGAGCTTGCCGTAGATCGGGGTCGAGATCGTCGAGGCGAGCAGGTAGCCGGTGACGACCCACGAGAGCTGGTTCAGGCCGCCGAGCTCCGAGGTGATCGTCGGCAGCGCGGTGGCGACGATCGTCGAGTCCAGCGCGGCGAGCAGGACCGCGAGCATCAGCGCGGCGAACACTGTCTGCAGGTCGCGCCGCGAGAGCTGCGCGGAGGCCGGAGCGACGGCGACCGCGGACATCGGTCAAGGGTAGATGACGGGCCGCGCGGCCCGGACAGGTCAGCGCCCGCGCCAGACCGGCTCGCGCTTCTCGCTGAAGGCCACCGCGCCCTCGCGGGCGTCCTCGGAGGCGAACACCGGCCCGGAGATCTCCTCCTGGCGCTCCCACAGCTCGTCCTCGGGCCAGCCGCGGTGGCGCTCGAGGATCGCCTTGGACGCGACGAGCGCCAGCGGCGCGTTGCGGGCGATCGACGCGGCCAGCTCGAGGGCGGCCTCGACGGCGCCGCCCGGCTCGGACAGGCGGTTGACCAGCCCCAGCTCGTGGCCGCGCTCGGCCGTGATCGGCTCGCCGGTCAGGGCGAGCTCCATCGCGATGCCGTAGGGGATCCGCCGCGGCAGTCGCAGCAGGGCGCCACCCGCGGCCACGAGCGAGCGCCTGACCTCGGGGATGCCGAGCCTCGCTCCGCGCGCGGCGACGATCAGGTCGCACGCCAGCACGATCTCCAGGCCGCCGGCGACGGCGAAGCCCTCGACGGCCGCGATCAGCGGCTTGTCGGCCGCGCGCCGGGTGATCCCGGCGAAGCCGCGGTCGCCGACGTAGGGCCGCTCGCCGGCCACGAACGCCTTGAGGTCCATGCCGGCGCTGAAGCCCTTGCCGGCGCCGGTGAGCACTCCGACAGCGAGGTCGGCGTCGGCGTCGAGCTCGTCGAGCGCGGCGGCGATGCCCTCGGCGACCGCGAGGTTGACCGCGTTGCGGGCCTCGGGACGGTTGAGGGTGACGAGCAGGACGCCGTCGCGGCGCTCGGTGAGGACGGGGGGGTCGGCCATGGCGCGGGACGATATTCGCCCGAGGGTGCCACCCAGCGCCGGGGATAGGCTCCCGGGCATGCCCTCCCTGGCGAGCTGCGTGGCCGAGGTGCTCGGCCTGGCGGCGGGCGCGGTGCCCGACGACGAGGTCGCGCTGCGCGCGTGGCTGGCCCAGCGCGGGCTCGGGCTCGTGCCGGTCGCCGACCCGCAGGCGTTCGCGTGGCCGGGGCGCTTCCTGGGCCGCGACGCCGAGGGCTCGTGGTCGGTCCTGTTCGGCGTGCCGCCCGGCGTCATCCACGGCGACCTGCGCGAGCCGCCGCACGCCGCGTTCGTCGTCGCCGGCCACGACCCCCGCGCCACGGCGGCGCCGGCGGCGCCTGCGGCCACCGGCCGGGTCGAGGCGATCGCGCTGGGCGGCGCGACGGCTTCGCCGCTGCGCCTGGTGGCCAGCGCGACGGCTGTCGCCGGCCGCGGCCTGGAGGGCGATCGCTACCACGCCGGCGTGGGGACGTTCTCCGACGGCGGCGGGCCCGGTCACGACCTCACGCTGGTCGAGGCGGAGGTCCTGGGGGAGATCGGCGTCGAGGCGGCCGCGGCGCGGCGCAACGTCGTGGTCAGCGGCGTCGCGCTCGACGCGCTGCTGGGCCGGCGCTTCCGGGTGGGCGAGGTCGAGTGCCTGGGCCAGCGGCGCTGCGAGCCGTGCGCGCACCTGCAGCGCCTGACCCGCCCCGGGGTGCTGCGCGCGCTCGTGCACCGCGGCGGCCTGCGCGCCGACGTGCTGCGCGGTGGCGAGATCCGCGTCGGCGACGCGGTGGCGGTCCTCGACTAGGCGGCGAAGAGGGTCAGGTCGGGCTCGCGCTCGCCGCGGACGACCTCGAGGTCGACCTCGACCCACGCGATCCCGCGCGCCTCGGCCAGGACCCGCGCCTGGGGCTTGACCGCCTGCGCGGCGAGGACGCCGCGGCAACTCGCCATCGCCGGGTCGTTGCGGATGCGCTCGAGATAGCGGCTGAGCTGCTCGACGGCGTCGATCGTACCCACGCGCTTGATCTCGACGGCGATCCACTGGTCGTCCGTGTCGCGGCACATGAGGTCCACCGGCCCGATGTCGGTCGGCCACTCGCGCCGGACGAGCCGGAAGCCCTCGCCGCAGAAGCCGGGCGCGGCCGCGAGCGCCTCCTGGAGGTCCGCCTCCACCCCGTCCTTCTCCAGCGCCGCGGCTTCGCCCATGTCATGCGTGACGTCGGAGACGATCTCGGCGATCGCGATCTCGAGCCTGTCCTCGCTCGCGCCGGCGCGCTTGCGCACGACGAGACGGTCGGGCGCCTCCTCGATCACGGTCGGCGGCGTCATCCAGTTGCTCGGCTTGAAGCCGCCGTGGTCCGCATGGACCATCACCGACCCGTCGCTCTTGACCATGATCAGCCGCAGCGCCTCGGGCAGGACGGCGGACAGGCGGCCCGAGTAGCGGACCTCGCAGCGGGCGACGATGAGGCGCATGCGTTCGGGACCGTACGACGCGGGGCGGACGGCGTTTCCGCGCCGTCGCACGTGGCCGGGGCGCGTGTCGTGCTGGGCGCAGGGGTGTGCGCGCAAACCCCTCACATACGGGGGAAAGCGCGCACACCCCCCAGCGCCCGGGCGCCACTGCGACGGCGGACCCCCGAAACGTCGCGAAACCGCTCCGACGTCGCTTCCCCTCGGTGCCCTGGCCGCGAAGCGCTGCGCAGGAGCGAGGAGAGAAGACGAGAGAGGAGCGAAGAGGACCGAAGGGCGGACAACGCGCGAGGGCCCGCCGTGGCCCTCGCGCCTTGCTCCGTGATTGCCCCCGGAAACAAGGCGGCCCCGTCATCCTTGCGGGGCCGACCTGGACGTCAACGGCACATCGGCACGACACCTTGAGCGCCCATGACGAAGTTGGCGCGTAGACGCTAGTGCGCCCGCAGCGCCCCTGCGGTCCGCAGGCCCACCTCGCTCGTCCGCTCGCCCAGCGCGAAGCGCGGCTCGGGCGGGTCGACGCCGGTGAGCCAGGCCTCCATGCGCTCGGCGAGGGCCGGGCCGTGCTTGAAGCCGTGGCCGGAGCCGCCGCCCATGAGCCAGACGCGCCCGTCGTGGTCCGGGTGCGGCGCGACGAGGAACTGGGTGTCGGCGGTCAGCTCGTACTGGCAGGCGCGGTGGCCGACGAGCGGCGCGTCCGCCAGCGCCGGGAAGCGGCGCGCGAGGTAGGCGCGGGCGAGGCGCAGGTGCTCGGGATCGGGCAGGCGGTCGAGCGTGTCGGGATCGCAGGGCGGGCCGTCGCGGTCGGGCGCGACCTTGACCCCGCGCCCGTCGAGGTCGCCCAGGCCGTAGGCGGCGCCGTCGTAGTCGACCCATCCGGGCACGCCCGGCGTGCGCCAGGCCGCGTCGGCGCCGAAGTAGAAGACGTCCTGGTGGGTGATGCGCAGCGCGAGGACGCCCGGGAAGAGCGCCGGCAGCCACGCCCCGCACGCCCAGACGACGCGGTCGGCCTCGAGCCGCCGGCCGTCGTCGAGCACGACCGCGGCGCCGTCCGGGCGGGCCCGGGCGAGGACGAGCTCGGCGCCCGCGTCCACGGCCTGTGCGGCGAGGACGCGGACCGCCTCGCGGGCGCGCAGGATCCCGGCCTCGGGCTCGAGCAGGGTGAAGCGGACGTCGTCGGCCGCAACGCTCGGGAACAGCTCGGTGGCGTCGACGCGCTCGCACGGGATCCCCTCGGCGCGCAGCGTGGCCTCGCTGGCGGCCTCCCAGCCGTCGTCGCGGCACGCCAGCCACGCCACGCCGGCGGGGACGACGAGCGCCGGGTCGATCTCGTGCCACAGCGCCCACGCCCGCCGCGCCGAGCGCGTGTGCCAGGCGTCGGCGCCGTGGGAGCAGCGGATGAGGCGCGACTCGTCGCCCGACCCGGCCCGCACGTGCCCGGGCGCGACGGCCTCGACCAGCACGACGCGCCAGCCGTCCAGCGCGCAGTGGCGGGCGAGCGACGCGCCGAACACGCCGCCGCCGACGACCACGAGCGATCGGTCGCTGCCCACGGCGGGCAGGCTAGCCACCCGCCCGCGCCGCCGCCCGCGCCGCCGCCCCGCGGACGGCGCTCAGCGGATCGTGAACGCCTTCGACGTGCTCGACGCCCTGTACGGCGCCGCGCCGACGTAGCGGACCGTCACGCGCCAGCGCCCCGCGCCCTTGAACCGCTGCGTGAACGTGAACGGCTTGCCCGCCGGCCGCAGTCCACCGTGGATGGTCTTCCACCGCTTGCCGCGCTTCTGCTGCCACGCGACGCGGACCTTGCCCGCGAGCCCGAGCGATCCCGACGCGGCGACGCGCCCGGAGACCGTGGCCTTGCGCCCCGAGACGCGCACCTTGCCGACCGCGACCTTGGTCTTGAGCGTCGCCGCCATGCTGCGCACGCGCGTCACCTGGACCGACTGCGTGGTCGTGTTGCCCTGCATGTCCAGGGCGACCACCGTGATGGTGTGCCTCCCGAACGACAGCCGCTTGGACCCCTGCCAGTTCAGCGTCACCGTCTTGCCCGACCCGACGGCGCTGCCCGTGTAGTTGCGGATCTTCTTGCCGTCGGCCTCGAACGTGACGCGCCCGACGCTGCTCGCGTCGGTCGCCACCGCGCTGATCGTCAGCGCCTGCACGAAGCGCGCGTTGGCGGTCGGGCGCTTGATCGTCAGCGTGGGCGCATCGAAGTCGCCGCACGCGCTCGTCAAGCCGTCGCCGCGCGTGGCGAAGGCGCGGAACGCGTCCCACGAGGGCTTGTGCGAACCGTCGAGGCGCTGCAGGCCGTAGTGGTCGAGCTCCTCGCCGTGGCCCGAGGAGTCCTTGAGCGTGAACCACATCCCGGTCTCGACGTAGGGGTAGTC
>JAXDHQ010000159.1:0-5949 GCA_034664395.1 Solirubrobacteraceae bacterium | reverse complement strand
GGACCGGACGAAGTCGTTTCCCTACGCGATCGTGGAGCAGCTCGGGAAGCTCAACCTGATGGGGATCCCGTTTCCGGAGGAGTACGGCGGCGGCGGGGGCGACACGCTGGCCTACGCGCTCGCGGTCGAGGAGCTCACGCGCGTGGACTCCAGCGTCGCCATCACGCTGTGCGCGCACACGTCGCTGGGCACGCAGCCGATCTACCTGTTCGGCACCGAGGAGCAGAAGCGCGAGTGGCTGCCGCGGCTGTGCAGCGGCCAGGCGCTGGGCGCCTTCGGGCTCACCGAGCCCGAGGCCGGCAGCGACGCCGGCAACACCCGCACGCGGGCGCGGCTCGACGGCGGCGACTGGGTCATCGACGGCGCCAAGCAGTTCATCACCAACGCCGGCACCGACATCTCCGGCGTCGTGTCGATCACCGCGCGGACGGGCGACGACGAGATCTCCAACCTCATCGTCGCCAACGGCACCCCCGGCTACGAGCAGGGCGAGCCCTACCGCAAGATGGGCTGGAACGCGTCGGACACGCGCCCGCTGACCTTCACCGACTGCCGGGTACCCGAGGCGAACCTGCTCGGGCCGCGCGGCGCCGGGTTCAAGCAGTTCCTGCACATCCTCGACATCGGGCGCATCGGCGTGGCCGCGATGGGCGTCGGCCTCGCGCAGGGCGCGCTCGACCAGGCGCTCGCCTACGCCAAGGAGCGCCGCGCCTTCGGCCGGCCGATCTCCAAGTTCCAGGCGATCCAGGGCAAGCTCGCCGACATGGCGACCGAGATCGAGGCCGCCCGGCTGCTCACCTACAAGGCGGCGCTCCTGAAGGACCGCGGCGAGTCCTTCACGCTCACCGCCGCCCAGGCCAAGCTCAAGACCGGGCGGCTGGCCGTGCGCGCCACCGAGGAGGCGGTCCAGATCCACGGCGGCTACGGCTACATCGAGGAGTACCCCGTGTGCCGCTACTACCGCGACGCCAAGATCCTCACCATCGGCGAGGGGACCGACGAGGTCCAGCAGATGGTCATCGCCCGGGCGCTGGGCGCGTGAGCGGCGCGGCCGTCAGGACGGCGCCGACGCCGCTGGCCGAGCTCGCGGCCGAGCTGCGCGAGCGGCTGGCGCAGGTCCGCCTCGGCGGCGGCGCCCGGGCTCGCGAGCGCCACGTCGGTCGCGGCAAGCTGCTCGTCCGCGATCGCATCGACCGCCTGCTCGACCCGGGCTCCCCGTTCCTGGAGCTCTCGCCGCTGGCGGCGTGGGAGCTCTACGAGGACGACGTCCCGGCGGGCGGCGTCGTCACCGGCATCGGCCGGGTGCAGGGCGTCGAGTGCATGGTCGTCGCCAACGACGCGACCGTGAAGGGCGGCACCTACTACCCGGTGACGGTCAAGAAGCACCTGCGCGCGCAGGAGATCGCGGCGGAGAACCGGCTGCCGTGCATCTACCTGGTGGACTCCGGCGGGGCGTTCCTGCCGCTGCAGGACGAGGTCTTCCCCGACCGCGAGCACTTCGGGCGGATCTTCTTCAACCAGGCGAACATGTCGGCCCGGGGCATCCCCCAGCTCGCGGCGGTGATGGGGTCGTGCACCGCCGGCGGCGCCTACGTCCCCGCCATGTCGGACGAGACGGTGATCGTCCGCGAGCAGGGGACGATCTTCCTCGGCGGGCCGCCGCTGGTGAAGGCGGCGACCGGCGAGATCGTGACCGCCGAGGAGCTCGGGGGCGGCGACGTCCACGCGCGCCGGTCGGGCGTCGTCGACCACCTCGCCGCCGACGACGCCGAGGCGCTGGCGATCCTGCGCTCGGCCGTGGCCACGCTCGCTCGGCCGGCGCCGATGCCGGCCGAGGTCGAGATCCTCGACCCCGAGGAGCCGCTCGAGGACCCGGGCGAGCTCTACGACATCGTCCCCGGCGACCTGCGCACGCCCTACGACGTGCGCGAGGTCATCTGGCGGCTGGTCGACGGCAGCCGCCTGCACGAGTTCAAGGCGCTCTACGGCGAGACGCTGGTCTGCGGGTTCGCCCACATCTGGGGCCACCCCGTCGGGATCGTGGCCAACAACGGCATCCTGTTCTCGGAGTCGTCGCTGAAGGGGGCGCACTTCATCGAGCTGTGCAACCAGCGCCGGGTGCCGCTCCTCTTCCTGCAGAACATCGCCGGCTTCATGGTCGGGCGCGAGTACGAGAGCGGCGGCATCGCCAAGGACGGCGCCAAGCTCGTCACGGCGGTGGCGTGCTCGACCGTCCCCAAGCTCACGCTGGTGATCGGCGGCTCGTTCGGCGCCGGCAACTACGGCATGTGCGGGCGCGCCTTCGGCCCGCGCTTGTTGTGGACGTGGCCCAACGCCCGCATCTCGGTCATGGGCGGCGAGCAGGCGGCGTCGGTGCTGGCCACCGTGCGGCGCGAGGCGATGGAGCTGCGCGGCGAGACCTGGTCGACGGAGGACGAGGAGGCGTTCAGGGAGCCGATCCGCACCCGCTACGAGCACCAGGGCTCGCCCTACTACTCGACCGCGCGGCTATGGGACGACGGCATCCTCGACCCGCTCGACTCGCGCCGGGTCCTGGCGCTCGCGCTGGCGACGGCCACCCGCACGATGGCGCCGCCCGCTCCCTACGGCGTCTTTCGCATGTGATGGCCGCCTTCGACTGCGTCCTCGTCGCCAACCGCGGCGAGATCGCCATCCGCGTGCTGCGCGCCGCGCGCGCAGCCGGACTGCGCACCGTCGCGGTCTACTCCGACGCCGACCGCACGGCGCCGCACGTGCGCGCGGCCGACACCGCGCTGCGCATCGGCCCGGCCGCGGCGGCAGAGTCCTACCTCTCGATCCCGGCGATCCTGGACGCCGCGCGGCGCGCGGGCGCGCAGGCCGTCCACCCGGGGTACGGCTTCCTCTCCGAGAACGCCGGCCTCGCGCGGGCGTGCGTCGAGGCGGGGCTGACGTTCGTCGGGCCGCCCGCCGACGTGATCGAGCTCATGGGGCGCAAGGACCAGGCGCGCCGCTTGGCGGTGGGCGCCGGCGTGCCGGTCGTCCCCGCCCTCGACGACGCCGGCGACGCCGCGCTGCTGGAGCGGGCCGGCGCCGAGGTCGGCTTCCCGCTGATGGTCAAGGCGACGGCGGGCGGCGGCGGCAAGGGCATGCGCATCGTGCGCGCGGAGGCCGAGCTCGCGGACGCGCTGCGCGCGGCGCGGCGCGAGGCGAAGGCGGCGTTCGGCGACGACACGCTGCTGCTCGAGCGGCTGGTGCAGGACGCCCGCCACGTCGAGGTCCAGGTGCTCGCCGACGCCCACGGCGCGGTCGTCCACCTCTTCGAGCGCGACTGCACGACCCAGCGCCGCCACCAGAAGGTGATCGAGGAGGCGCCGGCGCCGACGATCTCGCCCGCCGTGCGCGAGGCGGTGACCGGCGCGGCCGTGCGCCTCGCGCGCGAGGTCGGCTACGTCAACGCGGGCACGGTCGAGTTCGTGGTCGCCGGCGACGAGGTCCTCTTCCTGGAGATGAACACGCGGCTGCAGGTCGAGCACCCGGTGACCGAGCTCATCTGCGGGGTCGACCTGGTCGCGCTGCAGCTCGCGATCGCCCAGGGCGAGCCGCTGCCGTTCACGCAGGACGAGCTGACCGCGAGCGGGCACGCGATCGAGGCGCGCGTCTACGCCGAGGACCCCGACGCCGGGTTCCTGCCCCAGGCGGGCACGGCGACGACCGTGCGCTGGTCGCGGCGCGCGCGCGTCGACGCCGCGCTGGAGGACGGCCAGGAGGTCCTCACCCACTACGACCCGATGCTCGGCAAGGTCATCGCCCACGGCGTCGACCGCGAGGCGGCGCGGCGGGCGCTCGTCGCGGCGCTCGACGACAGCGCGATCCTCGGCGTCACCACCAACCTCGGGTTCCTGCGCCGGCTGGCGGCCTCGCCGGCGTTCACGCGGTCGGAGATCCACACGACGTGGCTCGACGACCACCCCGACGCGCTCCCGCGCGAGGGCGCGGACGTCGCGCTGTGCGCCGGGGCGTGGTCGCTGGCCACGGCGGGCGAGCCGGCGCCGCGCGATCCCTTCGGCGCCCGCGACGGCTTCCGCCTCGGCGGGCCGCCGGCGCCGGTCGTCGTCGAGCTCGAGGTCGCCGGCGATCGCCGCGTGCTGCGCGTCGACGTCCGCGCCGGGACGGTCGCCGACGGCGAGCGCGAGCGGACCGTGCGCCCGCTGGCCGCCGAGCCGGGGCGCCTGCGCCTGGAGATCGACGGCGAGCCGCACGAGCTGCAGGTGCTCGAGACGCGCGACGGGATCGTCGTCGTGCACCACGGCGAGGTCCACGACCTGCGCCGCCCGCGCCACGAGGGCCACGACGCCGCGACGCTGTCCGACGGCTCCGTCGTCGCCCCCATGCCGGGCACGGTGGTGTCGGTCGACGGCGCGGCCGGCGACGCGGTGCGCGCCGGGCAGACGCTCGTCGTCATGGAGGCGATGAAGATGGAGCTCTCGCTGCAGGCGCCGATCGACGGCGCGCTGCGGGCGATGCACGTCGCCGCCGGCGACCAGGTGCCGCTCGGCCACCCGCTGTTCGAGGTCGACCGCGACTCAACCGACGGGGACTGACCCGACCGCGCCCAGCGCCGCGACGAGTTGCGCGTCGAGCGGGTCGCCGCGGACCGCGACGCGCAGGTGATCGGGCCCCAGGCCCGGGAACGTCGCGGCCGGACGGACGGCGATGCCGTGCTCCTCGCGCAGGCGCTCGGCGACGCGGGCGCCGTCGCGGACCTCGAGCAGCAGGAAGTTGGCGGCGCCGTCGAGGACGGCCACGCCGGGCACGTCGCGCAGCCGCGCGGCGAGACGGGCCCGCTCCTCGGCGGTCCGCAACGCGAGCTGCGCCGTGTGCTCGGGGTGGCGCGCGGCGGCCTCGAGGACCGCCAGCGCGACGGCGTTCAGCGACCACGCCGGGCGGGCGCGGCGCAGGGCCGCGGCGACGGGCGCGGGCGCGAGCAGGTAGCCGGCGCGGACGCCCGGGACGCCGAGCGCCTTCGTCACGCTGCGGGTGACGACGAGGCCCGGGAGCTCGGCGCCCGCGACGCTCTCGCGCTCGCCGGGGACGAGGTCCATGAACGCCTCGTCGACGACCGTGACGCGTCCGGGCCGGCACAGGTCGGCGATGGCCGCGCGCGGGTGCAGCACCCCGGTCGGGTTGGTCGGGTTGCCGACGACGACGAGGTCGGCGTCGTCGCCGACGGCGGAGGGGTCCAGGGCGAAGGGGGCGGCGAGGATCGCCCGCGCCGGCGCGGCGCCAGACTCGCGCAGCGCGCGCTCGGGCTCGGTGAACGACGGGTGCACGACGGTCGGCCGGCGCGGGCGCAGGGCGTGGGCGACGAGGGTGAACGCCTGCGCCGAGCCGTTGACGAGCACGACGTCCTCGACCGCGCGGCCGTGGCGCGCGGCGACGGCGGCGACGGCCGGCGCCTCGTCGGGGTAGGCGCCGAGGGCGGCGACGCCGCGGGCGATGGCGTCCTGCAGCCACGGCGGGCGCGCGCCGGCGACGACGTTGACGGCGAAGTCGTGGGCGGCGCCGCGGGCGTAGTGGTCGCCGTGCAGGTCGGCGCTCATGGCAGCTCCACGACGCGTCCGGCCACGACGAGCACCACGCGATCTGCGGCTCGCGCGAGCGCCTGGGCGGCGTCGCCCATCGCGTCGAGCCAGCGGCGCGTCGCCGGCGCGGGCGGGACCGGCCCCCACCCCGCCTCCTCGGCCACGACGACGACGGGGGCCGACCGGGCCGCCGCCAGCTCGGCGAGCGTCGCGACGTCGGCCAGGAGCGCCTCGACGATCGCGGCACCGGGCGCGGCGTCGTCGAGGGCGCCCGCGCGCCAGAGAACCTCGCTCAGCCACGTGCCGAGCGAGTCGACCAGCACCGCCGAGCGCTCGGGCGCCGCGCGGACGGCGTCGAGGACGGCGGCGGTCTCGACCGTCGTCC
>JAXDHQ010000158.1:0-28564 GCA_034664395.1 Solirubrobacteraceae bacterium | reverse complement strand
CGCTGCTGGTCGACGGCGCCGGCCTCATCAAGGTGGCGCTCGGCACGCCGGTCTGACGCGATGGCGGCCCCGATCGACACGCTCGCGAGCTCGCGCCTGCGACGCCTGGCACAGCGCACGGTCGTCGAGCGCGAGGAGGTCGCCGAGCGCTGCGAGCTGTGCGGCGCGCCGATGGCGCCCGAGCACCGCCACCTGCTCGACCTCGATCGGCGCGAGCTCATGTGCGCCTGCCGCGCGTGCGCGCTGCTGTTCGACCGCAGCGCGGCCGGGGCCGGGCACTACCGGCTCGTCCCGGACCGCCGCCGGCGGATCGCCGACTTCGAGCTCGGCGACCTCGCCTGGGAGGAGCTGCGCATCCCGGTCGACATGGCGTTCTTCTTCCACAGCTCGCGCGACGAGCGGGTCATGGCCTACTACCCGGGCCCGATGGGCGCGACCGAGTCGCTGCTCGGCCTGGAGGCGTGGCGCGAGCTCGAGGCGGCCAACCCGGTGCTCGGCGCCATGGCGCCCGACGTCGAGGCGCTGCTGGTGAACCGCGCGCGCGGCGCGCGCCAGCACTGGATCGTCGGGATCGACGTGTGCCACGAGCTCGTCGGCCTGATCCGCACCCGCTGGCGCGGGCTGACCGGCGGCCGCGAGGTGTGGGAGGAGCTCGGCCGGTTCTTCGACGAGCTCGACCGGCGCTCGCGCGCGGCGAGCCGCCACGACACGAAGGAGACGCGATGACCAGGATCAGGACGGGCAAGGCGCAGACCAGGACCGACGTGTCGGCGCACACGCCTGGGGTCCCGCAGGGCAACGCGCGCGGCAACTACGAGAAGCAGGAGGGCCACCTGCCCGACGGCCGCTCGACCGCCGAGCGCTCGACCGGCATCAACCCGCAGGACGAGCAGCCGATCGACCCGCGGATGCCGAACCTGTCGCCGGCGTAGGCGCCCGGACGCGGCGATGTCGGCCACGCGACCCGGACCGATGTTCGGTGCCGGCTCCATCCCGGAGCTGGCGTTCGCGGTGCAGGGCGCGGCGCCCGTCCCGTACGCGGCGGCGCCGACGCTGGGCTTCGCGCTGCGCATCGACAGCGTCGCCGGCGAGCCGATCCGGTCGATCCTGCTCGACGTCCAGATCCAGATCGCCGCCCGCCGGCGGGCGTACGACGCGCGCGCCGAGGAGCGCCTGTTCGAGCTCTTCGGGGCGGTGGCCGACTGGTCCACGAACCTGCGCACGCTGCTGTGGACGCGCATGACGCTCGTCGTGCCGCCGTTCGCGTCGAGCACCGTCGTCGACGTCAACGTGCCGTGCAGCTACGACCTCGAGGTCGCCGCGTCGCGGTACTTCGACGCGCTCGCCGACGGCGAGGTGCGGCTCGAGTTCCTGTTCAGCGGCTCGCTGTTCTACACCGGCGCCGCCGGCCAGCTCCAGACCGCGCGGCTGTCGTGGGAGCACGAGGCCGAGTACCGCCTGCCGGTCGCCGTGTGGCGCGAGACGATGGAGCGCCACTTCGCCGGGACCGCGTGGCTGCGGATCGAGAAGGACCGCTTCGACCGGCTCGCGGCCTACAGGTCGCGCCACGCGCTGGCGCGCTGGGAGGACGTCGTCGACGCGCTGCTCGGAGAGGGCGAGGCGTAGCGATGGACCCGGTCAGGCAGATCGCCGACGCCGTGCTCTACGAGGGCTACGTGCTGTGGCCCTACCGGCGCTCGGCGCTGAAGAACCAGCGGCGCTGGACGTTCGGGGGCGTGCACCCGCGCACCCACAGCGAGCGCCATCCCGACGACGCCTTCCTCATGCGCACCGAGTGCCTGGTCGAAGGCGCCGACCCCGAGGTGCGGGTCACCGTGCGCTTCCTGCACGTCGTCGAGCGCCAGGTCGCGCGCGAGGGCCCCGACGGCCCCGAGCTCGTCGACGAGCTCACGGTCGACGGCCGGCGCCATCTCGCGTGGCAGGAGGCGGTCGAGCGCGAGGTCGCGATCCCGGCGCTCGGGCCGGACGCGCAGCGTCGCGCCGCGATCGACGTTCCCGCCGGCCGGGGGGAGGAGCCGCTGGTCGACGGCGACGGCCGCCGCGCCGGTGCCCTGATCCGGTCGTGGGAGCCGCTGGCCGGAGCGGTCACGGTCGCAGTGGAGCGGCTCGCGCCGGAGCTGGCCCGCGTGACCGTCGCGATCGAGAACGCGAGTCCGTTCGACGGCGAGGACCGCCAGGAGGCGCTGCGGCGCACGTTCTGCTCCACCCACACGGTGCTGCGCGCCGTGCGGGGCGCCTTCGTCTCGCTCACCGATCCGCCGCGGGAGCTGCGCGACGAGGCGCAGGCGTGCCGCAACCAGGGCGCCTGGCCGGTGCTCGTCGGCGAGCCCGGAGAGCGCCACACGCTGCTCTCCTCGCCGATCATCCTCGAGGACCACCCGCGGATCGCGCCCGAGAGCCCCGGCGACCTCTTCGACGGCGGCGAGATCGACGGCCTGCTGACGCTGAGCATCCTCAGCCTGACCGACGAGGAGAAGGCCGAGATGCGCGACTCCGACCCGCGCGTCCGCGAGATCCTCGAGCGCACCGAGGCCCTGACCGAGGACGAGCGCATGCGCATGCACGGCGCCATCCGCGACCTCCGGGTGGTGCGGCCGTGATCGACGGCCGCGGCGCCTGGGAGGAGCTCGAGCGCCCGGCGCCCGACTCGGTCGTCGTCGACGGCGTCGAGCTGCGCCGGCGCAGCCGCGTGCGGCTGCGGCCGCGCGCCGGCGGCGACGTCTTCGACCTCGCGCTCGCCGGGCGCGTCGCGGTCGTCGACGCCATCGAGCAGGACATGGAGGGCAACGTCCAGCTCGCGATCACGGTCGAGGACGACCCCGGCCGCGACCTCGGCGAGCGCCGCCAGCCCGGGCACCGCTTCTTCTTCGCGCCGTCGGAGGTCGAGCCGCTGGGCGACGAGGCCGCCGGCGACCCTGCGGCGCAGCGGATCCTCGTCGCCGGCATCGGCAACGTCTTCCTGGGCGACGACGCCTTCGGCGTGGCCCTGGCCGGGCGCCTGGCGCAGCAGGCGCTGCCCGCGGGCGTCGACGTCGTCGACTTCGGCATCCGCGGCATGGACCTCGCCTACGCGATGGACGACTACGACGTCGTCGTGCTGCTCGACGCCACGCCGCGCGGCCAGCCGCCCGGGACCCTCTACGTCATCGAGGCCGAGGTCGACGAGGGTGCCGCGACGGTCGACGCCCACGGCATGGATCCCGTCAAGGTCCTGGCGCTCGCCCGGGCCCTCGGCGGGTCGCCGCCGCGCACGCTGGTCGTGGGCTGCGAGCCCCAGACCCGGATGACCGGCGAGGAGGAGGACGTCGTCGTCGACATGAGCGAGCCCGTCCGGGCCGCGATGGACGAGGCCGTGCGCCTGGTCGAGTCGCTGC
Organism: Solirubrobacteraceae bacterium; assembly: GCA_034664395.1. Lineage (GTDB taxonomy): Bacteria > Actinomycetota > Thermoleophilia > Solirubrobacterales > Solirubrobacteraceae > JAOPZW01. The sequence goes on along the minus strand of JAXDHQ010000158.1, from coordinate 25,169 downwards.
TCGACGACCTGATCCGCAAGCCAGCGACCGAGGAGCACCCGTCATGAGTGAAGTCCGCATCAGCCCCGTCGTCCAGCTCCTGCTCCTGATGGCCGTGCTGTCCGGCGTGGGCGCGCTGATCGGGGTGTCGCTTCCCGAAATCCGCCGGTACCTGAAGATCCGGTCGATGTAGGGGAGCCGCCATGCATCGGACCCGCGTGCGGGTGGTGGAGGACGCGCTCGACGCCAACAACACGATCGCGCGCTCCAACCGCGACGACTTCGACCGCGCCGGCGTCAGCGTGGTGAACCTGATGAGCGCGCCCGGCGCGGGCAAGACGACGCTGCTCGAGCGCGTCCTGGCCGACCTCGACGGCATCCGTCCCGGCGTCCTGGAGGGCGACGTGCAGGGCAGCCTCGACGCCGACCGGCTGGCGTCGCTGCACGTCCCGGTGACCCAGCTCAACACGGACGCGGGCTTCGGCGGCGAGTGCCACCTCGACGCCAACATGGTCCGCACCGCGCTGCCGTCGCTGCCGCTGGACGAGATCGACCTGCTCGTCGTCGAGAACGTCGGCAACCTCGTGTGCCCGGCCGAGTTCCGGATCGGCGAGGACGCGCGCGTGATGGTGTCGTCGGTGACCGAGGGCGAGGACAAGCCGCTGAAGTACCCGCTGATGTTCCGGGCGTGCGAGCTCGTCGTCATCAACAAGATCGACCTGCTCGCGCACCTCGACTTCGACCTCGAGCTCTACCTGCACCACCTCGACGCGGTCCATCCCGGCGTCGAGCGGATCCTCGTCAGCGCGCGCACGGGGGAGGGGGTGGAGGCCTTTCGGAGCTGGCTGGAGCGGCTGGTGGCGCGCGCCGGCGCGCCGGCGTGAGGGCCGCCGCCCCGGCCGCGGCGATCATCGACGCGCTGCTGGCGCGGCGCACGGCCGCCAGCGCGGACTACTTCGAGGCCCAGGCCGAGTCGCTGGCGCGGCTGTGCCACCGGATGGCCGAGCGCTTCGCCCGCGGGGGGCGGCTCGTCGCGCTCGGGCGCTCGCCCGCCGCGCGCTCGGACGTGCGCCACGTCACGGTCGAGTTCGTCCATCCCGTGATCGTGGGCAAGCGCGCGCTGCCGGCGCTGGGCCTCGCGGCGGAGGGCGGCCCGCTCGACGCGCAGATGGCGCTCGTCGCCGAGCCCGACGACATCGCGATCGCCTTCGAGGCGGAGGACCCGGAGACGGCGCGCGCGCTGGCCGTCGCGCGCGAGCGGGGCGCGCTGACCGTCGCCTTCGCGCCCGCCGGCGCCGAGTGGGAGCTGGCGCCGCCCGGCGCGGACCCGTTCGTGGCCCAGGAGCTGGTCGAGACGGCCTATCACGTGCTCTGGGAGCTCGTGCACGTCTTCTTCGAGCACCGCGGCCTGCTCGAGGGCCGCGCCGCCGCGCCCGTCCACGACACCGGCGCATCGAGCTTCCTGTACCCGTTCCTGGCCGAGCGGGAGACCGATCTCGAGGCGGTGATGGCCGACGTGCGCGCCTCGGTCGCGATGAAGGCGGGCGAGGTCGCGGCGCTGCGCGTGCAGACGCTGACGGAGGGCGCCGACGCGCTGGCCGCGGCGGCCGCCGAGCTGCGCGCCGCCTTCGCGGCCGGCGGGCGGCTGCTCGCGCTGGGCAACGGCGGCTCGGCCACCGACGCCATGGACGCCGTCGCCGACTTCCGCGCGCCGCCTCACGGCTGGCCGGCGCGGCCGGCGCTCGACCTCACCGAGGACACCGCGATCCTCACCGCCGTGGCCAACGACGTCGGCGTCGAGGCGATCTTCGCCCGCCAGGTGATCGCCCACGGCCGCGCCGGCGACGTCCTGCTCGCACTGTCGACCAGCGGCGGGTCGGCCAACGTCCTCGCCGCGCTGGCCGAGGCGCGCCGGCGCGGCCTGCGAACGATCGCGCTCGTCGGCTACGACGGCGGGCAGATCGCCGCCGGCGGCCTCGCCGACCACGTGGTCGTCACCCGCTCGCAGCACATCCCGCGCATCCAGGAGGCGCAGGCCAGCGCTTACCACGCGCTGCGCGAGCTCGTCGAGGCGGGGGCGTGAGCGCGACGCGGGTGCGGGCCCGCGTCGAGGGCCTCGTGCAGGGGGTCGGCTTCCGGCCCTACGTGCACCGCCTCGCCGGAGAGCTGGCGCTCGGCGGCTTCGTGCGCAACGACGAGCGCGGCGTGCTGCTCGAGGTCGAGGGCGACGACCGCGCCGTGCGGGCCTTCCTGGCGAGGCTGGCCGTCGAGGCCCCGCCGCTGGCCAGCGTCGAGCGCGTCGAGCACGAGCCGCTGGCGCCCACCGGCGAGGCGGCGTTCGCGATCGTGGCCAGCGCCGGCGGGGCCGAGCCGGTGGCGCTCGTCTCGCCCGACAGCGCCACGTGCGACGACTGCCTGGCCGAGCTGTTCGACCCCGCCGACCGTCGCCACCGCTACCCGTTCCTGTCCTGCACCAACTGCGGGCCGCGCTTCACGATCGTGCTCGGCGTGCCGTACGACCGTCCGGCGACGACGATGGCCGGCTTTCGGATGTGCGCCCGCTGCCAGGCCGAGTACGACGACCCGGCCGACCGTCGCTTCCACGCGCAGCCCAACGCGTGCGCCGCGTGCGGCCCGACGCTCAGGCTCGGCGCCGCGACCGGCGAGGACGCGCTGGGCGCGGCGGTCGCGGCGCTGCGCGCCGGCCAGGTGGTCGCGGTCAAGGGCCTGGGCGGGTTCCACCTCGCCTGCGTGGCCGACGACGAGGCGGCGGTGCTCGCGCTGCGCGCGCGCAAGCACCGCGAGGAGAAGCCGTTCGCGCTGATGGCGCCGGACCTGCCGGCCGCGCGCGAGCTCGTCGAGCTGGGCCCGGGCGAGGAGGCGCTGCTGATCGGCCGCGAGCGGCCGATCGTGCTCGCTCCGCGCCGCCCGCACGCGCGCGTCGCGCACGCCGTGGCCCCGCGCTCGGCCGACCTCGGCGTGATGCTGCCCTACGCGCCGCTGCACCACCTGCTGCTGGCCGACGTCGGCGCCACGCTCGTGATGACCAGCGCCAACGTCTCCGACGAGCCGATCGTCCACCGCGACGACGAGGCGCGCACGCGCCTGGCCGGCATCGCCGACGCGATCCTCGGCCACGACCGCCCGATCGGAGTCCGCACCGACGACTCCGTCGTGCGCGTCCGGCGCAGCGGGCCGCCGCTCGTGCTGCGCCGCTCGCGCGGGCACGTCCCGGCCAGCGTCGACCTGCCGCTCGACGCCCCGCCGCTGCTGGCGTGCGGCGCCGAGCTGAAGAGCACGTTCTGCGTCGCCAAGGGCCGGCGCGCGTGGGTCGGCCACCACATCGGCGACCTCGCCAACCTCGAGACGCTGACCGCGTTCCGCGAGGGCATCGCCCACTTCGAGGCCCTGTTCGCCGTGCGACCGCGCGTGGTCGCCCACGACCTGCACCCCGACTACCTCTCGACGGCGTACGCGCTCGAGCGCGAGGACGTCGAGCTCGTGGCGGTCCAGCACCACCACGCCCACCTCGCCGCCTGCCTGGCCGAGCACGGCGAGCGCGGGCCGGCCGTGGGCGCGATCTACGACGGCACCGGGCTGGGGACGGACGGGACGGTCTGGGGCGGCGAGCTGCTCGTCGGCGACCTGGCCGGCTTCGAGCGCGCCGGCCACCTGCGGCCGGTGCGCCTGCCCGGTGGCGACCGCGCGGTCCGCCAGCCCTGGCGCATGGCCTGCGCGTGGCTGCAGGAGGCGTCCGGCGCGCCGCCGGCGCTGCCCGCGACCCTGGCCGACGCGGTCGGCCCGGCCGCCTGGGAGGCGATCGCGCGCCTGGCCGGCAGCGGGCTGGCGGCGCCGGTGACCACGAGCATGGGGAGGCTGTTCGACGCGGTGGCCGCGCTGTGCGGCGTGCGCGCCGAGGTCAGCTACGAGGGCCAGGCCGCCGCCGAGCTCGAGGGCGCCGCGGCGCGCGCGGCGGCGCCCGGCGACCCCTACCCGCTCGACGTCGAGACGGGCGACGCCGTCGTGCTGGACCCGCGCCCGACGATCGCCGCGATCGCCCGCGACGTGGCGGACGGAATCGACGCCGGGCTCGTTGGCGCGCGGTTCCACGCCGCGGTCGCGCGGGCCACGGCGCGGGCCGTCGACGTCGTCGCCGAGCGCCACGGCATCGCCACCGTCGTGCTCAGCGGCGGGGTCTTCCAGAACCGCCTGCTGCTCGACGCGACGGCCCGGCGGCTGGCCGAGCGGGGCCTGCGCGTGCTCGTCCCGGAGCGCCTGTCGCCGAACGACGGCGCGATCAGCTACGGCCAGGCTGCGGTGGCCGCCGCCAGGCGCCCGTTCTGAGCCGAACCGCGGGGCTGGAGATTTCCGCCCGGCTGCCGATATTCGGGGCATGTCGCTTGCCCATTCCGTTCCCTCGGCCGATCAGCCCCACGGACTCACCCACCCTTCCCAGCGCGGCCGCTCCAGCCGCTTCATCGGCGACATCATCGTGGACCTCGGCTACGCGAACCGCGAGTCGGTGGAAGCCGGCATCGCCGAGTCGCGCGCCTCGGGTCGGCGCACGGGCGAGGTCCTGGTCGAGCGCGGCGTCCTGACGGCCGACCAGCTCGCCCGCGTCGTCGCCGAGCGCTTCGGCGTCGACCACCTCGACCTCGGCGTGTTCAAGGTCGACATGACGGCAGCCAACGTCCTGCCCTCGAGCGCCGCCAAGCGCTACGGGGCGGTGCCGGTGCGCTTCATGGACAAGCACACCCTGCTCGTCGCGATGGTGGACCCGGGCAACGTCCTGGCCATCGACGACATCTCGCTCATGACGGGCTACGACGTGCGCCCGGCCGTCGCCCCCGAGGAGGACATCAGCGCGCTGATCCAGCGCCTGAACAGCCTCGACGACATGGTCGTGGAGGAGATCGTCGACCAGGAGACCGGCGGCGAGGAGATCGTCGACCTGCGCGAGTCGGCCGCCGACGCGCCGGTCATCAAGCTCGTGCACTCGCTCATCGCCCAGGGCGTCGAGCAGGGCGCGTCCGACATCCACTTCGAGCCGATCAACCACGAGCTCGGCGTGCGCTACCGCATCGACGGCGTCCTGATCGAGGCGACGACGATCCCGCGCCAGCTCGTGGCCGCCGTCATCTCGCGCATCAAGATCATGTCCGAGCTCGACATCGCCGAGCGCCGCGTGCCCCAGGACGGCCGCGTCGCGCTGACGATCGACGGCCGTTCGATCGACATCCGCGTGGCTACGCTGCCGCTCGTGGGCGGCGAATCGGCCGTCCTGCGCGTGCTCGACAAGGAGGGCGCGGTCAGCGACCTCGACCGCCTCGGCATGGCCGACCAGGAGCGCGACCTGTTCGTCAAGGCGTTCTCACGCCCGCACGGCGCGGTGCTCGTCACCGGCCCCACGGGCTCGGGCAAGACGACCACGCTGTACGGCGCGCTGCACCGCCTGCACACGCCGGAGAAGAACATCATCACGATCGAGGACCCGGTCGAGTACGAGCTGAGCGGCGTCAAGCAGATGCAGGTCAACGTCAAGGCCGGCCTGCAGTTCTCGACCGGGCTGCGCTCGATGATGCGCGCCGACCCCGACATCATCATGGTCGGCGAGATCCGCGACCGCGAGACGGCGCAGATCGCCGTCGAGGCGGCGCTCACCGGCCACCTCGTGCTGAGCACGCTGCACACCAACGACGCGCCGGGCGCGATCGCGCGCCTCATCGAGATGGGCGTCGAGCCGTTCCTGGTCGCCAGCGCGGTCGACTGCGTCGTCGCCCAGCGGCTCGCGCGGCGGCTGTGCGAGCACTGCAGGCGCCCGGTGCGAGTCGACGGGAGCGTCGCGCGCGAGAACGGCTACGACGTCGACGACGAGGCGCTCGACGTCTTCGAGGCCGTCGGCTGCACGCGCTGCGGCGGCTCGGGCTACAAGGGCCGCATCGGCCTCTACGAGGTCATGCCGGTGAGCGAGGAGATCCGCAAGCTCGCCGTCGGCCGCGCCTCGGCGGACGCGATCTCCGAGGCCGCCAAGCGGGCCGGGATGCGCACCCTGCGCGACGAGGGGCTGGTCAAGGTCCGCGACGGCCTGACCTCGTTCGCCGAGCTGTCGCGGGTCACCGGCTAGCACGGCCGGCCGCTCCGGCGTCGAACATCCGTCCAGTCGGCCTTGCGGCCGTCGACGACCGCCCCCCGAGGGTTTGCCCTAGAAGATCCGCGCGCGGCGCTTGGCCCCGCGGGGGCCTGGGCACTAGCGAAGCGTCATCGAGCTCGCGAGGCAGGGGGAGCGACCTGCGGGCCGAAGAAGTGACCCGGAGGTGCCGACCGCATGTCGCTGTCTCGTCGCTCGACGCTGCTCGTTGCCGCTGCCGTTGCTCTGCTCGCCGCCGCCCCGGCGGGAGCGCAGGGCGTCCCCCAGCCGCTGTCCACGGCCGACGGCCTGGCGCCGGCGCAGGCGTGCCCCGGCGCCGACGCGCTGGTGACCGCCGCCACCGCCGCCGGGCTCGACGGCGTGGCCCTGTGCCTGATGAACCGCGAGCGCGCCGCCCGCGGGATGCGGGCGCTGCGACCGAGCTCGCTCCTCGACGACGCCGCGGGGCGCTACGCGCGCCAGATGGTCGCCCAGCGCTTCTTCGACCACGTGTCCCCCGCAGGGCTGTCGCTGCGGATGCGCGTGGCGCGTGTCGGCTACCTGCGCGGGAACTTCCTCATCGGCGAGGACATCGCGACCGGCACCGGGCAGGACGCCAGTCCGGCCGGCATCGTCGAGGCGTGGATGAACTCGCCGCCGCACCGGCGCAACATCCTCGAGCCGGCGTTCCGCGACGCCGGACTGGGGATCGTGCCCGGACTGGCGACCGGCAGCGCCCCCGACGGCGCGACCTACGTCGTCGACTTCGGGCGCCGCGACCGGTCCTAGAAGTGCCCCTGGACCCCCGCGGCCGTCAGGGCGCGGTGGTCCTCGGGGTCGGGGCGCAGGATCAGGACCTCGGCCGGCACCTTCTCCAGGAGCCACTGCAGGTCCTCGCTGCTCAGGCCGGTGCGGCGGTTCGACGTGGCCGACACGATGACGCGATCGACCGGCTCGGCGTCGAGCATCTGACGCAGCGCGTCGCGGTAGGTGCGGCCCCGGCCGATGCGCGCGTCGACCCGGACCCCCTGCAGGCTCGCGCGCTGCTCGATCGCCTCCAGCAGCGGCATGGCCTGCAGGCAGCGGCTGGGCAGCGGCGCGTCGAGCGGCAGGTGACGCGGCACGCGGGCCAGGTAGGCGGGCATGATCGTCGCCTCCTCGGCGCGGGCCAGGCGGATCGCGGCGTCGAAGGCGCGCCGCGAGATCGACGCCCCGGTGAACGGCACGAGGATGCGGCGCGTGCCGGCGGCGCGCTCGGCGCGGGGCCGGTGGCCGTGCGGCGGCAGCAGCCAGCCCGCCGCGACGCCCAGGGCGAGCGTCGGGGCGGCCACGACGAGAAGCAGGACGGGCGTGCTCATGGCGTCCTCTCGTGACGGAGGGAGCGGTCGGCGACGATGCGGACGTCGACGCCGGGCAGCGCCTCCATGAGGCGCTGGGGGAGGGGCACGCGCAGGCGGCCGAGCCCGCGCGCGGGCCGCGAGCGGCCGAGGAGGATGTAGGTCGAGCCGCGCTCGCGGGCGACCCGGGCGACGGTGGCGGCGACGTCGTCGCCCGGCTCGACGAGGAGCGCGACGCCGAGCACCGAGGCGAGCTGGCGCAGCGCGGCGAGCTGGCGCTCCTGCTCGAGCGCGGCGTCGCCGCTCGGCGGCGCCTGGGGCGCCACCCAGAGCAGGTCGAGCTGCGCGCCCAGGCGCTGCGACGAGCGCCAGGCGCGGCGCACGAGCCGCTGCGCCCCCGGATAGGGCTCGACGAGGGCGAGCAGCCGCTCGCCGACGGCCTGCGGCAGCTCGGCCGCCATGGTGTCCTCGCGGGTCCCGACGACCTCGGTGACCAGCCGCTTGGACTCCACCTCCTCGGCGACCTGGCGCAGCGCGACCTCGCGCAGCGCCGCCAGGTTCTCCACCCGGAAGAAGCCGTTCAGCGCCGCCTCGATGCGCTCGGCGCGATAGATCTTGCCCGCGCGCAGGCGGGCGAGCAGGGCCTCGGGGCTGAGGTCGATCAGCACGACCTCGTCGGCGCGCCCGAGGACGGAGTCGGGGACGGTCTCGCGCACGCGCACCCCGCTGAGCTCGGCGACCTGGTCGTTGAGCGACTCCAGGTGCTGGACGTTGACCGTCGAGAGGACGTCGATGCCCGCGTCGAGGAGATCCTCGATGTCCTCGAAGCGCTTCTCGTGCTCGAGGCCGGGGGCGTTGGTGTGCGCGAGCTCGTCGACGAGGCACAGCTCCGGCGCACGGCGCAGGATCGCGGGCAGGTCCATGTCCTCGAGGTCGGTCCCGCGGTAGGTCACGCGCCGGCGCGGCACCGCCGGGAGCCCCTCGGCCAGGGCCGCCGTGTCCTCGCGCCCGTGGGTCTCCACGAGGCCGATCACGACGTCGCGCCCCGCCTCCTGCTCGGCGTGGCCCTCCTGGAGCATCCGGTACGTCTTGCCGGCCCCGGCGGCCATCCCGAGGAAGATCGTGTAGTGCCCACGCGCGCTCACGCTCCGAGCACGTTGTGGACGAGGAGGTCGATGAGCTTGATGGCGATGAACGGCGCCACCAGGCCTCCGGCCCCGTAGAGGACGAGGTTGCGCCGCAGCAGCGCCGTGGCGCCCACCGGCCGGTACTGCACGCCGCGCAGCGCCAGCGGCACGAGCATCGGGATGATCACGGCGTTGAAGACGATCGCAGAGATGATCGCCGACGCCGGGGTGCCGAGCTTCATGACGTTGAGGGCGTCGAGCGGGCCGCGGGCGGCGGCGCTGGTCGCGTAGGTCGCGGCGAAGATCGCCGGCAGGATCGCGAAGTACTTCGCCACGTCGTTGGCTATCGAGAACGTCGTCAGCGCGCCGCGGGTGATCAGGAGCTGCTTGCCGACCTCGACGATCTCGATGAGCTTGGTCGGGTTGGAGTCGAGGTCGACCATGTTGCCCGCCTCGCGGGCGGCCTGGGTGCCGGTGTTCATGGCCACGCCGACGTCGGCCTGGGCGAGGGCCGGCGCGTCGTTGGTGCCGTCGCCGGTCATGGCCACCAGGCGGCCCTCGGCCTGCTCGCTGCGGATGAGCTCCAGCTTGCGCTCGGGCGTGGCCTCGGCCAGGAAGTCGTCGACGCCGGCCTCCTCGGCGATCTTGGCTGCGGTCAGGCGGTTGTCGCCGGTGACCATCACGGTGCGGATGCCCATCGCCCGCAGGCGGTCGAAGCGGTGGCGCATGCCGTCCTTGACCGTGTCCTTGAGGTAGATGACGCCGAGGATCTGCGTGTTGCGCGCGACGGCCAGCGGCGTGCCCCCCTCGCGCGCGATGCGGTCGACCTCGCCGTCGAGCTCGCGCGGCGGGACGCCGCCCTCGGCGCGGACCCACGCGGCGATCGCGTCGGCCGCGCCCTTGCGCAGCATGCTCCCATCCATGTCGACGCCGCTCATGCGGGTCTGGGCGGTGAAGGGGATGAACTGCGGCGGCGCGATCCCGCCCGCCGTCGCCATCTCGTGCTCGCGCAGGCCGTACTGCTTGGCGAGCACGACGATCGAGCGCCCCTCGGGCGTCTCGTCGGCGAGCGACGAGAGCTGGGCGGCCTCGGCCAGGTCGGCCTCGTCGACGCCGGGCATGGGCACGAGCTCCGACGCCTGGCGGTTGCCGAGCGTGATTGTCCCGGTCTTGTCGAGCAGCAGCACGTCGACGTCGCCCGACGCCTCGACGGCGCGGCCGGAGAGCGCCAGCACGTTGCGGCGCACGAGGCGGTCCATGCCGGCGATGCCGATGGCGCTCAGCAGCGCGCCGATCGTCGTGGGGATCAGCGCGACGAGCAGCGCGATCAGCGTCGTGATCGAGATCTGGGTCTTGGCGTAGTGCGCGAACGGCGCCAGCGTCACCACGACGATGACGAAGATCAGCGTGAGCGCCGCGAGCAGGATGTTCAGCGCGATCTCGTTGGGCGTCTTGCGCCGCTCGGCGCCCTCGACGAGCGCGATCATCCGGTCGAGGAACGATTGGCCCGGCTCCTGGGTGATCTCGACAACGATGCGGTCGGACAGGACGCGGGTGCCGCCGGTCACGGCGCTGCGGTCGCCGCCGGACTCGCGGATGACGGGCGCCGACTCGCCGGTGATGGCCGACTCGTCGACCGAGGCGATGCCGTCCACGACCGTGCCGTCGCCGGGGATGACCTCGCCCGCCTGGACGACCACGACGTCGCCGCGGTGCAGCTCCGACGCCGCGCGCGTCGAGCCGTCGCGCATGGTGGCGGTCGTCTCCGTGCGCATCGCGCGCAGGGCGGCGGCCTGGGCGCGGCCGCGGCCCTCCGCGAGCGCTTCGGCGAGGTTGGCGAAGACGACGGTCAGCCACAGCCAGATCGAGACGGTGACGGTGAACAGGACCGTCTCGTGGCCGCCGCCGAACGTCCTTCCGGTGACGATCTGCGAGACGGCCGCGATCGTGGTCAGCACGGCGCCGACCTCGACGACGAACATCACCGGGTTGCGCACCTGCACGCGCGGGTCGAGCTTGCGCAGGGACCCCACGATCGCCGGGCGGATGAGCGCGGCGGTGAACAGCGAGGAGGACGGCTTGGCGGTCATCGGCCGGGGGCTTCCTTGTCGAGGGCGAGGTTGAGCTCGAGCACGTTCACGCCGGGCTCGCCGATGACCCCGAGGAAGCGCCCGTCGGTGTTGGCGGCGACGAGCGCGCTCACGCGCGCGAGCGGCAGGTGGCGCACGGCGGCGACGCGCCGCGCCTGGATGCGGGCGTTGGCGGGCGAGATGTGGGGGTCGACCCCCGACGCCGAGGTGGTGACCGCGTCGACGGGCACGCCGGCGCGGGTCAGGCCGGGGTCGTAGGGCGATTCGAGGGCGAGGTAGGACGCGAGCTGGTCGCGGTAGAAGAACCGCGCCGAGGCGGCGTTGGGTCCACGGTTGGAGAAGGCGCTCGCCGTCGCGCTGTAGCTCGTCTGCGACGGCCGCGGCTGGAAGTAGCGGGGATCGGGTCGGTGGTCACGCGTCGTGAACGCCCGGGCGATCAGGCGTGAGCCGACGACCTTCCCGCCGACCTCGATCTGCGACCCGTTGGCCTTGTTGGGGAACGCGACCTGCGCGATCCCGGTCATGGCCAGCGGGTAGGCGAGGCCGAGCACGACGGTGAAGAGGAGGACCGCGAGCGCGGCGGTGAGCAGGTCGTTTCGGAGTCTCATGGCTAGAAGAGGCGGTTGGTCATGCCCTGCACGACGGGGCCGAGCAGCAGGGCGGGGAAGAAGGTCAGGGCGCCGATGAGCACGACGGTCCCGGCGAGCAGGACCACGAACGTCGGCGTGTCGGTCCGCAGCGTGCCCAGGCCGGCGGGGGCGACGCGCTTGCCGGCCAGGGCGCCGGCCACGGCGAGCACGAGCAGGATCGGCATGAAGCGCGCTCCGAGCATCGTCACGCCGCCGAGGACGTCGGCGAACGTGATGCCGTGGGCGCCGAGGTTGCCGGGGTTGGGCTGGTAGTAGCCCGTGTAGCCGGCGAGGGCCGAGCCGTTGTTGTTGGCCTGCGACATGTAGGCGTACAGCGACTCGCTGAAGCCCTGCGGCCCGGAGGCGAAGATCGACGGCCGCCCGTACTTCGTCGCCAAGGCCAGGCCGCTGGCCAGCAGCACCGCCAGCGGCGTGACGAGCACCCCGAGCGAGACGAGCTTGATCTCGCGCGCCTCGACCTTCTTGCCCAGGAACTCGGGCGTGCGTCCGACCATCAGGCCGCCGATGAAGACGGCGAGCAGGACGTAGAGGAGCATCGTGTACAGACCGGTGCCGACGCCGCCGAAGACGGACTCGCCATAGGACAGGTTCACCATCGGCACCAGTCCCCCGATGCCGGTCAGCGACTCGAAGGCCGCGTTGACCGCGCCGCACGACGTCACGGTCGTGACGGCGGTCCACAGCGCCGAGTTGGCGATGCCGAAGCGCTGCTCCTTGCCCTCCATGTTGCCGCCGGTCGAGCCCTGGACCGCCGCGGCGTGCACGCCGGCGGCGTGCTGGGCCGGGGTGCCGTGCATCTCGGCGACGTACACGACCGCGACGCTCGCGATGAACAGCGCCGCCATCGTGGCGAAGATGGCCCACCCCTGCCGGCGGCTGCCGACCAGGCGCCCGTAGGTCGAGGTCAGCGCGGCGGGGATGCAGAGGATCAGGAGCAGCTCGAGCAGGTTCGAGAGGCCAGTCGGGTTCTCGAACGGGAAGGCCGAGTTGACGTTGAAGAAGCCGCCGCCGTTGGTGCCGAGCTCCTTGATCGCCTCCTGCGAGGCGACCGGTCCGCGCGCCAGGCCGGCGACGGCCCCGCCCAGCGTCTGCAGCGTGCCCTGCGAGACGAGCAGGATCGCGCCGACGATCGAGATCGGCAGCAGGACGTGGAAGCACGCCCGCACGAGGTCGTGCCAGAAGTTCCCCAGGACCGGCGTGCGCTCGGTGCGGCGGGCGACGATGCCGCGGATCAGCGCGATCGCCACGACGAGGCCGACGGCCGCCGAGAGGAAGTTCTGCACCGCCAGGCCGGCCATCTGGCTGAAGTAGGAGAGCGTCGTCTCGCCCGCGTAGTACTGCCAGTTCGTGTTGGTGACGAACGAGGAGGCCGTGTTGAACGACAGGTCCCACGTGCCCGAGTGGAAGTTGCCGGGGTTGAACGGGTGCAGCGTCTGCGTGCGCAGGATCGCGAAGAGGACCAGCCAGCCCAGCAGCGAGAAGGCGATGAGGCTGCGGGCGTAGGCCTTCCAGTCCTGGCCGTGGCCCGGGTCGATGCGCAGCACGCGGTAGGTCGCGCGCTCGAGCGGACCGACGACTGGGTCCAGGAAGGTCCGCTCGTCGCCGAAGACGCGCGCGAGGTAGCCGCCGAGCACCGGCGTGATGGCGACGATCAGCACGCAGAAGATCGCGATCTGGAGGAAGCCCTGGAGCATCGGCGCCTCAGAACCGCTCGCCGCGCAGCAGCGCGTAGACGAGGTAGACGCAGATGAGCGCGGCGACGCTCAGGCCGAGCCAGCTCGCGGCGCTCATACGCGCTCGAGTCCCTCGACGAGGAGGGCCAGTCCCGCGAAGACGGCCACGGCGATGGCGATGGCGATCAGGTCCATGGAGCCATGGTGCGCCCGCGCCCGTCAAGGCCGCATGCAGGAAACGCGGCCCGGCATGCAGATGTTGTGAAGATCGGCCGCCGGGCGCGCGTCAGGCGCCGAAGCGGTACCCGATGCCGGTGTCGGTGCGGATGTAGCGGCGCTCGCCGGCCGGCTCGATCTTGCGGCGCAGGTTGGCGATGTGGGCGCGCAGGACCTGCGTGTCGTCGGCGTACTGCGGCCCCCACACCTCGACGAGCAGCGTGCGGTGGGTCAGCAGCCGTCCGCGGTTGCGGGCGAGCGTGCGCAGCAGGTCGAACTCGATCGGGGTGAGGTGGACCTCCTCGCCGTCGCGGCGCACGATCCGGGCGTTGAGGTCGATCCGCAGGCCGTCGACCTCGATCGCCGGCTCGTCGGGGACGGCGCCGGTGCGCCGCAGCGCCGCGCCCAGGCGCGCAACCAGCTCGCGGGGGCCGAACGGCTTGGTGACGTAGTCGTCGGCGCCGGCCTCCAGGGCCTCCACCTTGACGTCCTCGTCGCCGATCGCGCTCAGGACCAGGATCGGCATCGAGCTCCACTCGCGCAGGCGGCGGCACAGCTCGACCCCGGAGCCGTCCGGGAGCATGAGGTCGACGATCGCCGCGTCGGGCGGGCGCACCGCGGCGCGGTCGAGCGCCTCCTCCATCGTCGCCGCCGGCAGCGCCTCGAAACCCGCTTCGCGCAGGATCACCTTCAGCGCGCGCAGGATCTGGGGCTCGTCGTCGCAGACGAGCACGCGCCGGCGCTGCTCGCTCATCCGCCGCTCGCCTCGAGCGGCAGCTCGACCACGAAGGCCGTGCCCTGCCCCGGGAGCGACTCGACCCACACGCGCCCGCCGTTGGCCTCGACGAACCCGCGCACGATGGCCAGGCCCAGGCCCGAGCCGCGGTGGCCGTTGCCGGACCCCGAGCGGTAGAACGGCTCGAAGATGCGATCGACGTCGCGGCGGGGCACGCCCGGGCCGCGGTCGACGACCCGCACGAGGATCAGGCCGCGCACGGCGCGAGCGCGGACCGAGACCGGGTGGCCGCCGGAGTAGCGGCCGGCGTTCTCGAGCAGGTTGGCGAACGCGCGCTCGAGCTGGGCGGCGTCGGCGCGGATGAGCGGCAGCTCGGGGTCGATCGACAGCGCGAAGGCGCTGGGGCCGGCGGCGACGTCGTCGACGGCCGCGAGGAGCACCTCCTCGATCGAGCACCACTCCAGGCGCGGCTCGGCCGCCTGCGCCTCGAGCCGCGAGAGGTCGAGGAGGTCGTCGACCAACCGCGACAGCCGCGTGGCCTCGCCGCCGATGTCGGTGACGAGCTCGTCGTGCTCCTGCGCCGACAGGCGCGGCGCGCCGAGCGCTCCGGCGGCGGTGAGGATCGCCGTCAGCGGCGAGCGCAGGTCGTGGGAGACCGTGCGCAGCAGCGCGGTCTTGAGCACGTCGGAGCGCCGCAGCGCGCTCGTCTCCACGACCTCGCGCAGGAGCGCGTCGCGGTCCAGCGCGGCGGCGAGCAGCGCCTCCAGCGAGGGGACGACGTGCACGCGCAGGCGCTCGAGCACCGCGTCGTCGAGGTCGGCGGGCACGACGAGCGTGCCGAGCCGGCGGTCGGCGTCGCGCAGCGGCAGCGCGACGCGGCGCTCGTCGCCGTCGACGGCGGTCAGCTCGATCGCCGCCGAAGGCAGGTCGAGCGCCCGGGCCAGGCGCTGGGCGACGGTGGGCAGCGCCCCCGCCAGGTCGTCGCCGCGCAACAGCATCCGCGCCATCTCGGCGGCGAGGTCGGCCTCCTCCCGGCGCGCCTGCGCCTCCTCGGCTCGCGCCCGGGCGAGCTCGGCGACCGTGCTTGTCGCGACCGCAGTGGTCAGGAACGCCGCCAGCGCGACCCAGTTGCGGGTGTCGCCGATCGCGAAGCGCCCGAAGGGCGGGATGTGGAAGAAGTTGAACGCCGCGGCGCTGGCGAGTGACGTGACGATGCCCAGCCGCAGCCCCCAGATCGTCGAGACGACCAGCACGCCGAGCAGGTAGACGACGCCGAGCGACACCGCGGGGGCGACGGTCCGCAGCGGGTAGATGAGCCCGGTGCAGACCGCGACGGCGATCGCGGCCACGGCCAGGCCGGCCGGCGCCGATGGGCGTCCGCCGCGCAGGACCGCCGACGGAAAGCGCGTCACGGCTCGCGAGCGTAGCGCCGGCGGAAGTCGCCGCGTGCACGGAGTACATTGCGGGCGTGGCTCCCGAGAGCCCGTCCTGGTTCCCGCTCCCGCGCCGCGGACCCGCGCGCCAGGGCTCGCGCACGGCCGAGGACGCGGCCAACCCGCCGCGCGACCGCAGCGGGCGCGCCCTCAGCCCGGAGGAGGTCGGCTCGGCGGTCGTCGACTGCGGCCTCTACGACGCCGGCGAGCGCCGCGGCGGGCGCATCGAGCTCGAGAGCGCGCTGCGCCAGGCCGACGCTTGCGCCGACGGCTTCGCGTGGATCGGGCTGCACGATCCCAGCCCCGCGGTGATCGAGGCGGTCGGCCGCCACTTCGAGCTGCACCCGCTGGCCGTCGAGGACGCCGTCCATGCCCATCAGCGCCCCAAGGTCGAGCTCTACGGCGACTCGCTGTTCGCGGTGCTGAAGACCGCGCGCTACCGCGACACCGAGGAGACCGTCGACATCGGCGAGGTCATGGTCTTCGTAGGCGCGAACTTCGTGGTGACGGTGCGCCACGGCGAGGCCAGCCCGCTGCACGACGTGCGCCTGGACCTCGAGGCCCATCCCGACCTGCTCGGCATCGGGCCGAGCGCGGTGCTCTACGCCGTCTGCGACCGGATCGTCGACGACTACGCCGCGGTCATCGACGGCATCGCGCTGGACATCGAGCAGGTCGAGGCCGACGTCTTCTCCGAGGAGCACGAGAGCCAGGCCGAGCGCATCTACCGCCTCAAGCGCGAGGTCGTCGGCTTCCGCCGGGCGGCCACGCAGCTCCAGGCGCCGATGCAGCGCCTGGCCTCCAAGCAGACCGGCCTGCCGCTCGACCCGCGCACCGGCGACTACTTCCGCGACGTCCACGACCACCTGGCGCGCGACGTCGACCGGATCGCCGGCTTCGACGAGCTGCTGACCGGCGTGCTGCAGGCCAACCTCGCCCAGCTCACCGTGCGCGACAACCAGGACATGCGGCGGATCTCGGCGTGGGTGGCGATCCTCGCCGTCCCGACGATGATCTTCGGGCTCTACGGCATGAACTTCCGCTACATGCCCGAGCTCGACTTCCGCTACGGCTACCCGCTCGTGCTGGCGATCATGGCCGTCGTCTGCGTGCTGCTCTACCGGCGCTTCAAGCGCTCGGGCTGGCTGTAGAGCGATGGCGCGGCGCTTCTCGCTCTCCGACCTCGAGCATCCGATCGTGCAGGCGCCGATGGCCGGCGGTCCGTCGACGCCGGAGCTCGCGGCGGCGGTCTCGCAGGCCGGCGGGCTCGGCTTCCTCGCCGCCGGCTACAAGGCGCCCGACGCCGTCCGCTCCGACGTCGCGGCGGTGCGCGAGCGGACCGACCGCCCGTTCGGGGTCAACCTGTTCGCGCCGCCGGGAGCGGCGCCCGATCCGGCGGCGGTCGCGCGCTACGCGCGGGCGCTGGGCCCGGAGGCGGAGCGCTACGGCGCGGCGGTGGGGGAGGCGCGCCACGACGACGACGGCTGGGAGGAGAAGCTCGCGCTGGTGGCGGCCGAGGGCGTGGCGGTCGTGTCCTTCACCTTCGGGTGCCCGCCGGGCGACGTCGTCGTCGCGCTGCACGACGCCGGCGCCGCGGTGTGGGTGACGGTGACGACCGACGCCGAGGCGGTGCTCGCCCGCGACGCGGGCGCCGACGCGCTCGTCGTGCAGGGCGTCGAGGCCGGCGGCCACCGCGGCTCGTTCGCCGACGACGCGCCGGGCGAGATCGGGCTGCTCGCCCTCCTGGCGCTCGTCGCGGGCGCGGTCGACCTCCCGCTCGTGGCCACCGGCGGCCTGGCGACCGGACGCTCGATCGCGGGCGTGCTCGCCGCCGGCGCCGCGGCCGCGCAGCTCGGCAGCGCCCTCATGCTCGCGCCCGAGGCCGCGACGTCGCCGGCCCTCCGCGAGGCGCTGCGCCAGCGCCGGCCGACCGCGCTCACGCGCGCCTTCACCGGGCGGACGGCGCGCGGCATCGTCAACCGCTTCCTGTCCGAGCACGGCGCCGACGCGCCCAGCGGCTACCCCGACGTGCATCACCTCACCGCGCCGCTACGCGCGGCCGCCCGTGAGCGCGGCGACGCCGAGGCGGTCAACCTGTGGGCCGGCCAGGCGCACGCGCTGGCGCGCGAGCGGCCGGCGGGCGAGCTCGTGCGCGTGCTGGCGGACGATGCCCGCGCGGCGCTGCGCGAGGCGGCCGACCGCGCCGGCGCCTGACCTGAGGCTCAGGCCGGGTCGGCGGCGAGTCGGCGCGCCTGGTCGGCCTCGAGCAGCGCGGTGGTCTGATCGGCCGCGGCGGGAGCGCCGAACAGGTAGCCCTGGGCGTACGGGCAGCGCATCTCGACCAGCAGCTCGCGCTCCGCCTCGGTCTCCACGCCTTCGGCGACGACCGCCGTCTCGAGCGGGCCGGACATCTGCAGCACGGCGGCGACGATGGCGCGCGCGCCGGGATCGGACCCCATCCGCCGGACGAACGAGCGGTCGATCTTCACCGCGGTCAGCGCCAGGGCACCCAGGCGCGCCAGCGACGAGTAGCCGGTGCCGAAGTCGTCGAGGACGAGCCCCGCGCCCGTGGCGCGCAGCCGGTCGAGCATGCCGAGCGGCTGGGTCGTGGCGCGCTCCATCAGGGCCGTCTCGGTCAGCTCGAGCAGCACTCGCTCTCCGGGGATCCCGTGCAGCTCCAGCAGGTCGGTCAGCAGCTCCGGGAGCTGCTCGTCGGCGAGCTGGCTGGCGGACAGGTTCACCGACATGCGAACGTCGAGCCCACTCGCGAGCCACGCGGCGAGCTGCTCGAGGGCGCGGGCGAGCACGAAGCGCCCGATGGGCAGGATCAGGCCGCTGCGCTCGGCGATCGGGATGAACTCCGTCGGGCTGACGTCGCCGAGCGGCGGGCAGTGCCAGCGCAGCAGTGCCTCGAGGCCGTAGACGGGCCCCTGCGGCAGCGATACGACGGGCTGGTAGACGACGCGCAGCTCGTCGCGCTCCAGCGCGTGGCGCAGGTGGCGCTCGAGCGTCGTGCGGGTGTTGGCGGTCTGGCCCATCGTCGGCTCGAACATCTGGACCGCGCTGCGCCGACTGCCCTTCGCGGCGTACAGCGCGAGATCGGCGTTGCGCATCGCGAGCTCGCCCGAGTCGGCGTCGGCGAGCAGGCACGCTCCCGCGGTGATCGAGATGTCGACCTCTTCGCCGTCCAGGCTGAACGGGTCGGCGCAGACGTTCACGAGCCGCTCGCCGAGCGCGACGGCCACGGCGGTGTCGCGCACGGTGGCGGCGACGACGACGAACTCGTCGCCCCCGAGCCGGGCCAGCAGGTCGTGCCCGCGCATCTGGCGCTGCAGCCGCGCGGCGAGCGCGCTCAGGAGCTGGTCGCCGGCGTGATGGCCGAGCGAGTCGTTGACGAACTTGAACCCGTCGACGTCGAGGACGTAGACGGCGCCGTCGGCGCCGGCGGAGATCTCGGCCAGCCGCTTGCCCAGCAGCGCGCCGTTGGGCAGCTCGGTCAGCGGATCGTGCAGGCTGCGCCGCTCGGAGTCGAGGTTGGCGGCGCGGAGCGTCCGGTACAGGTAGGCCACCATGCTCGTGTTGACGATCATGGTGGCGACGCCCATCACGGCGAACCCCCACAGCTCGTTGCGCAGCAGGTCCTGGGGATGGAACTCGATCTGCGCGGCGGTCGTGCAGCCGACGACGATGAGCCCCATCGTGGCGACGACGTCGCGCATCGGCACCATGCAGACGACGAAGGGCAGCATCCAGAGCGCGATGAGCTCCATGCCCGAGGCCAGCCCGCCTCCGGCCCAGACCAGGACGCTCATCCACGTGATGCCGACGACGGCGCACACGTTCCACGAGCGCCGGCTGAGCTTCGCGGCGCGCAGCCGGCGCAGCGTCGTCAGGTAGATGCCGCCGCCGCCGAGCATCAGCGCCACGAGGACGGCCTCGTGCGCGTCGGCGGGATGCGGCACCAGCAGCCACACGACGGTCACGACAGCCTGGATCGGCCAGACGGCCGCGAGGGCGCGCGCGATGCCGTCGACCTGATGGGCGCTGAGGTCGGTCAATGTGCGGGTCATGGTTCTGCGTGGGTGACGCGCGGGCTCTCGTCCACGGGGACCGGGGCATCAGTCATGGCATCGGCGGTCGCCGGCGCGACTTGCGGCGCAACGGACGGATGACATGGCCGCCGGCGGGGCTCAGGCGGCCTGGGCGGCCATCCGCCGCGCGGGCTCGGCCTCGAACAGCGCGGTCGTCTCGTCCACGCCGGCGGGAGCGCCGAAGAGGTAGCCCTGGGCGAAGTGGCAGCCCATCGCGGACAGCAGCTCCCGCTGGGCCTGGGTCTCCACGCCCTCCGCGACCACGACGGTTCCCAGCGGCCCGGCGAGCTGCAGCACGGCCGCGACGATGGCGCGGGCGCCCTCGTCGTCTGCCATGCGGTGGATGAACGACCGGTCGATCTTCACCGAGGCCAGGGCCAGGACGCCCAGGCGCGCCAGCGACGAGTAGCCGGTGCCGAAGTCGTCGAGGACGAGCTGCGCGCCCGTGGCGCGCAGCCGGTCGAGCGTGGCCAGAGGCTGGGTCGTGGCGCGCTCCATCAGCGCCGTCTCGGTCAGCTCGAGCAGCACCCGCCGGCCGGGGATCCGGTGGCGGTCGAGCAGGTCGGCCAGCAGCTCGGGGAGCTGCTCGTCGGCGAGCTGGCTGGCCGACAGGTTCACCGACACGTGGACGTCGAGCCCGGATGCGCGCCAGGCGGCGAGCTGCTCGACGGCGCGGGTGAGCACGAAGCGGCCGATCGGGAGGATCAGGCCGCTGCGCTCGGCGATCGGGATGAACTGCGCCGGACTGACGTCGCCGAGTGGCGGGCAGTGCCAGCGCAGCAGCGCCTCGGCGCCGAGCACCGAGCCGTCGGGCAGCGACACGACCGGCTGGTAGACGAGCCGCAGCTCGTCGCGGTCCAGCGCGCGGCGCAGGTGGCGCTCGAGCGTCGTGCGCGTGTTGGCGGACTCGGCCATCGTCGGCTCGAAGAGGTGCACGGTGCCGCGGTGGTCGGCCTTGGCCGCGTAGAGCGCGAGATCGGCGTTGCGCAGGGCGAGCTCGCCCGCGCCGGCGTCGGCGAGCAGGCACGCCCCGGCGGTGACGGAGATCTCGACCTCCTCGCTGTCGAGGCTGAAGGGATCCGCGCACACGTTCACCAGGCGCTCGCCGAGCGTCCGCACCGCGGCGGCGTCGCGCACGGCGCCGGCGACGACGACGAACTCGTCGCCCCCGAGCCGGGCCAGCAGGTCGAAGTCGCGGAGCTGGCGCTGGAGCCGCGCGGCGAGCACGCTCAGGAGCTGGTCGCCGGCGTGATGGCCGAGCGAGTCGTTGACGAACTTGAACCCGTCGACGTCGAGCACGTACACCGCGCCGTCGGCGCCGGCGGAGATCTCGGCCAGGCGCTGGGTCAGCAGCGCGCGGTTGGGGAGCTCGGTCAGCGGGTCGTGCAGGCTGCGCCGCTCGGAGTCGAGGTTGGCCGCCCAGAGCGTGCGGTACAGGTAGGCGACCATGCCGATGTTGACGAACATCGTGGCGACGCCCATCACCGCGAAGCCCCAGAGCTGCGACTCGTCGTGCAGGTGGGCCGGGTGGAACTCGGGCAGGGCGGCGACGGTGCAGCCGACGATGGTGAGCATCATGGCGGCGATGACGTCGCGGATCGGGACCATGCACACGGAGAAGGGCAGCATCCACAGGGCGATGAGCTCCATGCCCGAGGTCAGGCCGCCGCCGGCCCAGATGAGAACGCTCATCCACGTGATGCCGAGGACCGTGCAGACGTTCCACGACCGCCGGTCCAGCCGCGCGGTGCGCAGCCGTCGCAGCGTCGCCAGGTAGAGGCCGCCACCGGCCAGCATGAGCGCTATGAGGACCTGCTCGTGCGCGTCGACGGGATGCGGCACGAGCAGCCACACGGCGGTCACGACCATCTGGATCGGCCACACGGCCGCGAGCGCGCGCGAGATGCCGGCGGCCTGATGCTCCTGGAGATGGGTGAACGCCCGGGTCATGGGTCTTCGCCCGGTTATCGGCAGGAGCGGCCGATGGCAAAGTGCTCGGGGTGGACGGGTGTCCGATGACGCGTGGGAGCTTCGGGTGCGTCGGGCGGCGGTCAGTCCCCGCCGTCCTCCTCGTCCTCGTCGTCGTCCTCGACGTACGCGTCGGCGAGCATCTGCGGCAGCGTCGCGAAGAACGCCTCCTCGAGATCCTCCGGCACCGTCACCCGCACCCCGGTCACGTGCACGTCCGGCCCATGCGCATGCGCGTCCGGAGCCACCGTCGCCCCCGCGAGCACGAAGAACGGCGCCAGCGAGAAGTACTCCAGCCCCACGAACTCCTCGGGATCGATCCCCGAGGCGTCGAGGAGCTCTCGCAGCCTTTCGTCGTAGTCGGAGTGGCCCTGCGTGATGTAGGCGAGCTGCTTCATGCGGGCAGTGTGCCGGGCGGCGCGTGAAGTCGCGTGGTGGGGTGGCGGCGCGGCCCTCCCGCCCCGCCGCTGAACGACGAAAGCCCCGTCGGAACGGGGCTTTCGGAAGCGGCTGAAGGGACTCGAACCCTCGACCTTCTGCATGGCAAGCAGACGCTCTAGCCAACTGAGCTACAGCCGCGCGAGTCCCGGGAGTATAGCCGTGGGCGGGTGGGGGAGGCGGCTCAAACGCGGCCTGGACGGGTGACCGACCCGTCGTTCAAGCTGTCACACCGGAAAGTCGACCGAAGGGGGAATGCGCCGCCTTCTCCTCTTCGCCATCGCCGCGACGGTCGCCCTCTCCGTGGCCGTGCCCGCCTCGGCTTTTCGCCTCGGGACCTCGCTTCGACCCGTCGCCCGCAACCCCGCCGATCGCCTCGCCACGCTTGCGCCCGACCCGGAGCGCTACGACCCCGCGACCCACTGCTCGCCCAAGCCGAAGCCGGGGATGACCGCCTTCGTCGCCTGGCTGCAGCGCAACGCCCGCGGCGTGTCGTGGGGCACGTATCGCTGCGAGAGGTGGGGGTCGCACGAGGCGTCGCTGCACGCCGAGGGTCGCGCGGTCGACTGGCACCTCGACGTCTCCGACGCCGCCGACCGGCGCGAGGCGCGGCGGCTGATCGAGCTCTTCCTGGCGCCCGACAGCGTCGGCACGCCGCACGCGCTGGCGCGGCGGATGGGGGTGGAGGAGATCATCTGGGACTGCTCCTACTGGGCCGCCGGGATGCAGGACTTCATCGCGTACAAGCCGTGCGTGAACAAGCACGGCGACGTCCGCAAGCACGTCGACCCGACCGTCGCCCATCGCAACCACATCCACTTCGGGCTCTCGCTCGCCGGCGCCGCGCGCCGCACGACGTACTGGGAGAGCCCGAGCCCGGCCACGCGCTGACGGCCGCGTTTGCCCTCGCCCAACGAGGGCAGCACCGTCGCCATGGCTGACACGACCACGCGCCACCGCTCGCTCGCCGGCGTCGACGTCCATCCCATCGGCCTGGGCGAGATGCCCATGTCGCTCGACGGGCGCCCGGAGGAGGAGCGGTCGATCCGCACGATCCACGCCGCGCTCGACGCCGGCGCGAACCTCGTCGACACCGCCGACGCCTACGCGCGCGACGACCGCGACGTCGGCCACGGCGAGCGGCTCATCGCCAAGGCGCTGAAGGGTCGCCGCGACGACGTCGTCGTCGCGACCAAGGGCGGCCTGCGGCGCGAGCGCGACCAGAGCTGGCCGGCCGACGGTCGCCCCGCGCACATCCGCGCCGCCTGCGAGGCGTCGCTGCGCGCGCTCGGCACCGACCGCATCGACCTCTACCAGTTCCACCGGCCCGACCCGGAGGTCCCGTACGCCGAGTCGATCGGCGCCTTCAAGGAGCTCCAGGACGAGGGCAAGGTGCGCTGGGTCGGCATCTCCAACGCGAGCGTCGCCCAGCTCGAGGAGGCCCTCGCCATCGTCGACGTCGTGGCGGTGCAGAACCAGCTCTCGCTCAGCTACACGTCGCCGATCGCCAAGGGCGAGGTCCAGGCGTGCACCGAGCGCGGGATCGCCTTCCTGGCGTGGTCGCCGCTCGGCGGAATCAAGGAGGCGGCCGACTCGGCCTCCGGCGTCGACCCGGTCAGGACGATCGCCGACGTCCACGGCGTCTCACCCCAGCAGGTCGCCCTCGCCTGGCTCCTCTCGCTCGGGCCGACGGTCATCCCGATCCCCGGCGCGAGCCGCCCGGAGACGATCACCGACTCGCTCCAGGCGGCCCGACTCGAGCTCTCAGACGACGAGCTGCGATCGATCTCCGCTGCCGTGGACGTCGCCTAGGTCCGCCGGGTCTCGCGGACGACGAGGCCCAGGAACGCCAGCAGCGCCAACGGCACGATGATCATCGTCAGGTCGAGGGCGTTGCCTCCGCGCACGCGATCGAGGAAGTGCAGGACCGGCGTGGCGACGGGCGACGCGAACGTGGAGCCGCCCGACTTGTGCTGGCCGAGGACCTCGCTGTGTGCGCCGACCGCAGCGCCGGCGGGGCTGGCAGCCGGCGCCGCGGTCGGGAGCATGGCCACGGGCCCGCCCGGAACGAGCCCGAGCCCGGTCGCGGCCACACGACCGCAGTGACCGCCGGCGCCCAGCGACCGCAGCTCGCGCAGGCCGCGGTGCTCGAGTCGGCGAATCCGCTTGATGGACATGCCCGTCATGCGCGAGACCTCCGCGCGCGTGCGCGGATGATCGATGCCGACTCCGGCCCGGAGCAGGAGGACGCGCTTCTGAGCCTTCGGGAGGTTCGGCAGGCAGCTCTGGAAGCGCAGGACGTCCTTGCGCAGGCGCTGGTCGCGGCGGACGGCAGCCGCGTGCTTGGCGTCACGGCCGTGCACGCTGGCGGGATCGCTCGAGGCGGCGCCGACCGAGCGCAGGGCTGCCGCGCGGTCGGCGGCCGTCGCGGTGGAGGACAGGGCGCCCAACGCACCTGCGGGGGCGCCGGCGGTGGCGGCGCCGGGCGCCGATCCCTGACGCGTCCTCGCGGACGAGGGCGTCGACAGCGACGGGAGCAGCGAGGCCCCGGGAGTACGCGCGGAGGGCGCGGACGGGGTGGGCACGGAGACCGAGGGCACGGAGACGCCGCCGACCGACACGGGCGGCGCCTTGACGACGGGGGCCGCGACCGGCGGCTTGGCCACCGGCGAAATCGAGACCGGCGGGAGCGAGACCGGCGGCGTCGCGACCGGCGGCTTCGGAGCCGGCGGAGTCGAGACCGGCGGAACGCTCACGGGCGGCGTGGAGACCGGCGGGACGTTCACGGGCGGCGTCGACACGGGCGGGACGTTCACCGGTGGGACGTTCACGGGCGGTGTGGAGACCGGCGGGAGGTTGACCGGAGGCGTCGACGCGGCCGGAGCCACCACGCGCTGGACGGCCGACTGCGCGGAGGACAGCAGCGCGGCGGGCAGCGCCGCCGGCGCGGCGACGATCCTTGCCGCCGGCGCGGCGACCGCGGAGGCGGCGGCGCTGGCGACGGTCGCCACCGGCGCTGCGACGGCCGAGGCCACCGGGGCCGCGGCGACGGTCGTCACCGGCGCTGCGATCGCGGAGGCCACCGGGGCCGCGGCGCTGGCGACGGTCGCCACCGGCGCGGCGACCGCCGCTGGGACGCTGACCTGCGGCGCCGCCGCCGGCGGCGCGGACACCGCGGGCAACGCGATCAGGCGGGTGGGGGCGATGGCGACGATCGCGGGCATGGCGATCGCGGGCGTGGTCACGGCGGGGGCGGTGATCGCGGGCGCGGTGACGGTCGGTGGGGTGACCGCGGGTGCGGCGA
>JAXDHQ010000157.1:0-44623 GCA_034664395.1 Solirubrobacteraceae bacterium | reverse complement strand
GTCTGCCACGCGTTCAACGCCGACTTCGACGGCGACCAGATGGCGGTCCACCTCCCGCTCAGCGCCGAGGCGCAGGCGGAGGCCCGCATCCTGATGCTGTCGTCCAACAACATCCTGTCCCCCGCGCACGGGGCGCCGCTGGCGACGCCGTCGCAGGACATGGTGCTGGGCGCCTACTACCTGACCTACGGCCCCGAGGCCGAGGAGCTGGCGCAGATCGACCCGGCGACCCATACGCCCAAGGTCCACCGCTTCCGCACGGCCCAGGAGGCCGAGCTGAGCTACGAGCTGGGCGGCGTGAAGCTGCACGACGTGGCGGAGTACCGCCGCAGCTCCGACGAGGGCGGCCACATCCTCACCACGGTCGGGCGCATCATCTACAACGACCGCATCGAGCGGGCGCTGCAGGAGGCGCTGGCCGGCGCGTACGACCCGTCGACGTACGACTTCATCAACCAGTCGATGCGCAAGAAGGACACGGTCACGGTCATCGACGCGCTCGTGCAGCTCCACGGCGCCTCGGTCATCGCGCTGGTGCTCGACGCGTTCAAGGACCTCGGGTTCAAGTACGCCACGCAGGCCGGCATCACCATCTCCAAGAACGACGTGGTCATCCCGCCCAACAAGGGCGAGATCCTCGCCGGGTTCGAGGAGCAGGTCGCCGAGATCCAGGACCAGTACGACATGGGCCTGATCACGCAGGAGGAGCGCCACGAGGCGGTCGTCGACAAGTGGACGGCAGCCACCGAGGAGGTGGCGCAGGCGATGGAGAAGAACTTCGACCGCCTGAACCCCATCTTCATGATGGCCAACTCCGGCGCCCGTGGCTCGATGAAGCAGATCCGCCAGCTCGCCGGCATGCGCGGCCTCATGGCCAACCCGAAGGGCGAGATCATCGAGCGGCCGATCAAGGCCAACTTCATGGAGGGCCTGACCGTCCTGGAGTACTTCATCTCGACCCACGGCGCCCGCAAGGGCCTCGCGGACACGGCCCTGCGCACGGCCGACTCGGGATACCTGACCCGGCGTCTGGTCGACGTGGCGCAGGACGTCATCATCCGCGAGCCCGACTGCGGCACCGAGGGGTTCATCGAGCTCAAGGTCCGCAACGAGCAGGGCGATGCGAACGTCAACCTCGTCGGCCGGATCGCGGCCGCCGAGATCGCGACCAAGCGCGGCCGCGTGATCGTCGAGAAGGGCGCCGAGATCGACCGCGCCGAGGCGGCCGACATCTACGAGTCGCTCGACGAGGACGCCTGGGTGTCCGTGCGCTCGGTGCTCAAGTGCGAGGCCGTGACCGGCGTGTGCCAGGCGTGCTACGGGCGCTCGATGGCGACCGGCCACACCGCCCAGATCGGCGACGCGGTCGGCATCATCGCCGCGCAGTCGATCGGCGAGCCGGGCACGCAGCTCACCATGCGGACGTTCCACACCGGCGGCGTCGCCGGCGCGGACATCACGCACGGCCTGCCGCGCGTCGTCGAGCTGTTCGAGGCGCGCAAGCCCAAGGGCCTGGCGCAGATCACCGAGCACGACGGCGTCGTCCACATCGAGGAGACCGACAAGGCGCTGACCGTCGTCATCATCGACGACGCCGGCGAGGAGCACCGACACACGTTCCCGCGCCGCACGCGCCTGTTCGTCGCCGAGGGCGAGCGGGTCCAGGCGGGCAAGCAGCTCAACGAGGGCTCGCTGTACCCGCACGACCTGCTCAAGCTCCGCGGCCGGACCGAGACCGAGCGCTACCTCGTCAAGGAGGTGCAGGAGGTCTACAAGTCCCAGGGCGTGGACATCAACGACAAGCACATCGAGCTGATCGTGCGCCAGATGCTCAAGAAGGTCCGCGTCGACCAGAAGGGCGACACGGCCTACCTGCCGGGCCAGTTCGTCGACCGCTACGACTTCGCGCGTGAGAACGCGCGGATCAAGGACGCGGGCGGCGAGGCCGCGCAGTACGAGGAGATCATCCTCGGCATCACGAAGGCCTCGCTCAACACGGACTCGTTCCTGTCGGCGGCGTCCTTCCAGGAGACGACGAAGGTCCTCACCGACGCCGCGCTCGAGGGCAAGAAGGACACCCTCAACGGCCTCAAGGAGAACGTGATCATCGGCAAGCTGATCCCGGCCGCCACGGGGCTCAAGCGCTACCGGCGGATCGAGATCGAGCCCGCCGAGCCGCTCCCGCGGGCGATGGACGAGGTCGGCCTGCTCGACTCCGACGAGATCGCCGCCGAGCTCGGGCTCGGCGACGGCGACGGCCTGGGCGGATTCGGCTCGGCCTTCGACGAGGACCTCGCCTCGCTGGAGGAGATCGGGGCCGGCGGCGCCGAGACCGGCTTCGCCGACGAGCTCGCCGAGCTCGACGTGCCCGAGGAGACCGAGGGCTCGTAGGCCGCCGCGCCACGCCCGACGCGTTGACGAAGGGCCCGCCCATGCGGCGGGCCCTTCGTCGTTCCGGGCCCGCGTACCCTGGACCGCGATGATCGACAGCCGCCTCGACACCATCGGCCGCCACCCGTTCCGGGCGAAGTTCCACCTGCGCGGGCGCGAGCGCGCGCTCGTCCAGCTCCGGGGCATGACGGCCATCCGCCGCCACGCGGGCGAGCTCATCGCCAAGCGGCTGGCGCCGGCCGCGCCCTCCAAGGACGGACGCCAGACCCCGTATCGCGGCCACCCGGTGTTCGTCGCCCAGCACGCGAGCGCGACGTGCTGTCGCACCTGCCTGGAACGCTGGCACCGCATCCCCAAGGGCCGCGAGCTGACCGCCGACGAGCAGGCCCACGTCGTCGACGTGATCTGCCGCTGGATCGAGCGCGAGCTTGCGGACGGGAAGGGGCGGCCTACCGGTTGAGGGGGTGCCATCGGGCCCCGTCCTCATCGCCTATGACGGCTCCGACGCGGCCGACCACGCGATCCGCCAGGCCGGCTCGCTGGTGGGCGGGCGCCCCGCGCTCGTCGTCGTCGTGTGGAAGGCGGGCCTGGGCTTCGAGCTGCTGGAGCTGCCGACGAGCACGATCGGCCTGCCGCCCGCGGCGATCGACATCCGCACCGCGCTGGAGATCGACGCGGCGATGAGCGAGCGCGCCCAGCGCATGGCGCGCGTGGGCGCGGGCCTGGCCCGCGACGTCGGCTTCGAGCCGGCGGAGGGCCTGGCCGTGGCCGAGGATCTCGAGATCCCGGTCTGGGAGACGATCGTCCGCGTGGCGCGCGAGCGCGACGCCCAGGCGATCGTCGTCGGCGCGCATGGTCACGGGCGGCTGGGGGAGGTGCTGCTGGGCAGCACGTCCCGCAACGTCATCCGCCACGCGCCGTGCCCGGTCGTGGTCGCCCGGGCCCCGAAGGCCGACGCGGCTACGGCAGCGCCGTCACGGTCTCGTACTCGCGAGGTAGCTGGACCGTGACGTCGAGGAACTCCTCGTCGCCCACGGCCTCGCGCAGGGTGACGAGCACCGCGCGCGCGTGATCGCGCGCCTGCGCGACGCTCACGCCCTCGCGCTCGGCCACGCGGCCGATGAAGTCCTCCAGCGACATCCGCGTCGCCTGCCCGCCGGTGCTCTCACGGCCGCGCTTGAGCGGCGGGTGCAGCGCGACCGGCAGGTGCACGATCAGGTCGTCGACCTCGCCGCCGGCGATCCGCTCGGCCAGCGTCTGCAGGACGGCGTCGGTCGCCCGGCGCGCGCCCTCGGCGTCCAGGCCGGCGCGCTCGGCCACCCGCCGGAGGAACTCGTCGGCGGGGACGAGCTCGACGTACGGCCCGCGGGGCAGGAGCGCCGCGAAGTCCTTGGGCAGCTCGGCGACGAGGTCGTCGAACTCGCGCGGGCTGACGGCCTGCCCGAGGGCGCCCAGCACGGCGCGGGCGTGACGCTCGGCGGTCGCGACGTCGACCCCCTCGCGCTCGGCCACGCGGCGCAGGAACTCGTCCACGTCGAAGCCCTCGGCGGCGGTCGTGGTGCCGATCCACGGCGCGAGCTCGGGCGGGAGCTGCGCGGCCAGGTCGCGGGCCTCGCCGGCCGCGATGCGCTCGGCGAGCGTCTGCAGGGTCGCCCGCGTGGCGAGCTCGGCGCGCTCGCGATCGACTCCGGCAGCCTGCTCGACGGCGGTGAGGAAGCGATCGTGGTCCATAGCCGCCCCAATACGCCGCTGCGTGCGCGCGCCAATGGCGCGGGCCGCGCCGGCCCCCGCGGCTGAGCGTCAGTCGGGCAGGGTCGCCGCCCAGCGCTCGAGCGCCGCCACGTGGGCGTCGCCCAGGCCAGCGGGCGGGTCGGTGGCGACGAGCAGGGTGGGAGCCTCGCGGGCCGCCGCCCAGTCGCGGCAGGCGTCGTCGTGGGCGTCGTCGACCCAGGCCAGCGGCCGGTCGCCCGCGTGCGCCTCGATCGCCGGGAGCTTCCAATGGCGCGCGCCCTCCTGCGTCGGGAAGGTGAGGAACGGCAGCGGACCGGGAAGCCTCAGGAGCGTGAGGAGGTGCTCGTTGGCCTTCTCCTCCCAACCGCTGCACCAGACGAGCTCGAAACGGGAGGCGATTCGGTGCAGGTGCTCGGCACTCGTGGCCGAAATCAGATGCACGACGCCGTCGACGTTGAGCCAGCTTCCCGGTGGACGGCTGTCGGACGCGAACCCGAAGAGCGACAGCACGCCGTCGATGTCCACGAAGAGCAGCGGTTTGAGGCCACTTTGCGGCAGATTCGTCTCGGAAGGGGCCAAGGGGCGCATGGTCGATAAGGCTTCGCTAGCCTGGTGCGTTCACCGATCGGTCAAGCAGGGGACCGCAGGTGCCGATCACCGTGGGAGCGGGCGGCACCGCCATTGTGGCCGAGTCGGCTCGCACGTTCTCGCATGAGTCTTCACCTAGGCATACTGCTGGCGCTGCTGTGCGCCTTCGCCACGAACCTCGGGTTCTTCTTCAAGCACCGTGGCGCCTGCGCGGCGGCGGCGGTCGACGTCCGCCACCCGCTGCGCTCTGCCCGGGCGCTGTGGTCGTCGAAGTGGTTCGCGGTCGGCATGGGCGTCGGTGCGGTCGGCTGGCTGCTGCACGTGGCCGCCATCTCGCTCGCCCCGCTGTCGGTGGTGCAGGTCGTCCTGTCGGGCGGCGTCGTGCTGATCGCCGTCATGGCCGACCGGATCTTCGGCTTCGAGGTCGGCCGGCGCCAGTGGTGGGGCCTGGCCTTCACCGCCGTCGGCCTGATCCTGCTCGGGATCACCATGCCCCAGCCGCACGGCTCGCACGCGACCTTCTCGCTGGCGGCGATGGTCACCTTCGAGGGCGCGCTCTTCGGCATGGGCGGCCTGCTCATCCTCGGGCCCCGCGCCGGGGCCCCCGCCGAGCACCACGGCGTCATGCTCGCCGCCGCCTCGGGGATCCTCTTCGGCGTCTGCAACGTGGCGGTCAAGGCGCTCACCGGCCTCGTCGGCCACGTGGGCGTGCTCGGCCTCGTCAGCCCGTGGCTGCTCGTCGCGGCCGCCGGCTCGGCCACCGCCTTCTACGCCTCGGCCAAGAGCCTGCAGGACGGCGACGCGATCGCGGTCATCGCCATCACCGGCACCGCGGCCAACATCGCCTGCATCGCCGGGGGCATCATCGTCTTCGGCGATCCGATACCGGGCACGTCGCTCGGCGTGATCGTCCAGGCCTTCGCCTTCGTGCTCGTGATCGCCGCCTCGGCGCTCACGCCCGCGCCCGTGCGCTCTGCCCGGCGCGCCGCCGGCGCGCTGGCGTAGCGGCGCCCGCGCGCGTCTCGCCGCCAGGTCGTTCGCGGTCGCCCGGCCGCGGCTGGGCGCTGCTCCCCTCGCCGCGCACGCAGCTCGCCGCCCTCCGGGTCGTAGCGCGGGTGCTCTGGCCGCGCGCGTGCGCGGTCGACATGCACCGAGGGGAAGCAGACCCGCGGTGGCTCGTGACGATCGGTGGCTCCGCTGTCGCCGGTGGCGCGTGCATCGTGGGGGGTGTGGTCACGCGCCCGGCCCCCCGGCCACTGGTGCACTTGACGTGCGCGCACCCCCGCGCACTACCGCGCCGATCCGACTCTGCCGATCTGGACAACGCACCGGTTTGCGAGTCTTGTCACGTCCCCGATCGCCCGCTAGCGTTGTCCAAACCGATCAAAGCTGTGACGGAGTGGAGAAGAGACGGATGGCGACGACCGAAGCTGCGAGCCGCACACGCCTGCAGGAGCTGGCCCAGCGCCACCTGTGGCTGCATTTCAGCCGCATGGGCGCCTACGGCGCGGAGCACGACATCCCGATCATCGTGCGCGGCGACGGCTGCTACGTCTGGGACGAGCAGGGCAACCGCTACCTCGACGGCCTCAGCGCCCTGTTCTGCGTGAACATCGGCCACGGTCGCCACGAGGTGGCGCAGGCGGGCGCCGACCAGGCGCGCGAGCTCGGCTTCTTCACCAACTGGTCCTACGCGCACCCGCCGGCGATCGAGCTGGCCGCGCGGATCGCCTCGCTCGCCCCGGGCGACCTCAACCGGGTGTTCTTCACGAGCGGCGGCTCGGAGGCGGTCGAGGCCGCGCTCAAGCTCGTCCGCCAGTACCACAGGCTCCGCGGCAACCCCAGCAAGACGAAGGTCATCGCGCGCGAGGTCGCCTACCACGGCGCGACGCTCGGGGCGCTCACCGCCACCGGCATCACCTCGCTGCGCGCGCCGTTCGAGCCGTTCACGCCCGGCGGCTGCCACGTGCCCAACACGAACCTCTACCGCCTGCCGCCCGGCTACGGCGTCGAGAACCTGGCCGACTCGGTCGCCCAGCGCATCGAGTTCGAGGGACCCGAGACCGTGGGCGCGGTGATCATGGAGCCGGTCCAGAACGGGGGCGGCTGCTTCACGCCCCCCGACGGCTACTTCCAGCGCGTGCGCGAGATCTGCGACGCCAACGACGTCCTGCTCATCTCCGACGAGGTCATCTGCTCGTGGGGGCGGCTCGGCGAGTACTTCGGCGCCGAGCGCTACGGCTACCAGCCCGACATCATCACGACGGCGAAGGGCCTCACCTCGGCCTACGCGCCGATGGGTGCGGTCATCGCCTCCGACGAGGTCTTCGAGCCGTTCGCCGACGGCGCCGCGGCGTTCCTGCACGGCATCACCTTCGGCGGCCACCCGATCGCCTCGGCGGTCGCGATGGCGAACATCGACGTCTTCGAGCGCGAGGGCCTGCTCGACCACGTCCGCGAGAACGAGCCCCACTTCCGCGCCATGCTCGAGTCGCTGCGCGACATCGAGATCGTCGGCGACGTGCGCGGCGCCGGGTACTTCCACGCCATCGAGCTGGTCAAGGACCGCGACACCCGGGAGTCCTTCACCGACGAGGAGTGCGAGACGCTGCTGCGCGGCTACCTCTCGCCCGAGATGTACCGCCGCGGACTGATCTGCCGCGCCGACGACCGCGGCGACCCGGTGCTGCAGCTCTCGCCGCCGCTGATCGCGGGGCCCGAGCAGTTCGAGGAGATCGAGGCGGTGCTGCGACCGGTGCTGGAGGAGGCCGCGCGGCGCATGCTGCACGTCTGACCATGCTCACCGTCCGCGAGATCCTGGAGGGCGTCGAGGTCGCGGTCCTCGCCGGCGAGGCCAACCTCGACGTCCCCGTGCGGTGGGTGCACATCTCCGAGCTGCGCGACCCCACGCCGTGGCTGTCGGGCGGGGAGCTGCTGCTGACCACGGGCCTGGCCCTCGACACCGCCAAGCGCCAGCGCGACTACATCGCCACGCTGGCCGACCACGGCCTCGCCGGGCTCGGCGTGGGCACCGGCTTCAAGCACGACAAGGTGCCCAAGGCCCTGATCGACGCGGCGGCCGAGCGGGGCTTCCCGCTCTTCGAGGTGCCCTACGAGCTGCCGTTCATCGCGCTGACCGAGCTCGCCTTCACGAGCCTGGTCAACGAGCAGTACGCGCTGCTGCAGCGCTCGATCGCCGCCCAGGAGCGCCTGCAGCGGATCGTCCTCAGCGAGCGCGGCCTGGAGGCGATCGTCGGCGCGCTGGCCAACCTCGTCGGCGGTCCCGCCCTCGTCTTCGACGGCCGCGGCGAGCTCCAGGCGATGCGGACCTTCCGCCGCGAGCTGCCCGACGAGGTCGTGGCTTCGCTGGGCGACGAGCTGCGCGAGCGCGCCCGCCGCGGCGAGGGCCGCGGCTTCGCGCCCACCCACCCCGAGCTGGCGCCGCGCGCGCTCGCGCTGCCGGTCGGCGGGAGCGACGTGCCCGAGCGCGGCGTCCCGCAGGCGTGGCTGGTCGCGTCCAAGGACTCCGGCGGCCTGGCCGAGATCGACCGGCTGATCCTCCACCAGGCGGTCACCGTGGTCGCGCTCGAGCTCCTGCGCCGCCGCGTGGCAGACTCAACCGAGCGGCGCCTGGCCGGCGACGTGCTGTCGGCCGTGGTCGCCCGCGAGCTCGAGGGCGACGACCTGCGGCGGCGCCTGGAGCCGTTCGGCCTCGGCGGCCGCGTCAGCGCGCTCGTGCTCACGCCGCCCGGGCGCACGACGCCCGAGGCGTGCGAGTCGGCCCTGACCGAGGCCCTGCGCGGCGAGGCGGTCAGCGGCCTCGTGGCCGCCTCCGGACGCTTCGCCGTCGCCCTGCTGCCCGGCTTCCTCGACGACGAGCTCTTCGAGCTGTCCGAGCGCGCCGTCGCCCGCACCGGCGAGCTGCTCGGGGCCCGTCCGGGCGCCGGCGTCGGCCGCGCGGTCCCCGCCGGCCGCGCCCGCCAGGCCTACCACGAGGCGCGCTGCGCGCTCGAGGCGCGGGCCCTCGGCGGCGGCACCAACGGCGTCAACGGCTCCGGTCCCACGTCGGTCGCGACCTACCGCGACCTCGGCTCCTTCCAGCTCCTGCTCTCCCTGCAGGACTCCGACGCGCTACGGCTGTTCTGCGAGTCGCTTCTCGGCCCGATCGAGCACGGCGAGGGCCACTACGGCGGCGAGCTCATGCGCTCGCTCGAGGCCTTCATCGAGTGCAACGGCCAGTGGGAGTCGGCGGCGCGGCGGCTGTACTGCCACCGCCACACGCTGCGCTACCGCATCCGCAAAATCGAGGAGCTCACCGGCCGCGACCTGAGCTCGGCGCGCGACCGCATCGAGTTCTGGCTCGCCCTGCGCGGGCGCGAGATCGTCACCCACCCCACCATCCAGAGCGAGGTCCTTCAGTGAAGGTTGGCGTCCCCACCGAGATCAAGACCGACGAGTACCGGGTCGCGCTCACGCCGTCCGGGGTGCGTGAGCTGTCCGATCACGGCCACGAGGTGGTCGTGCAGTCCGGCGCCGGCGTGGGGTCGGCGATCGCCGACGAGGAGTACCTCGCGCAAGGCGCACGGATCGCCGCCGACGCCGACGCCGTGTTCGCCGAGGCCGAGCTCATCGTCAAGGTCAAGGAGCCCCAGCCGGTGGAGGTCGCGCGGCTGACGCCGCGCCACACGCTGTTCACCTACCTGCACCTGGCGCCGGATCCCGAGCTGACGCGCGGTCTGCTGGAGAGCGGCGCGACGTGCGTGGCCTACGAGACGGTCGAGGACGCGCGCGGGCGCCTGCCGCTGCTGGCGCCGATGAGCGAGGTGGCGGGCAAGATCGCGACGCAGGCGGGGGCGTTCATGCTCGAGAAGCCGCTGGGGGGCCGCGGGCTGCTGCTCGGCGGCGTGCCCGGGGTGGCGGCGGGCAAGGTGATGGTGATCGGCGGCGGCGTGGTCGGTCAGAACGCGGCCGAGATCGCGATCGGGATGGGCGCCGAGACCTACGTCTACGACCGCTCGATCGACCGCCTGCGCGACCTGGAGGTGCTGCTCAACGGGCGCTGCTCGACGTGCTACGCCTCGACGCTGGAGATCGAGTCGCGGCTGCCCGACATGGACCTCGTGATCGGCGCGGTGCTCGTCCACGGCGCCAAGGCGCCGCACGTCATCACGCGCGAGCAGCTCAAGCTGATGAAGCGCCACACGGTGCTCGTCGACGTCTCGATCGACCAGGGCGGGTGCTTCGAGACCTCGCACGCGACCACGCACTCCGAACCGACCTACGAGGTCGACGGCATCACGCACTACTGCGTGGCCAACATGCCCGGCGCGGTGCCGATCACGTCCACGTACGCGCTGACCAACGCGACGATGCCCTACCTCGTCAGGCTCGCCGACCTCGGCGTGCACCGCGCGCTGGGCTCCGACCCGGGGTTCATGCGCGGCCTCAACGTCGCGGCCGGCCGGTTGACCTACGCGCCGGTGGCGGCCGACCAGGGCCTGGAGTTCACCCCGCCCGAGGACGCCCTGGCGGTGCTGGCGGCGTAGCGCCCGCCGCCGGCCTAGAAGGAGTCCAGCACCTCGACCATCCGCCTCAGCACCTGCGCCGCCTGCCCGAGCTGGCTGGCGGACAGGTCGCTCAGCGCGTCCTGCCAGCGCTGCTCGATCTCGGCCGGCTTGCGCTCGAAGTGCTCGCGGCCGGCCGGCGTCAGCCGGTTGAGGACGACGCGGCGGTCGACGTGGCTGCGCACGCGCTCGACGAGGCCCAGCTCGGCGAGGTGGTCGAGCATCTGCGTGACCGACGCCGGGGTGAGGTCGGCCTCCGTGGCGAGCTTGCCGGCCGGCAGCTCGTCGCACTCCGCCAGGCGGCGCAGGAGATGCCATTGGGCGAAGCTCATGCCGCCGCCCTTGGCGTCGCGGCTGCGCATCCGACGCTGCGCCGCGGCGAAGGCTCCGACGGCCTCACGGAGGTCGGTCGACGCGTCGACGCGCGAAACGGTGCTCGCCATGGGCGCCATCCTAGGCGGACTCGGGCGCGAGGACGGGATCGGGCGGGCGATCCGGCCGGCGCTCGGCGGCGGCCCGCTGCTACCATGCTCCGCCGCATGCCGACCACCAGCCAGCTCGTCCGCAAGGGCCGGACTCCCAAGTCCAAGAAGCTCTCCACGCCGGGCCTCAAGTCCGGCAAGGGCCGCAAGAAGAAGGTCGCCGCTCCGCAGCGGCGCGGCGTCTGCACTCGCGTGTACACGACCACCCCCAAGAAGCCGAACTCGGCGCTGCGCAAGGTGGCCCGCGTCCGCATCTCGGGCGGCATCGAGGTCACGGCCTACATCCCCGGCGAGGGCCACAACCTGCAGGAGCACTCGGTCGTGCTCGTGCGCGGCGGCCGCGTCAAGGACCTGCCTGGCGTGCGATACAAGGTCGTGCGCGGAACGCTGGACGCCGCCGGCGTCAGCGACCGCAAGAAGGCCCGCTCGCAGTACGGCGTGAAGAAGAAGTAGGAGCCACCGAATGCCCCGTCGCGCCGCAGCCCAGATCCGGCCAGTCGAGCCGGACGCCGTCCACCGCTCGCGGATCGTCCAGCAGGTCATCAACAAGGTGATGCTGGACGGCAAGAAGTCCACCGCCGAGCGGATCGTCTACGACGCCCTCGCCATCCTCGCCGAGCGCTCCGGGAAGGACGCCGTCGAGTCGCTCGAGCAGTCGATCAAGGTGCTCACCCCCGCCCTCGAGGTCCGCTCACGCCGCGTCGGCGGTGCGACCTACCAGGTGCCGGTCGAGGTCCCCGCGCGCCGCGCGCGGACGCTCGCCGTGCGCTGGCTCGTCGAGTTCGCCCGCAACCGCCGCGAGCGCACCATGGCCCAGCGGCTGGCCAACGAGCTCCTCGAGGCCCAGCAGCAGCAGGGCGGGGCGTACAAGCGCAAGGACGACATCTACCGCATGGCGCAGGCCAACAAGGCCTTTGCGCACTATCGCTGGTGAGGGGTGCCGCCGGCGTCCGCGCCGGCGCCAGGCGACTGCGCTCGACCGCCTGACCGCGTCCTCGCCTGGCCGATAGCGCTGCTATCGGCTGCGGCTGCGTCCTCGTCAGCCGGCCGTGCTCGCCGCCTGGCATCCGCCGCGCCCGCCGTCGACACCCCTCACCAGCCCGCTGCTGGCGGACGGAACAAGGGTCTCGGTCAGTCGGCCACGGCCGCCGCGCGGCGCTCGCGGGCGGGGTGTTTGCTCGTGCCGAGCGCCGTCATGAGCGTGCCGGCGGCGAGGAGCAGGATCGCGCCGAGGGTCTCCAGGTAGAAGCCGGCCTTGGGGCCCGCCGCCGCGCCTTCGTAGACCTCGCCGATGAAGCCGGTCTCGTGCAGGTGGGGTGCGTCGCCGACGACGGCGATCAGCAGCGCGACGAGCCCGAGCACCGCGACGGCGATGGCCGCCGGGCGCGCGCGCCGCAGGGCTCCGGCCAGCATGAGCACCGCGAACGCCGCGACGACCAGCAGGGCGGCCCCGTGGCGGTCCCAGCCGGACAGGTGCGTGTCCTGGCCGGCCAGCCGCGTGGTCGTCCCGACGCGGATCTCGATGACGGTCGAGAACGTCGCGGCGAACAGGCACGCCGCCCCGGCGAGGGCGGCCGCGGCCGACGTCAGGCGCACGACGCCGGAGGGCGACCGGAGACGAAGAACGTGGCTCATGCTCTGCTATATTCGCTGACCGTTCGCCCGACGCGCGGCAGGTGTCCGTGCGCCTGCGACGAACGGTCTGCGCCCGAATGGAGACCTCGAGCACATAGCGCCGCACCAAGGCAATCCGGCTGTCGTGCGTGCGGGCCCGAGGGGCCCGTTCTTTTTGCCCAAACTCCGATCACCTGAGCTGATCAATGCCCCGCAAATTCGCCCTCGAGAAGACCCGCAACATCGGGATCATGGCCCACATCGATGCGGGCAAGACGACGACGACCGAGCGGATCCTCTACTACACCGGTCGCACGTACAAGATCGGTGAGGTCCACGAGGGCGCGGCCACGATGGACTGGATGGAGCAGGAGCAGGAGCGCGGGATCACCATCACGTCCGCGGCGACGACGTGCGAGTGGCGCGACCACCGCATCAACATCATCGACACGCCCGGCCACGTCGACTTCACCGTCGAGGTCGAGCGCTCGCTGCGCGTCCTCGACGGCGCGATCGCCCTCTTCGACTCGGTCGCCGGCGTCGAGCCGCAGTCCGAGACCGTCTGGCGCCAGGCCGACAAGTACCACGTCCCGCGCATCGCGTTCATCAACAAGATGGACCGGATCGGCGCCGACTTCGAGATGTCCGTCCAGACGATGATCGACCGCCTCGGCGCGCACCCCGTCCCCGTCCAGCTCCCGATCGGGGCCGAGGGCGACTTCCGCGGGATCATCGACCTCATCGGGATGAAGGCGATCGTCTACAAGGACGAGCTGGGCAAGGAGTTCGACGTCGTCGACATCCCCCAGGAGCACGCCGAGGTCTCCCAGGCCGCGCGCGAGCACCTGCTCGAGGAGGTCTCCCACTACGACGACGAGCTCGTCGAGCTCATCCTCGAGGAGAGCGAGATCCCGGCCGACAAGCTCAAGGGCGCGATCCGCAAGGCGACGCTCGACCTCAAGCTGACTCCGGTCTTCTGCGGCTCGGCGTTCAAGAACAAGGGCGTCCAGCCGCTGCTCGACGCGGTCCTCGACTACCTGCCCAGCCCGCTCGACGTGCCGCCCATGTACGGGCTCGAGGAGGTCCGCGGGCAGGACGAGCCGCGCCAGGCCATCCGCCCGGCCGACGACGCGGCCCCGTTCGCCGCGCTGGCCTTCAAGATCATGGCCGACCCGTTCGTCGGCAAGCTCACCTACTTCCGCGTGTACTCGGGCAAGCTCTCGAGCGGATCGCGCATCCTCAACGTCAGCACCGGTCGTACCGAGCGCATCGGGCGCATCCTGATGATGCACGCCAACGACCGCGAGGAGGTCGACGAGGTCTACGCGGGCGACATCGCCGCCGGGGTCGGCATCAAGCAGGTCGTCACCGGCGACACGCTGGCCGCCCCCGACGCGCCGATCAAGCTCGAGACCATCGTCTTCCCCGAGCCGGTCATCAAGGTCGCGGTCGAGCCCAAGACGAAGGCCGACCAGGAGAAGATGTCGATCGCCCTAGGCCGCCTGGCCGAGGAGGACCCGACGTTCCAGGTCGCCACCAACGAGGAGACCGGCCAGACCGAGATCTCCGGCATGGGCGAGCTGCACCTGGAGATCCTCGTCGACCGCATGAAGCGCGAGTTCCACGTCGAGGCCAACGTCGGCAAGCCGCAGGTCTCCTACCGCGAGACCATCCGCGGGACGGCCCAGAAGATCGAGGGCCGCTTCGTGCGCCAGACCGGTGGCTCGGGCCAGTACGGCATCGTCTACATCGACGTCGAGCCGGCACCCGGCGAGGGCTTCGACTTCGTCTCGAAGATCAGGGGCGGCTCCGTGCCCACGGAGTTCATCCCCGCCGTGGAGAAGGGCGTCGAGGAAGCGCTGCAGAACGGCGTGCGCGCCGGCTACCCGATGGTCGACATCCGCGTGACGCTCGTCGACGGCAAGTACCACGACACCGACTCGTCGGAGATCGCGTTCAAGATCGCCGGCTCGCTGGCCTTCAAGGAGGCCGCCCGGCGGGCCAAGCCGGTCCTGCTCGAGCCGATCTTCAAGGTCGAGGTCGTCACCCCCGAGGACTTCCTCGGCGACGTCATCGGCGACCTCAGCCGCCGCCGGGGGCGCCTCGAGGGCCAGGAGCGCCGCGGGAACGCTTTGGCCGTGACGGCCTATGTTCCCTTGAGCGAGATGTTCGGCTACGTCACCGACTTGCGGTCCAACACCCAGGGCCGCGCGACGTCGACGATGCAGTTCGAGCGCTACGACGAGGTACCGCCCAGCATCG
This sequence comes from Solirubrobacteraceae bacterium, assembly GCA_034664395.1. GTDB lineage: Bacteria > Actinomycetota > Thermoleophilia > Solirubrobacterales > Solirubrobacteraceae > JAOPZW01. The sequence continues at coordinate 29,991 of JAXDHQ010000157.1, read as the reverse complement.
CCGAGCAGATCGTCGGCGAGCGCACCGGCGAGCCGGTGCCCGCATGACCAGATTCGATAGTTTTCGCAAGTTCGTCCAAGAGGAGCTAGAAGAACGTGGCTAAGGAGAAGTTCGAGCGCGACAAGCCGCACGTCAACGTCGGCACCATCGGTCACATCGACCATGGCAAGACGACGCTGACCGCGGCGATCACGAAGGTGCTGTCCGAGACCTATGGCGGTCAGGCGCGCTCGTTCGAGGAGATCGACAACGCTCCTGAAGAGCGCGAGCGCGGCATCACGATCGCGACCTCGCACGTCGAGTACGAGACGAACAACCGTCACTACGCCCACGTGGATTGTCCGGGCCACGCGGACTACGTCAAGAACATGATCACCGGCGCGGCGCAGATGGACGGGGCGATCCTCGTGGTCTCCGCCGCCGACGGACCGATGCCGCAGACGCGCGAGCACATCCTGCTCGCCCGCCAGGTCGGCGTGCCGTACATGGTCGTGTTCCTCAACAAGGTCGACATGGTCGACGACGAGGAGCTCCTCGAGCTCGTCGAGGTCGAGGTCCGCGACCTGCTGTCGGAGTACGACTTCCCGGGCGACGACATCCCGTTCGTCACCGGCTCGGCGCTGAAGGCGCTCGAGGGCGACCCCGAGTACACGCAGAAGATCATCGAGCTCGCCGAGCAGCTCGACACCTACATCCCCGAGCCCGAGCGTCCGCTGGACCGCCCGTTCCTGATGCCGGTCGAGGACGTCTTCTCGATCACCGGCCGCGGCACGGTGGGCCCCGGCCGCATCGAGCAGGGCGTCGTCAACACGGGCGACACGGTCGAGATCGTGGGCATCAGGGACACGCACTCGACGGTCGTGACCGGGGTCGAGATGTTCCGCAAGATCCTCGACCAGGGGCAGGCGGGCGACAACGTCGGCTGCCTGCTGCGCGGCACCAAGCGCGAGGACATCGAGCGCGGCCAGGTGCTGTGCAAGCCCGGGTCGATCACGCCGCACACCCAGTTCAAGGCCGAGGTGTACGTCCTCAAGAAGGAGGAGGGCGGCCGCCACACGCCGTTCTTCACGGGCTACCGCCCGCAGTTCTACTTCCGCACCACCGACGTGACCGGCGTGGCGAAGCTGCCCGAAGGCGTCGAGATGGTCATGCCCGGCGACAACGTCCAGATGGAGATCGAGCTGATCCAGCCGATCGCCATGGACCAGGGTCTGCGCTTCGCCATCCGTGAGGGTGGGCGCACCGTGGGCTCGGGCGTGGTCTCGGAGATCGTCAAGTAGTTCCCGCGGAGGGCGGGCCGCGGCCCGCCCTCCGCGTAACCGCCCGATACGACGTTCATTTCGAGGGCCCCGCGGGGCGGGGCCCTTTCTGGCGCAGTAACCCAGCACAGACTTCACACCAGACGCAAGACAGAAAAGACATGGCGACCGCCACTCAGAACAAGATCCGCATCCGCCTCAAGGCGTACGACCACTCGGCCATCGAGACCGCTGCCAAGGAGATCGTCGAGACGGCGACCCGTACCGGCGCGACCGTGTCCGGGCCCGTTCCGCTGCCGACCGAGAAGAACGTCTACTGCGTCATCCGCTCGCCGTTCAAGGACAAGGACTCGCGCGAGCACTTCGAGATCCGCACGCACAAGCGGCTCATCGACATCCACCAGCCGACGCCCAAGACGGTCGACTCGCTCCAGCGCCTCGACCACCTGCCCGCCGGGGTCGACATCGAGATCCGGCTGGCCGGGTGACCTGATGCCCGCGATCCTCGCCAAGAAGCTCGGGATGACCCAGCTCTTCCTGGAGGATGGCCGCGTCGAGCGCGTCACCGTCCTGGAGGCGGGGCCGTGCCCGGTCACCGGCATCCGGACCCTGGACCGCGACGGCTACGAGGCCGTCCAGCTCGCGTTCGGCTTGGTCAAGGAGAAGCACCTCTCCAAGCCCGAGCTCGGCCACCTCAAGAAGGCCGACGCGCCGCCCATGAAGCACCTGGTCGAGTTCCGCGACGAGGCGGGCGAGCTGCAGGTCGGCCAGACCGTGACCGCCGAGACGTTCGCCGAGGGCGACCACGTGAAGATCTCCGGGGTCTCCAAGGGCAAGGGCTTCCAGGGCACGGTCAAGCGCCACGGCTTCTCCCGCGGACCCGTCTCGCACGGCTCGCACAACGTCCGCGGTCCCGGCTCGATCGGCGCCGCGGCCTATCCCGCGCGCGTGTTCAAGGGCATCCGCGGCCCGGGCCAGATGGGCAACAAGCGCGTCACCCAGAAGGGCCTGGAGATCGTCCGCGTCGACGCCGAGCGCAACCTGCTGCTCGTGCGCGGCTCGGTCCCGGGTCCCCGGAACGGCGTCGTGGAGGTCCGCACCGATGGCTGACGCTCCGATCCTCGGCGGCTCCAAGAAGGTCAAGCTCGACGACGTCGCCTTCGGCGCGCGCTTCAACGGCCCGCTCGTCCACGAGTCGGTGCGCGCGGAGCTCAACGCGCGCCGGCGGGGCACGGCGTCGACCAAGACGCGCGGCGAGGTCCGCGGCGGCGGGGCCAAGCCCTGGCGCCAGAAGGGCACCGGCCGCGCCCGCGCGGGCTCGTCGCGCTCGCCCATCTGGGTCGGCGGCGGCACCGTGTTCGGGCCCCAGCCGCGCGGCTACACGGTCAAGGTCAACCGCAAGGAGCGCCGCGCCGCGCTGCGCAGCGCGCTCAGCATCCACGCCGAGCGCGGCACCATCGCGATCCTCGACCCGTCGCCGTTCGACACGCCCTCGACGAAGAAGGCGCACGAGCTCATCGCCGGCTGGTCCGGCGGCGGCTCGGTGCTGGTGGTCCTCAGCGAGGCCCAGGCCGACGTCTCGCTCTCCTTCCGCAACCTCCAGCGCGTGTCGGTGCTGCCCTCGAGCAACTGCGGCGTCGCCGACCTCGTCGGCGCCGCGTCGGTGCTCATCTCCGAGGACGCGCTCGACGAGCTGACCAAGCGGGCCAAGGGCGAGAAGCTCGCCGCCGCAGACGAGGAGGCCGCGTAGCCATGGATCATTCGCAGGTGATCATCCGCCCCGTCGTCAGCGAGAAGAGCTACGTGCTCGCCGCCAACGACCGCTACACGTTCCGCGTGCACCCGCGGGCGCACAAGACGCAGATCCGCCAGGCGGTCGAGGCCCTGTTCGACGTCAAGGTCGTCGGGGTCCGCACCGCGTCGGTGAAGTCCAAGCCCAAGCGCCGCGGCCTGACCTCCGGCCGCACGCGGTCGTGGAAGAAGGCGATCGTGCAGGTGCGCGCGGGCGACACGATCCCGATCTTCCAGGGCCTGCAGGGCCTCGAGGGGTAGCTCCACGATGCCGATCCGCAAGCCCAAGCCCACGAGCCCCGGCCGCCGCTTCGCCACCTACCCGGACTTCGCCGAGGTCACCAAGACCGAGCCCGAGAAGAGCCTGGTCGAGGGCCTGACCAAGAGCGGCGGGCGCAACTCGCGCGGCCGCAAGACCGCGCGTCACCGCGGCGGCGGCGCCAAGCGCCTCTATCGCCGGATCGACTTCAAGCGGCGCAAGGACGGCGTGCCCGCCAAGGTCGCCGCCATCGAGTACGACCCCAACCGGTCGGCGTACATCGCGTTGCTGCACTACGTCGACGGCGTGAAGGCCTACATCCTCGCGCCCAACCGCCTGTCGGTCGGGATGAGCGTCCAGTCGGGCCCGGACGCCGAGATCTCGGTGGGCAACGCGCTGCCGCTGAGCAACATGCCGGTCGGCACCGTGGTGCACAACGTCGAGCTCCAGCCGGGGCGCGGCGGCCAGCTCGCCCGCTCGGCCGGCACGGGCGTGCAGCTCATGGCCAAGGAGGGCGACTACGCCACCCTGCGCCTGCCCTCGGGCGAGATGCGCATGGTGCGCGCCGACTGCCGGGCGACCGTCGGCACGATCGGCAACGCCGATCACCAGAACGTCAAGGTCGGCAAGGCCGGCCGCAAGCGGCACATGGGCGTGCGCCCGCAGACGCGCGGCACGGCCATGAACCCGGTCGACCACCCGCACGGCGGAGGCGAGGGCTCCACGACGCCCGGGCGCCACCCCGTGACCCCTTGGGGCGTGCCCACCCTGGGCTACCGCACGCGAAAGAAGAACAAGGCGTCGGACCGCTACATCGTCCGCGGTCGCCGCCGTGGGAAGGGCAAGCGATGAGTCGTTCCAGCAAGAAGGGGCCGTGGGTCGAGGAGCGCCTGATGGGGCGCGTCGAGGCCATGAACACGGCCAACCAGCGGCAGATGATCAAGACGTGGTCGCGCGCCTCGACGATCTTCCCCGAGATGGTGGGTCACACCATCGCCGTCCACGACGGGCGCAAGCACGTGCCCGTGTTCGTGAGCGAGTCGATGGTCGGCCACAAGCTCGGCGAGTTCGCCCCGACGCGCACCTATCGCGGTCACGCCGACACCGGGAAGCGGCGATGACGCCGAGCAAGCCAGGCGACCCGAGCCAGGGCAAGCCGGCCGAGGCCGAGAAGGCCGAGGTCGAGGCGACCGAGGCCAAGGAGGCCGCGGCGGTCGAGGCTGCCGAGGCCCAGGCCGAGGCGCCCGAGGTCGAGGTCGCGGCCGAGCCCGAGGAGGCCGCCGAGGCCAAGCCGCGGCGCCGCTCGCGCGCCCGCAAGGAGCCCGAGCCCACGGCCGCCGAGGCGACCGGCGTCGGCAAGGAGAGCGCCCGCGAGGCGGCCAAGGCCGCGCCGCGCCGGCGCCCCGAGCAGGAGCGCGTCCAGGTGCGCGCGCAGGCGAAGTACGTCCGCACCTCGGCGCGCAAGGCCCGGCTGGTCTGCGATCACATCCGCGGCAAGTCCGTCCAGGAGGCCCGCGCCATCCTGGCCCACACCCCTCGCGCGGTGGCCCGCGACTGGAGCAAGCTGCTCGAGTCCGCCGTGGCCAACGCCGAGCACAACCACGAGCTGATCGGCGAGGACCTGCGCATCGCGTCGGTCACCGCCGACGAGGGGCCCACGCTCAAGCGCTTCCGCCCGCGCGCCATGGGGCGCGCGACGCGCATCCGCAAGCGCACGAGCCACCTCACCATCCTGCTCACCCCGAAGGAGTTCTGAGAAGCATGGGGCAGAAGGTCCATCCCGAGTCCATGCGCGTGGGCTACATCCACGACTGGAAGTCGAACTGGTTCACCGAGCGTGACTTCAGCGACTACCTGTTCGAGGACGTCGCGATCCGCCGGCACATCACGGGCAAGCTCGCCCACGCCGGCCTGTCGACGATCACGATCCGCAAGGACGCCAACGAGGTGGAGGTCAACATCCACACCGCGCGTCCGGGCATCGTGATCGGCAAGTCCGGCACCGAGGTCGACGCCCTGCGCAAGGACCTCCACCGGATGACGCGCAAGCAGATCAAGGTCAACATCCTCGAGATCAAGCGTCCCGAGCTGGACGCCAACCTCGTGGCGCAGTCGATCGCCGAGCAGCTTCGCAACCGCGTCGCCTTCCGGCGCGCGATGAAGCGCGCGCTCACCAGCGCGATGCGCTCGGGCGCCAAGGGCTGCAAGGTGCAGGTCTCCGGCCGCCTGGGCGGCGCCGAGATGGCGCGCACCGAGAGCTACTCCGACGGCCGCGTGCCGCTGCACACGCTGCGCGCCGACATCGACTACGGCTTCTACGAGGCCGTCACGACGTTCGGGCGCATCGGCGTGAAGTGCTGGATCAACAAGGGCGAGATCATGCCCGAGGGCTACACCGGCGCCGACCTGACCGAGATGGACGCGCCGCAGACGGCGCGTCCCGGCGAGGACGACCGCGGTGGCCGCGGGCGCGGGCGCAACGACCGCGAAGGCGGCGGCCGCGGACGCGGCGGCGGCCGTGGACGCGGACCGGGCGGCCCGGGCGGGCCGGGTGGCCCCGGCGGTCCCGGTGGCTTCGGCGGCGGTGGCGGCGGCCGCGGGCGCGGCGGCGGTGGCGGCGGTGGCGGCGGTGGCGGCGGCGGCCGCGGGCGCGGTCCCCAGGGAGGTGGGCGCTAGCGATGCTGTCCCCCAAGCGCGTCAAGCACCGCAAGGTCCATCGTGGCCGGCGCGGCGGGCTGTCCCGCGGGCAGACGACCGTGCAGTTCGGCGAGTACGGCCTCAAGACGCTCGAGGCCGGCTGGCTGACCAACCGCCAGATCGAGGCCGCCCGTATCGCCATGACCCGCAAGATCAAGCGTGGCGGCAAGGTCTGGATCAACGTCTTCCCCGACAAGAGCTTCACCAAGAAGCCCGCCGAGACCCGCATGGGCTCGGGCAAGGGCTCGCCCGAGGGCTGGGTCTGCGTGGTCAAGCCCGGGCGCGTGATGTTCGAGCTGGCCGGCGTGCCCGAGCCGCTCGCCCGCGAGGCCATCCGCCTGGCCGGGCGCAAGCTGCCGGTGAAGACGAAGTTCGTCCTGCGCGAGGAGGCGTGATGGACGCCAAGGAGCTGCGCGACCTCGGCGACGAGGAGCTCGCCGAGCACATCAAGACTGCCCGCCGCGACGTCTTCGGCCTGCGCTTCCAGCTCGCCACCGGCGAGCTCGAGAACACGGCCGGCGTCGGCACCGCCAAGCGCGATCTCGCTCGCGCCCTGACGGTCGCCCGCGAGCGCGGCATCGACACGAATGCGATTCGATAGGCATGGCTGACCAGGAGCATCCCGAGAACCCCGAGACGACCGAGGCGCAGGCCGAGGCGACCGACGCCCCCGACGCCGTCGAGGCGGCGCCCGTGAGCGAGCCCGAGGCCGCGGCCGAGGAGGCCGCGCCGGAGGCCCCGGCCGAGGAGCCGGCCGAGGCCGACGCGCCCGCCGAGGCGGCACCCGCCGCCGAGGCCGCGCCAGCCGCGCCGCCGGCTCCGCCCGCCACGCGCGAGGAGCGCCGCGCCGCGGCCCGCTCGCGTCGCGGCAAGCGCCGCGGGGCGACGCCCGAGGAGCGCGCCGCGCTGCGTGCGGAGAAGGCCGCCGCCCGCCGTCGCCGCCGTATTAGCGAGCGCGAGAAGAAGCGCGCCGCCGGCACGCCTGGCGAGGGCACGCCGCCCGCCGAGCACGGCACCGGCGCCCCGAAGGTGCGCCTGGGCCGCGTCGTCTCCGACAAGGCCGACAAGACGATCACCGTGCGCATCGACACGGCCCGCCGCCACCGTCGCTACCAGAAGATCGTCCGCTCGTCGTCGACGCTGCACGCGCACGACGAGAGCAACGACGCCAACGAGGGCGACCTCGTCCGCGTCGTCGAGTCGCGCCCGATGAGCGCCACCAAGCGCTGGCGCCTGGTCGAGGTCCTGGAGCGCGCGAAGTGATCCAGAACGAGACACGCCTCAAGGTCGCCGACAACACCGGCGCCCGCGAGATCCTGTGCATCCGCGTGCAGGGCGGCTCGCGCCGGCGCTACGCCGGGATCGGCGACATCATCACCGCGACCGTCAAGCAGGCCAACCCGCAGGGGACGGTCAAGAAGGGCGAGGTCGTCAAGGCCGTGGTCGTGCGCACGAAGAAGGAGTTCGGGCGCGAGGACGGCACCTACATCGCCTTCGACGAGAACGCCGCGGTCATCATCGACGCCCAGAATGCCCCGCGCGGCACGCGCATCTTCGGCCCGGTCGCGCGCGAGCTGCGCGAGCGCGGCTTCATGCGCATCGTGTCGCTCGCGCCGGAGGTGCTCTAGCATGGCTGCCAAGATCCGCCGCGACGACCAGGTCGTCGTCATCAGCGGCAAGGACCGCGGCAAGACCGGTCGCGTCCTGCGCGTGGACCCCAAGAAGTCGAGGGTCTTCGTCGAGGGTCTGAACATCATCAAGCGACACCAGCGCCCGATGCAGGTCCCCAACGCGCAGCGTGCGGAGACCATCGGCGGGGTGATCGAGAAGGAAGGCCCGATCCACATCTCCAACGTCATGCTCATCGACCCCAAGGACAAGAAGCCCACACGGGTCGGCATCAGCCGCGAGGACGGGCAGCGCATGCGCGTCACGCGGCGGTCGCAGAGCAAGCTGGACTGATCGCCATGGCCCGCCTCAAGGAACGCTACAACGAGGAGATCCGCCAGCAGCTCATCGAGCGGTTCGCTTACACGACCCCGATGCAGGCTCCGCGGATCGAGAAGATCACGCTCAACATGGGCGTCGGCGAGGGCAAGCAGGACTCCAAGGTCCTCGACGCCGCCACCGAGCAGCTCGCCACGATCGCCGGGCAGAAGCCCAGCGTCCGGCGCGCGCGCAAGTCCATCGCCCAGTTCAAGGTCCGCGAGGGCATGCCGGTCGGCATCTCGGTGACGCTGCGCCGCGAGCGCGCCTACGAGTTCCTCGACCGCCTGATGACCATCGCCATCCCCCGGATCCGCGACTTCCGCGGGCTCAAGCCGACGTCGTTCGACGGCCGCGGCAACTACTCCCTGGGCGTGCGCGAGCAGATCATCTTCCCCGAGATCGACTACGACGCGGTCGACACGGTGCGGGGGCTCGACGTGACCATCACGACCAGCGCCGAGACCGACGCGGAGGCCTACGCCCTCCTCGAGGCCTTCGGCATGCCGTTCAGCCGTGACGGCAATCCCTTCGCCCAGCCCGAGACCGTGTCCGAGGAGGCCTGACGCATGGCCAAGACGTCCCAGCGCGTGCGCCAGATGCGCCCCGCGAAGTACAAGACCCGCGCGTACACGCGGTGCCGCCGCTGCGGTCGCTCGCGCGCGGTCTACAAGAAGTTCGGGGTGTGTCGCATCTGCCTGCGCGAGCTCGCGCACGAGGGCTACATCCCCGGCATGACCAAGAGCTCCTGGTAATCACAGCATGTCCATGACCGACCCCGTCGCCGACTTCCTCACGCGGGTGCGCAACGGCATCACCGCCGCGCACTCCGAGGTCCTGATCCCGTCCAGCCGCCTGAAGCGCGAGATGGCCCGCATCCTCAAGGAGCAGGGCTACATCCGCGACTTCGCGCTCGAGGCGCCCACGGCCGACCGCCCCGCCGAGCTCATCCGCGTGACGCTCAAGTACACCGACGACCGCCGCTCGGCGATCAGCGGCCTCAAGCGCGTCTCGCGTCCGGGCCAGCGCCACTACGTCGGCCACACCGAGATCCCCAAGGTGCAGGGCGGCATGGGCACTGCGATCGTCTCCACGTCCCGAGGCGTGATGACCGGCCACGAGGCCCGCGATGCGGGCGTCGGCGGCGAAGTCGTCGCGCACGTCTGGTAGGTCCGGATGTCCCGTATCGGCCGCAAGCCCATCCCGCTGCCCTCGGGCGTGACCGTCGCGATCGAGCCCGAGCGCGTCACCGTCAACGGCCCCAAGGGCGAGCTGCAGGAGCGCATCCCGCGCGACATCGCCGTCGAGCAGGAGGGCGAGGAGCTCCTCGTCAAGCGCCCGACCGACCGCGGCGAGCACCGCGCCCTGCACGGGCTGACCCGCTCGCTGGTCGCCAACATGGTCGAGGGCGTGACCAACGGCTTCGAGAAGCGCCTCGAGATCCAGGGCGTCGGCTACCGCGCCGTGCTCAAGGGCCGCGACCTCGAGCTGGCGCTCGGCTACTCGCACGCGGTGGCGGTCAAGGCGCCCGACGGCATCGAGTTCGAGGTGCCCCAGCCCACGCGTGTCGTGGTCCGCGGCATCTCCAAGCAGCAGGTGGGCGAGATGGCCGCCTACATCCGCAAGCAGCGGCCGCCGGAGCCCTACAAGGGCAAGGGCATCCGCTATGAGGGCGAGCACGTTGCCCGGAAGGTGGGCAAGCGCGCATGACCGTCCTCTCCAAGCCCCAGACCCGCCTCAAGCGGCGCCGTCGCGTCCGGGCGAAGATCATCGGCAGCGCCGAGCGTCCGCGCGTGTCGGTGTTCCGCTCCAACCGCGGCATCCACGCCCAGCTCGTCGACGACCTCAGCGGTCGCACGCTGGCGTCGGTGGCGTGGACGGAGAGCGACCTGCGCGGCCTGAAGCCGATGGAGCAGGCCGCCAAGGCCGGCGAGCGGCTGGCCGAGCGCGCCAAGGAGGCTGGGATCGAGTCCGCCGTGTTCGATCGCGGCGGCTATCGCTACCACGGCAAGGTGAAGGCGTTCGCCGACGGCGTGCGCGAAGGAGGCTTGAAGGTATGAACGGCATCGACCGTTCGGTGAGCCCCGCGGGGCTGGACCTGCAGGAGCGGGTCGTCGAGATCAACCGCGTGGCCAAGGTCGTCAAGGGCGGCCGGCGCTTCTCGTTCACGGCCCTCGTGGTCGTCGGCGACGAGAAGGAGGTCGTCGGCGTCGGCTACGGCAAGGCCAACGAGGTCCCGCTGGCGATCCAGAAGGGCGTCGAGCGGGCCAAGAAGAACCTCTTCCGCGTGCCCAAGCACGGCTCGACCATCACCCACCAGACGATGGGCATCTTCGGCTCCGGCCGCGTGTTCCTCAAGCCCGCCTCGCCGGGTACCGGCGTCATCGCCGGCGGCGGCGTGCGCGCGGTGCTTGAGCTCGCGGGGATCCACGACATCCTCAGCAAGTCGCTGGGCTCGCAGAACCCGATCAACCTCGTCAAGGCGACGGTCGCGGGCCTGCAGGGCCTGCGCCGCCCCGAGGAGGTCGCCGAGCTGCGCGGCCTGTCGATCGATCGCGTCCTGGGCCTGGGCGGCGACAAGCTCGCCGCCGAGACGCTGAGCGCCGCGCCGGCGGAGGAGGCCGTGCCGGCCGAGTCCAACGGCAACGGCGGCGCCCCCACGACGGCCGCGGTGGCCGAGGCCGAGCCCGAGGCTGCCGCCGAGCCCGAGGCTGCCGCCGAGCCCGAGGCCGCCGCCGAGCCCGAGGCCGCCGCAGAGCCCCAGGAGGGAGCGGAGTCGTGAAGGTGACGCAGGTCAAGAGCAAGAACGGTGCCAACCAGCGCCAGCTCGACACGTTGCGCTCCCTCGGACTGCGCAAGATCGGCCAGACGGTCGACGTCAAGGACACGCCGCAGGCGCGCGGCATGGTGCACCGCGTCCGACACCTGGTGAGGATCGATGACTGACGAGAAGGACACGACGAACGGCTCGGACTTCGGGCTGCACACGCTCAAGCCGGCTCCCGGCAGCCGCAGGCCGCGCAAGCGCGTCGGCCGCGGGGAGGGCTCGGGCACGGGCAAGACCTCGGGTCGCGGCCAGAAGGGCTACGGCTCGCGCTCGGGCGCCAAGGACCGCACGCGCTTCGAGGGCGGCCAGATGCCGATCCACATGCGCATGCGCAAGCTGCGCGGCCCGCACATGAAGAAGTCGATGCCCTTCGAGCCGTTCCGCACGCACACGCAGGCGGTCAACGTCAAGGACCTCGAGGCGCGCTTCGAGAAGGGCGACGAGGTGACGCTCGACGCGATGCGCGACAAGGGCCTGGGCACCCGCAAGGGCGTGCCGGTCAAGGTCCTGGCCAAGGGCGAGCTCTCCAAGCCGCTGACCGTCCACGCCCACAAGTTCAGCGCGGCCGCCCGCGAGGCCATCGAGGCCGCCGGCGGTACCTGCACGATCGTCGAGTAACCTCCGTCGGCCATGCTGTCGACGATCCTCAGCGCCTTCACGGTCGGTGAGATCCGCAAGAAGCTGGCCTTCACGGCGCTGCTGCTCGCGCTCTACCGGTTCGGCTCGCACATCCCGGTGCCGGGCATCGACACCAAGGCGGTCGAGGCGGTCCAGCAGCAGTTCGGCGGCGGCGGAATCCTCAACCTGCTGAACACGTTCAGCGGCGGCGGGCTGTCGCGGATCGCGCTCTTCGCGCTGGGCATCATGCCCTACATCACCGCGTCGATCATCCTGCAGCTCCTGGTGGTCGTCGTGCCGTCGCTGGAGAAGCTGCAGAAGGAGGGCGAGGTCGGCCAGGCGCGCATCACGCAGTACACGCGCTACCTCACCGTCGGCCTCGCGTTCGCGCAGTCGATCGGCTACGTCTTCCTGTTCAGGAGCTTCTCCGCGAGCGCCGGGCAGCCGATCATCCCCAGCTTCGACGCGCCGCACGTCTTCCTGATCGTCATCTCGCTGACCGCGGGCACCGTGCTGCTGATGTGGATGGGCGAGCTCATCACCCAGCGCGGCATCGGCAACGGCATCTCGCTGATGATCTTCGCCTCGATCGTCTCGCGCTTCCCCACCGGGGTCCAGGCGTGGTGGACGAACTCCGACCAGGTCTTCAAGGTCATGATGCCGTTCCTGGCCCTCGCGGTCATCGCGGCGGTCGTCTTCATCCAGGAGGGGCAGCGCCGGATCCCGGTCCAGTACGCCAAGCGCGTCATCGGGCGGCGCATGAGCGCCGGCGGCCAGACCTACCTGCCGCTGCGCGTGAACATGGCCGGCGTCATCCCGGTCATCTTCGCCGCCTCGATCATGGCCTTCCCGCCGACGGTCGGCCAGCTCATCAACCAGCCCTGGGCGCGCAGCATCTCGACCTTCTTCAGTCCCAGCAACTGGCCGTACCTCGTGGGCGAGACGGTGTTCATCATCGTCTTCACCTACTTCTACACGGCGATCACCTTCAACCCGATCGACCAGGCCGACAACCTCAAGAAGTACGGCGGCTTCATCCCGGGCGTGCGCCCGGGGCGCCCGACGGCGGAGTTCCTGGATCGCATCCTCGCGCGCCTGACGTTCCCCGGCGCCCTGTACCTGGCCGCCGTGGCCGCGCTGCCGACGATCCTCATCAACCAGACCAGCGCCAACTTCTTCTTCGGCGGCACCTCGCTGCTGATCGTGGTCGGCGTGGCCCTCGACACGATGAAACAGCTCGAGGCCCAGTTGATGATGCGCAACTACGAAGGCTTCTTGAAGTAGGGTTCCCGCCTTCCGATGCCCGGCTCTCGCTTCTTGCGCCGTTCGGAAGTCCACGCGAACTCGCCTGTATCGACCGTGTCTGAGCTCAATCTCATCCTCCTCGGCCCGCCCGGCGCCGGCAAGGGCACCCAGGCCGGGCGCCTGCAGGAGGACTTCGAGGTCGCCTACATCGCCACCGGCGACATCCTGCGCAAGGCGGTCAAGGAGGGCACCGAGCTCGGCCAGAAGGCCAAGGCCTACATGGACAAGGGCGACCTCGTGCCCGACGAGGTGATCATCGCCGTGATCCTCGAGGAGGTCGAGAGCGCCGCCGCGCAGGACGGCTTCCTGCTCGACGGCTTCCCGCGCACGGCCGAGCAGGCCAGCGCGCTCGAGCAGGCGCTCGCGCGCCTGGAGCGCCAGCTCACCGCCGTCCTGTGCATCCACGCGCCCGACGACGAGATCGTCCGCCGCCTCTCCGGGCGGCGCGTCTGCACCAAGGCCGGCCACGTCTACAACGTCCACACCGATCCTCCCAAGCGCGACGGCGTCTGCGACCAGGACGGCTCGCGGCTGGTCCAGCGCGACGACGATCGCGAGGAGACGATCCGCAAGCGGCTCGAGGTCTACCACGCCCAGACCGCCCAGCTCGTGCCGTTCTACGAGGAGCGCGGCCTGCTCAAGCGCTTCGACGGCACGCGCAGCCCGACCGAGGTCCACGACCACATCCGGGCGACGATCGCCACGCTGCGCTTGGAGGACGAGCTCTGATCGCTCGTCCCGTCGCGCTGCCGTGATCATCAAGAAGTCACCTGAAGAGATCGACAAGATGGCCGCCGCGGGGGCGATCCTCGTGCGCACGCTCAAGCTGCTCGAGGGCAAGGTGCGCGAGGGGGTCACGACCGCCGAGCTCGACGAGGCCGCCGAGCGGTTCATCCGCTCGCAGGGCGCCGAGCCCGCGTTCAAGGGGTACCGCGGCTTCCCCGGGTCGATCTGCACGTCGCCCAACTCGATGGTGGTCCACGGCATCCCCGGGCCCTACCGGCTGCAGCGCGGCGACATCGTCTCGATCGACGTCGGCGTCGTCCTCGACGGCTGGGTCGCCGACGCGGCGCGCACGTTCGCCGTCGGCCCGGTCACGCCGATCGCCCACAAGCTGCTGGACACCACGAAGGCGTCGCTGTTCGACGCCGTCGAGCAGTGCCGGGCCGGCAACCGCCTGGGCGACGTCTCCCACGCCGTGCAGGAGCGCGTCGAGGCCGAGGGGCTGAGCATCGTGCGCTCGCTCGTCGGCCACGGCATCGGGCGGTCGATGCACGAGGACCCGCAGGTGCCCAACTACGGCGATCCCGGTCGCGGCCCGCTGCTGGAGGAGGGCATGGTGCTCGCGGTCGAGCCGATGGTCAACGCCGGCCGCCACACCGTGCGCATGGGCGACGACGGCTGGGCGATCTACTCCCAGGACGGCTCGCTGGCGGCCCACTTCGAGTTCACCGTGGCGATCACCGCCGACGGCCCGCGCATCCTCACGCCATGGCACGAGGACGGCGGTGAGGAGGACGCGCCGGGCGGCGCCGGCGAGGCGCTTCGATAGCGCACCGACCGGACGCAGGCGGTCCCCAGCCCTTTGCTATCGTAGAACGTCGGCGCGACGCGTTGTTGGTGTGCGTGCGCGCTCGTCCGCGACCGGTAGCGGCAGCCGTCACGGCGGCCAGAGCCGGCCTCGCTGGTCACCGAGCCGAAAGGGATCATGAAGGTACGACCGTCGGTCAAGCCGATGTGCGAGAAGTGCAAGATCATTCGCCGTCACGGCGTCGTACTCGTGATCTGTGAGAACCCTCGTCACAAGCAGCGCCAGGGGTGAATCGTTAGATGGCACGCATCGCCGGGATCAACATCCCGCTCAACAAGCGCGTCGAGGTCGGCCTGAGCTACATCTACGGCATCGGCCGCTCGACCGCCAACAAGCTCCTGGCCGAGGCCGGCATCGACCGCGACACGTACGTGCGCGACCTCACCGACGACGAGGTCGGCAAGCTCCGCGACCTCATCGACCGCGACATCAGCGTCGAGGGCGACCTGCGCCGCGAGCGCTCGCAGAACATCAAGCGGCTCATGGAGATCGGCTGCTACCGCGGCCTTCGCCACCGTCGCGGTCTGCCCGTGCGCGGGCAGAACACCAAGACCAACGCCCGCACGCGCAAGGGTCCCAAGCGCATGCAGGTCGCGGGCAAGAAGAAGGCCACGAAGAAGTAAGTAAGGAATAGATGCCCGCCCCGAAGCGCCCCCGCAGCGGCCGCCGCAAGCCGAAGAAGAACATCCCCATCGGCCAGGCCCACATCAAGACAAGCTTCAACAACACGATCGTCTCCCTCACCGACCGCGAGGGCAACGTGATCGCGTGGGAGTCCGCCGGCGGCGCCGGCTTCAAGGGCTCCCGCAAGTCGACCCCGTTCGCCGCGCAGGTCACCGCCGACGCCGCTGCCCGCAAGGGCATCGAGCAGGGCTTGCAGAAGGTGGAGGTCTTCGTGAAGGGCCCGGGCTCGGGCCGCGAGACCGCGATCCGTTCCCTCCAGGCCGCCGGCCTGGAGGTCACCGGCGTCAAGGACGTCACCCCGCAGGCCCACAACGGCTGCCGCCCTCGCAAGCGGCGCCGCGTCTGAGGTAGACCGCATGGCTCGAGACACCAGCCCCCAGTGCAAGCAGTGCCGTCGCGAGGGGCAGAAGCTGTTCCTGAAGGGCGAGCGCTGCCTCACCGACAAGTGCGGCGTCGAGCGCCGCGCGTACCCGCCGGGCGACCACGGCCGCGGGCGCCAGCGGCAGTCGGAGTACCGCGTCCAGCTTCGCGAGAAGCAGAAGGCCAAGCGCTACTACGGCGTGCTGGAGAAGCAGTTCGCCCGCTACTACGACCGCGCCTCCCGCCAGGAGGGCATCACGGGCGAGAACCTGCTGACGCTGCTCGAGCGCCGCTTCGACAACGTGCTCGTCCGCCTCGGGTTCGCCGCGTCGCGGCGTCAGGCGCGTCAGCTCATCCGCCACGGCCACTGGACGATCAACGGCCGTCGCGTGGACATCCCCAGCTATCAGGTGCGCGACGGCGACATCATCGCCGTCAAGGCCAGCACCGGCGCCGACGCGGTCATCCGTGACGCGACGGAGCTCACCGCCCAGGTTCCCGCCTGGCTGCAGGCCGACCACGACGCGCTCACCGCCAAGGTGCTGCGCAAGCCCGAGCGCCGTGAGATCACGACGCCCGTGCAAGAGCAGCTCATCGTCGAGCTGTACTCCAAGTAGACCCACCCCAAGCGCGCCGCCGCGCTTCCCCTCCGTTCGCGCGGCGCAGTGACACGACAGTCAGGACCCTCCCGATGCTCGACTTCCAGATCCCCCGCATCACCTCCGAACAGGTGGAGGACAACCGCGGCTCGTTCGCCATCGAGCCCCTCGACCGCGGCTTCGGATACACCTTCGGCAACTCCCTGCGCCGCGTGCTGCTCAGCTCGCTGGCCGGCGCGGCGGTGACCAGCGTGCGCATCGAGGGCGTCGCGCACGAGTTCTCGACGATCAAGGGCGTCACCGAGGACGTCACCGACATCGTGCTCAACCTCAAGGGCATCGTGTGCCGCATGCACTCCGACGCCACCGAGGTCGAGGCCCCGCTGGTCGTCACCGGCCCGGGCGAGATCACGGCGAAGGACATCGACCTGCCGGCCGGCGTCGAGATCCTCAACCCCGATGTCCACATCGCCACGCTCGAGAAGAAGACCAAGCTCGAGCTGTACCTCACGGTCGGCCGCGGCCGCGGGTACCGCCCGGCCGAGGAGAACAAGTCGCCCGACCAGCCGATCGGCGTCATCCCGATCGACTCGATCTTCTCGCCCGTGCGCCGCGTCGCCTACGCCGTCGAGCAGGCGCGCGTCGGCCAGCGCACCGACTACGACAAGCTGACGCTCGACATCGAGACCGACGGCTCGATCGACCCGCAGGCCGCGCTGCGCGAGGCGGCCGAGATCCTGATCTCGCAGCTCGCGATCTTCACCGACGCCGACCGCATCGAGGAGCTCCGGGCCGGGCCCGCGGGCCAGCTCGAGGGCGACGGCGCCAGCGCGCTCAACGGCGGCGGCGCCACCGGCCCCATGCACGACATCCTCATCGAGGAGCTCGAGCTGGGCGTGCGCTCCTACAACTGCCTCAAGCGCGCCGGCATCCAGACCGTCGGCGACCTGATCTCGAAGTCCGAGGGCGAGCTCAACGCGATCCCGAACTTCGGCAAGAAGTCGATCGACGAGGTCATCGAGACGCTCCACGCGCGCGGGCTGGACCTCCGCGACGACTGACCGAGGAACCCGGAGAAGAGCCGATGCGCCACCAGAAGACCCGCCACAAGCTGAGCCGAAGCGCCTCGCACCGCAAGGCGCTGCTGGCGAACCTCTGCAAGGAGGTCATCCAGCACGAGCGCATCAAGACGAGCGAGGCGAAGGCCAAGGCGGTCAAGCCCGAGCTCGAGCAGCTCATCACGCTGGCCAAGCGCGGTGACCTGCACGCGCGTCGGCAGGCGCTGAGCGCGCTGGGCCAGGACAAGTTCACGGTGCACAAGCTGTTCGAGGAGGTCGCTCCGCGCTACGCCGAGCGGCCGGGCGGCTACACCCGCATCCTCAAGCTCGGGCCCCGTCGCAGCGATGCGACGGAGATGGTCTTCCTCGAGCTGGTCTGACGCGCTTCCGGCCGCGCCGCCGCGATGCCCACGGCGCGGCTGGACCTCGAGTACGACGGCAGCGCGTTCGCCGGCTGGGCGCAGCAGCCCGGGCTGCGCACCGTGCAGGGCGAGCTCGAGCGCGCGCTGGCGACCGTCCTGCACCGCGAGGTGACCCTGACCGTCGCCGGGCGCACCGACCGCGGGGTCCACGCCTGGGGGCAGGTCGCCTCCTACGAGGGCGAGCCGGCCGCCCCGACGGCGCTCAACGCGCTGATGGGCCCCGACGTCGCCGTGCTCGCGTGCGGGGCGGCGCGCGACGGCTTCGACGCCCGCGGCGACGCGCGCTCGCGCACCTACTGCTACCGCGTCCTGGCGCGCCGCGAGCGCTCGGCCTTCGAGCGCGGCCGCGCGCTGTGGTGGCCCCAGCGCATCGACCGCGACGCCCTGCGCGCCTGCGCGGCCGCGCTGCGCGGCAGCCACGACTTCACCGCCTTCACCCCGACGCAGACCGATCACGTGCGCTTCGAGCGCGACGTCCTCGACGCGCGCTGGGAGGCGCACGGCGACGTCCTGGAGTTCTGGATCACGGCCGACACCTTCATGCGCCACATGAACCGCGTGCTGGTCGGCACGATGCTCGACGTCGCCGCCGGCCGGCGCACCCCCGAGGCCTTCGCGTCGCTGCTCGCCGGCCGTCCGCGCGCCGAAGCGGGGGAGACCGCGCCGGCCCACGGGCTGTACCTGGCGTCGGTGGCGTACGAGTAGCTCGTCCGCTCGGCGTCTGGCGGCGCTGCGCGGCGTTGGGCATCGAGGGGAAGCGAGGTTGGCGGCGCCGCGGGGCGCGCGCGGTCGTCCTCGCGAGAGGTGAGCGACGGACGCCTGACCACCAACGCAAGTGGAGCCGAGCCAGAAACCGGCGACCTCCTAGGATGGCGAGCATGCGGGTGCTGCTCACCAACGACGACGGGATCGAGGCCGAAGGGCTGCAGGCCCTGCGACGGGCGCTGCTGGGCGTCCCCGACATCGAGCTCGCGGTCGTCGCGCCCGACGGGAACCGCTCGGCGTTCGCGCGGATGATCACCACCCGTCGGCCGCTGTGGGTGCAGGAGGTCCCGTTCGAGGACGGCACCGTCGGCTATGCCACCGACGGCACGCCCGTCGACTGCGTTCGCCTGGCCAAGCTCGGCCTCATCGACGGCTTCGAGCCCGAGCTCGTGGTGGCGGGCATCAACCACGGCTCGAACCTCGGCGACGACATCACCTACTCCGGCACGGTGGCCGCCGCGCTCGAGGCGCTCGTCCTCGGCATCCCGGGCATCGCCGTCTCCCAGCAGTCCAACGCGCGCGAGATGGACTTCCGCCTCGGCAGCCGCTTCGCCTTCGCGCCCGCCGCCGAGTTCACCGCGCGCGTGGTGGCGGAGCTCGACGACGTACCGCTGCCCGACGGCACGCTGCTGAACATCAACGCCCCGGCCGGCGAGCCCCAGGGCGTCGAGGTCACGCGCCTGGGCAAGCGGATCTACCGCGACGAGCTCAAGCTCGACGCCGAGGACGAGGACGGCGGGCGGCGCTACTGGATCTACGGCGCCGATCCCGGCTTCCACGACGAGGCCGGCACCGACCTCGCCGCGATCCACGCCGGCCGCATCGCCGTGACGCCCGTGCACTTCGACCTCACCGACGTCTCGGGCATGGACGCCCTGGAGCGGTACGACCTCGCGCGGCTGCTGGCGCCCGCCGTGCGCGAAGTGGAGTGACGCCGCCCCGCGCCGCGCAGCGCCGGGCCGCCGAGCTGCGCGAGCAGCTCACCGAGCACGGCTACCGCTACTACGTCCTCGACGACCCGGTCATCGGCGACGACGCCTACGACGCGCTCCTGGACGAGCTGCGCGCGCTCGAGGCCGAGCACCCCGAGCTGGTCACCCCCGACTCGCCGACCCAGCGCGTCGGCGGCGAGCCGGTGTCGGCGCTGGAGAAGGTCACCCACCGCCAGCCGATGCTGTCGCTGGCCAACGCGCGCACCGAGGAGGAGCTGCGCGCGTGGATCGAGCGGATGCGCAACCACCTGGCGCGCGAGGGCATCGAGGACCCCGACTTCGAGTACGTCGCCGAGCCCAAGATCGACGGGCTGGCGATCTCGCTCCTCTACCGCGACGGCGTGCTCGAGCGCGGCGCCACGCGCGGCAACGGGGAGGTCGGCGAGGACGTCACCCACAATCTGCGCACGATCCCCACGATCCCGCTGCGGATCGAAGGCGACGACGTGCCCGCGCTGATCGAGGTCCGCGGCGAGGTCTACATGTCGCTGGCCGACTTCGCGGCGCTCAACGAGCGCCGGGCCGAGCAGGGGCTGTCGACGTTCATGAACCCGCGCAACTCGGCGGCCGGGACGATCCGCCAGCTCGACCCCAAGCTCATGGCCGAGCGCCCGCTGTCGATGTGGTGCTACGGCATCGGCGCGACCGAAGGGATCTCGTTCGCGAGCCACTGGGACTCGCTCGTGTGGCTGCGCGAGCACGGCTTCCGGGTCAACGGCGACGTCCGGCGGCTGACCACCGAGGAGGACGTCGTCGCGCAGTGCCGCGCGTGGGAGGAGCGCCGCGGCCAGCTCGACTTCGAGATCGACGGCGTCGTGGTCAAGGTCGACGACGTGGCGCTGCAGCGGCGCCTGGGCGTCGTCGGGCGCGACCCGCGCTGGGCGATCGCCTGGAAGTTCCCGCCGACGACGGCGATCACGCGCCTGCGGGACGTCCTGTGGAACGTCGGCAAGTACGGCGACCTGCACCCGTTCGCCGAGCTGGAGCCCGTCCGCGTCGGTGGCGTCACGGTGAAGCTCGCGACGCTGCACAACGAGGAGGACCTCGTCCGCAAGGACCTGCGCCCGGGGGAGGACGTCATCGTGCTGCGCGCCGGCGACGTCATCCCGCAGGTCGTCTCGCCCGCCCCGCACGTCGTCGACAACCCGGACCGCCCGCCGGTGCCGCGCCCACCCGCGAAGTGCCCGTACTGCGCCACGAAGACGGTCAAGGTCGAGGGCGAGGTCTTCACCAAGTGCCCCAACCGCCAGTGCCCCGAGCGCCAGTGGCAGCTCCTCAAGCACTACGTCTCGCGCGGGGCGATGGACGTCGACGGCCTCGGCGAGAAGCAGGTCGCCCAGCTCCAGCAGGCGGGGTTGGTCAGCACGCCGGCCGACTACTACCGCCTGAGCGTCGAGCAGCTCACCGAGCTGGAGGGCTTCGGAAAGATCAGCGCCGAGCGCACGGTCCAGAACATCGAGGAGTCCAAGGACCGTCCGTTCGGTCGCGTGCTCTTCGCCATCGGCCTGGAGGAGGTCGGCGCGGTCATCGGGCGCAACCTCGCCCAGCAGTTCCGCTCGATCGACGCCCTGATGGCGGCCACGCCCGAGGAGATCGAGGCGACGCCCGGCGTCGGCCCGAAGATGGCCCAGAAGATCGCCGAGCAGCTCGCCGACGAGCAGATGCGCGCGCTCATCGAGGACCTGCGCGCCCAGGGCGTGGCCATGGCGCTCGAGGGTCCGCCGCCCGGCGAGGGCCCGCTGGCGGGCCGGACCTTCGTCCTCACCGGCACGCTGCCCGACCTCACGCGCGAGGAGGCGGCCGAGCGGATCGTCGCCGCGGGCGGCCGCGTCACGTCCAGCGTCTCGAAGAAGACCGACTACGTCGTCGCCGGCGAGAACGCCGGCTCCAAGCTGACCAAGGCCGAGTCGCTCGGCGTGCCCGTCGTCGACGAGGCCGGCCTGCTCGAGCTGCTCGATGGCACGGCGCGATGACCCGCGCGCCGTCGGGCGCGATCCGGACCCGCGCTTCACGCTCGCCAACGAGCGCACGTTCCTGGCCTGGAACCGCACGGCGCTGGCGCTGATCGGCGGCGGCCTCGCCGCCGGCCAGCTCCTGGACTTCCACTCGCGCGCGGCGCGGCTGCTCGTCGCGCTGCCGCCGATCGTCCTCGGCCTGCTTCTGGCGGTCACCGGCTACCGGCGCTGGCAGGCCAACGAGCGCGCGCTGCGCCTCGACCAGCCGCTGCCCGACCACGGCCCCCACCGGCTGCTGGCGGCCGGCATCGCGGTGATGGGCGTCGTGATCGCCGTCGTCGTCGTGCTCGATGCCCTGCGATGACGAGCCCGGCGGCGCGGCGCCCGAGCGCACGGCGCTGGCGTGGGAGCGGGCGGCGTACTCCTACGTCCTGGTCGCCGCCGTCGTCCTGAGCGTCGCCGCCCACCGCCACGCGCCGTGGCTGCTGGGCGCCAGCGCAGTCCTCCTGGTCGTCGCGGCGCTCGTCTGGCGCCACGCGCGCCGGCCCAGGTCCGGCGCCGGCTCGGCGCGGACCCTGGCGCTGCTGGCGGCGACGACCGCGCTCGCGGCCGTCCTCGCCGCGGTGGCCGTGCTCGTGCCGCGTTGAGTCAGGGCCCGTCGTAGCGGGCGATCGCCGTCGTCATCCGGTCCTGGACCACGTGGGCGCGGGTCACGCTCGCGCGGCCCATCATCATCGCGAAGGCGATCGTGTGACCGCCGGCCGCGTCGCACACGCCGGCCAGCGTGCTGACGCCGATGAGCGTGCCGGTCTTGGCGCGGCAGCGATCCTGCGCGGCGGTTCCGCGCATGCGCTTGCGCAGCGTGCCCGTGCGGCCGACCACCGGGAGTGAGCCCTCGAAGGCTCCGGCGACGGGCTGGCCGTGCATGCGCTCGAGCAGGCGCACCACCTCGCGCGGCGTGGTGCGGTCGGCGCGGGCGAGCCCCGAGCCGTCGAGCACGGTCGGGTGGATGCCGAACGTCGCCATCTGCTGGCGGACGACCGCCGTCCCGGCGGCCGTCGTGCCCGCGCCGCCGAACGACGCGCCCAGGCCCTTGACCAGCATCTCGGCCAGGAAGTTGTCCGAGGGCACGTTGGTGAGGCCGATGAGGTCGCGCATCGGCGGCGAGTCCACGCCGGCCAGCTCCTGCGCCGTTGGCGGCGCCGTGCCGGCGCCCGAGGGCCCGTCGACCGCGATGCCGTCCGCGCGCAGCGCCTTGGCCAGGCGGATCGCGGCCTGGGCCGCGGGCTGGCCGTCCTTGGTGAAGCCGCGCCCGACGACGAGCGCGCCGAGCACGCCGTCCATGTCGGGGTCGAAGCGCCCGCCGGTGTCGAACGAGCCGCGCAGGACGTCGAAACGCGACTCGTCGCCCAGGATCGAGCCGGCCACCCGGACGATCCCGGCGTTGCCGATGGCATCGGCCAGCGCCTGGATCCCCGGCGCGCCCAGCGTCGGGTCGCCGCCGCCGCGCAGGTAGAGGTCGCCGCGCCACACGCCGAGCTGGTCGATCGCGCCCTGGCCGAGGACGCTCGTGCGCAGCGTGGCGTCCGGGCCGAAGCGCAGGAGCGCGGTCGCCGTGGTGTAGAGCTTCTCGACCGACGCCGGGGCGCGGGGGACGTCGGGCTTGGCCGAGAACAGCGTGCGCCCGGTGGCCAGGTCGCGCACGTAGGCGCCCGAGAACACGCTCGTCCCGCGCATGGCGCGGTCGAGCGAGCCCCGCAGCGTGGGGGCGGAGATCGCCTGCGCGCTGGGAGCGCTGACGAGCAGGACGGCGAGGGCGAGCAGAAGGCGGCGCATGGACTGAAAGCAACCCGGCACGGTACCCCGAGTCGCGGTCGCCGGACGTAGACTGCGTCGGAGATGGGCAAGGTGGTCGAGCTCCAGCCCGGCAAGCAGGGCCGCCCGTCGGGCGCCAAGCGCGGGGCCCGGCGGTCGAAGACCGCGCTCGTCCTCGGCGGCGGCGGCTTCACCGGCGGCGTCTACGAGATCGGCGCCCTGCGCGCGCTCGACCTGCTCTCGGTCAACCGCACCGTCAACCAGTTCGACGTCTACGTGGGCACGAGCGTCGGCTCGTTCGTCGCCTCGATGGTCGCCAACGGCATCACCCCCGAGGAGATGATGCGCGTCGTCGACCGCCACGCGCCCACCCAGCTACGCGACGTCGACGTCGGCACGCTGCTGCGGCTCAACTTCGCCGAGCTCACCCGCAAGGGCCTGGCGCTGCCGTTCAAGCTCGCCGGCCTGGCCCGCGACCTGGCCGGAAACTTCCGCGCCGTCTCGGCCATGGACGTCGTCCTCGGGCTGGCCGAGGCGCTGCCCAGCGGCATGTACTCGGGCGCCGGGATCGAGGAGTACGTGCGCTCGGTGCTGTCGGATCCTGACCGCACCGACGACTTCCGCCTGCTCGATCCCGAGCTCTACCTCGTCGCCACCGACCTCGACACGTGCGAGCGGATCGTGTTCGGCGCCAACGACTGGGACGACGTCCCGATCTCGACCGCGGTGCGGGCATCGACGGCGCTGCCGATGATCTACGAGCCGGTGCGGGTCAAGGACCGCGAGCTCGTCGACGGCGGCATCGTCTCGACCACGAACCTCGACATCGCGGTCGAGTCGGGCGCCAAGCTCGTGATCGTCGTCAACCCGCTGGTCCCGTACGTCAACGACTTCAGCAAGACGGTGCCGGGCCTGCTCGGCTCGAAGGTCCGCCACGTCAGCGACATGGGGTTCCCCCAGATCGGCTACCAGGCGTTCAAGCTGCTGGCCTATCAGCGCCTGCACGAGATGGCGCGTCAGTGGGAGCAGCGCTACCCCGGCGTCGACATCGTCCTGATCGAGCCCGAGCCCAACGACGAGCTCATGTTCCAGACCTCGATCATGAGCTACAAGAGCCGCGTCGAGATCGCTCGCCACGGCTTCGAGTCGGTGACGCTCAAGCTCGCCGAGGACTACGGCCGGCT
This sequence comes from Solirubrobacteraceae bacterium, assembly GCA_034664395.1. Taxonomy (GTDB): domain Bacteria; phylum Actinomycetota; class Thermoleophilia; order Solirubrobacterales; family Solirubrobacteraceae; genus JAOPZW01. The sequence goes on along the minus strand of JAXDHQ010000157.1, from coordinate 5,824 downwards.
GCGGCGCATCTGCGCGCGCCACGGCATCGAGATCTCGGCCACGCGCGTTCGCAAGGTCGTCAAGCACTTCGCCGCCGAGCGCGAGCGCACGAGCGCCTGGCGCAAGATCCTCGAGCAGACGACCGGCACGCTCCTGCGCCAGTCCGGCAGCGAGTAGCGCCGGCGCGCTAGAGCGGGAGCTTGCCGCGGCCGCGGCGGCCCGCCGCGGCGCTCTTGCCCGTCCACTTGTTGGCGCTGTCGAACGGCTTGCGCAGCCAGCGCCCGAGCCCACCCGGAGCCTTGCCCGCGGCCCGGCCGCCCGCGGAGTACGTCTTCTGCACCCCGCGCTGGGGATGACGCGACAAGCGGGGCGCGATGAAGGCGAGGATCGCCAGGACGATGCAGACGGCGACGACGATCGCGATGGTCATGGCGCATGAGTACCCACGCGGTGACGGGGCCACGCGTCGGCCCCCGCGGAGCCGGGTAGCGCGGTGCCATGACCACCGTCGACGAGCAGCTCACCACGTACCTGACGGACGCCCACTCGATCGAGGAGCAGGCGCTGGCCCAGCTCCGGATGGCGCCCCGCATGGCCGGCGGACCGGACCTCGCCGCGCCCTACCGCGAGCACCTGGCCGAGACCGAGGGCCACGAGCGCGCCGTCCGCGAGCGACTGCACGCCCACGGGGCGAGCCCTTCGCGGGTCAAGGACCTCGTCATGCAGGCCGGCGGCCTGGGCTTCGCGCTGTTCGCGCGCCTGCAGCCCGACACGCCGGGCAAGCTCGCCGCTCACAGCTACTCCTACGAGCACCTCGAGCTCGCGACCTACGAGCTCCTGCGGCGCGTGGCCGAGCGCGCCGGCGACGAGGAGACCGCCACCGTCGCCCGCGCCAACGGCGCGCAGGAGGAGGCGATGGCGCAGCGCCTGCAGGACAGCTTCGACCGCGCCGCCGAGGCATCGCTGAAGGCCAAGGGGACGCAGGACATGGCCGAGGACGTCGTGCGCTACCTCGCCGACGCGCACGCCATCGAGGCCCAGGCCGTCCAGCTCCTCTCGCGCGCGCCGAAGATCGCCGGGGACGAGGAGCTCGAGCGTCTCTACCGCGAGCACCTCAGCGAGACCCACGACCAGCAGCGGCTCATCGACGCCCGCCTGCAGGCGCTGGGCGGGTCGCCCAGCGCGCTCAAGGACGCCGCGATGCGCCTCGGCGCGCTGAACTGGGCCACGTTCTTCCAGGCCCAGCCCGACACGCCGGGCAAGCTCGCGGCGTTCGCCTACGCGTTCGAGCACCTCGAGATCGCCGGCTACGAGCTGCTCGCGCGCGTGGCCCGGCGCGCCGGCGACGAGGAGACCGTCGCCCTGGCCGACACGATCTGCGCCCAGGAGCGGGCGGCCGCCCGGCGGATCGCCGGCACCTGGGACCGCGCGCTCGACGCGATGCTGCGCGCGCAGGGAGTCGCCGGCTAGGGCTCGCCGACCTCTCCGTCGCCGTACAGCGCGTCGAAGCGCTCGGCGTACGTGTCGTTGACCACGTTGCGCTTGACCTTGAGCGTCGGCGTGAGCTCGCCGGTCTCCTGGGAGAGGTCGTGGTCGAGGATGAAGAAGCGCTTGACCTGCTCGACGCGCGCGTAGCGCTCGTTGACCGCGTCGATCTCGCCCTGGATCAGGTCACGCACCCGCTCGTCGCGGGCCAGCGCCGCGATCGAGGTGTCCTCGATGCTCTGCTCGCGCGCCCACGGGACGATCTGCTCCTCGTCGAGCGTGACGAGCACCACGGGGTAGGGCCGGCGGTCGCCGTGCATGACCGCCTGCGAGATCCAGCGGCTGCGCTTGAGGTCGTTCTCGATGTTGGCCGGCGTGAGGTTCTTGCCGCCCGCGGTGATGATGATGTCCTTCTTGCGGCCGGTGATCGAGACGTAGCCGTCGTCGTCGATCGAGGCGAGGTCGCCCGTGTGCATCCAGCCGTCGACGATGGCGCCGAAGCTCGCGTCGTCGTTGCGGTGGTAGCCCTGGAAGATGTTGGGGCCCTTGAGCAGGAGCTCGCCGTCGTCGGCGATGCGCGCCTGGACGCCGGGCAGCGGCCGCCCCACCGAGCCGAAGCGGTGGTGCTCGACCGTCGAGTAGGTCGCCACCGTGGCGGTCTCGGTCATCCCGTAGCCCTCGAGCACGGGCACGCCGCAGCCGTAGAAGAACTCGAGGATCTCCTTGGCGATCGGCGCCGCGCCGCTGACGGCCTGGCGCACGCGGCCGCCGAAGATCGAGCGCACGTTGGCGAACAGCTCCTGCTCGGCCTGCTGGAAGGGCTCCAGGAGCTGGGCCGGAACCTCCTTGCCCTGCGCCTGCAGGTCGCGCACCTGCACGCCGAGGCGCGCGGCGGCCCGCATCTTCTCCTGGGCCTCGAGTGGCTGCGAGCTCACCGCCAGCGTGTAGATCTTCTCGAAGATCCGCGGCACGCTGGGCAGGTAGGACGGCCGCACGTGCTGGAGGTCGGCGACGATCTGCAGGGGGTCGCCGCTCCAGTAGGCGATCGTCGTGCCGACGTCGAAGTTGATGAGCTGGATCAGCAGCGCGTAGGAGTGCGCCAGCGGCAGGAAGAGGTAGGTGACCTCCTCGTCCTCGATGGCGCCGGCCGACTCGAGCATCGTCACGACGTCGCGGTAGTTGCCGTGCGTGAGGATGCAGCCCTTGGGCGGGCCGGTCGTGCCTGAGGTGTAGATGAAGGTGAACGGGTCCGCCGGCGAGACCGCGTCGGTGCGGGCGTCGAGCTCGGCGGCGTCGCGCCCGCGCCCGCGCTCGCGGACCTCGTCCAGGGTGATCGCGTCGGCCGTGTCGCCGGTCGGGTCGATGACGATGAGCATCCGCAGGTGCGGCAGGCGCTCGCGGACCGAGAGGATCTTGGCCACCTGCGAGGCGTCCTCGCAGACCACCGCGACCGACTCGGAGTCGCCGGCCACCCACTCGCACTCCTCCGGGGAGTTCGTCGGGTAGATCGGCACGACGACCCCGCCGGCGCTCGTGATCGCGAAGTCGGCGTACGTCCATTCGGGACGCGTGGTGCAGAGGATGCTGACCCGCTCGCCCGGCGCCAGCCCGACGTCGATGAGCCCGAGGCCGATCTCGCGGACGATGCCGCCGACCTCGGCGAAGGTCACGTCGCGCCAGTCGTCGCCGACCTTGTGGCGTACGGCGACGCGGTCGCCGTAGAGCTCGGCCGCGCGACGCATCAGGTCGGCGATCGTCTTCGACTTCGTCGACTGCTCGGCGGCAGTGCCAGCCATCGCTCTCCTCCTCGAGATCCCTGCAGCGGAGGGGCGATTCTATGCGGGTCGCGCGCGGGGCGCGACAGGGTGTCAGGCGGGTCCTACGCGGTGACGGTTGAAGCGGCCTGCGGCGCCTGCGCCATCTGGCCGAGGTTCGCCATGAAGAGTGTCTTGTCGATCCGGCCCTGGAAGATCGGGACGCCCAGTTCCATGCACTTCGAGATCACGTCCTTGCGCTCCAGGCCGGTCTCGCGCGCCAGTTCGGTGGGCGTCAGGTGAATGGCCATCGGTGAGGCTGCCTCCTGTCCGTTTGCGACGTTCGACACGTATAGCGCTCGATTCGGACACCCTCAACTAAAAGTGTCTAAACGTCCGCGTTTTGGGCGAAGGCTCCGACGGTCCCAGCGAGCTCTCAGGGACGGCCCAGGGCGCTCACAGCGCCGGGGCCGACGCTGGCGTCCATGGACCTCCGCACGCCCGACACCGTCGTCCGCCCGCCCCTGCCCGCCGCCCGCGAGCGGCGCCCGGAGCCGGTGGCCAATCCCTCCGCCCGGTGGCGGCTGCTGACCGCGCGTCCCGAGCTGCTCGGGCTGCTCGCCCTGGCCGCCGTCCTGAACCTGTGGTCGCTGGGCCGCAACGGCTGGGCCAACACGTACTACAGCGCCGCCGTGCGCTCGATGGCCACGAGCTGGCATGCGTTCCTCTACGGGTCGTTCGACGTGTCGGGCGTCATGACCGTCGACAAGCCGCCGCTGGCGCTGTGGGTGCAGGCGCTGTCGGTCAGGATCTTCGGCTACCACTCGCTGAGCATGCTCGTGCCGCAGGCGCTGATGGGCGTCGCCAGCGTGGCGCTCCTCTACGACCTGGTGCGTCGCCGCTTCGGGCGCGCCGGCGGCTTCATCGCCGGGCTCGCGCTCGCCATCACGCCGATGACCGTGGCGATATCGCGCCACAACAACCCCGATGCCCTGCTCGTGCTGTGCTGCGTCGCGGCGCTGTGGTGTGCGGTACGCGCGCTGGAGGGCGGGCGCACCCGCTGGCTGATCGCGGCCGGAGCCTTCGTCGGGCTCGGCTTCGAGACGAAGATGGGCGTCGCGCTTACGGTCGTCCCGGGAATCGCGGCGGCGTGGCTGTGGATCTCGCCGGCCGGCCGCGGGCGCCTTCACGCCCTGCGCCAGCTGCTCGTCGGCGGCGCGGCGATGGTGATCGTCGGTGGGGCCTGGCCTGCGCTCGTCCAGCTGACGCCCGCGGCCGACCGGCCATGGGTGTCGGGGACCAGCGACAACAGCATCTTCTCGCTGATCTTCGAATACAACGGCCTCGGCCGCGTCGAAGGGCAGACCGGCGGCCCCGGCGGTCACGCCGGCGGCAGCAGCCTGTTCGGTGGCAGCGCCGGCCCCCTGCGCCTGTTCGGCTCGGCGCTAGGCGGCCAGGTCGGCTGGCTGCTCGGCTTCGCCATGATCGCGGGCCTCGCGCTCGTGGTCTCCAGCCGCCTGCGCCGCGAGGACGCCCGCAGCGGCTGGCTGCTGGCCGTCGGCGGAGCATTCCTGGCGAGCGCCCTGCTGTTCAGCTTCGCCGGCGGCATCTTCCACCCGTACTACGTTGCGCTGCTGGCACCCTTCCTCGCAGCGCTCGTCGGCGCCGGCGCCGGAGGCCTGATCGGCGGCGGCTTGAATCTCCGGATCGTGGGGCCCTTGGCGCTGCTCGGCGGAGTGGCGGTCGAGTTGATCATCCGCGCGCAGTACCCCGGGCAGCTCGCCTGGCTGGCGCCGGTGCTGGTCGTCGTCGGGCTGCTCGCGGCGGGAATCCTGCTCGCCGTCAGAGAGCGCCTCGCCCGCCTGGCGGCCTTGGGCACGGCGATCGCGGCGCTGATGCTGGCTCCAGGCGTGTGGGCCTTCGACACGCTCGGCCACGCCGCGAGCGGCACCTTTCCGGCCGGCGGCCCGGCCTCCGCCGAGGGCGGTGGCGGCGGCGGTCCCTTCGGCGGCTTCGCCGGAGCTCGCCGCCTCGGCGGCCGCGTCGCCGGCGTCGCCGGCGCGCCACAGCTTTTCGGCGCGGGTGCCTTCCCGGGTGCCTCCCAGCCGCCTTCCGACGCAGCCCCGCACGGCGCGCCGCCCGGGCTTGCGGGGCCCCCGTCGGGCCGGCCCGGCGTCCGCGGCTTCGGCGCAGGGGGCGCCTTCGGTGGCGGCGCGGAATCGCTGAAGAGCGTGCTCGCCTACGTGTCCGGGCACGGCGGCGGCACGATCGCCGTCGCCAGCCAGTCGAGCGCCGCCTCGGCGATCATCGCCAAGGACGCGCACGTCGCCGGCATCGGCGGCTTCTCCGGGCGCGAGAGCAACGTCAGCGCCGCGTGGCTGGCGCAGGCGGTCAGCGCCGGGAAACTCCGCTGGGTGGTGGGTGAACAGGCGCCCGGCGGCGGCTTCAGCGGACGCCTGCCGGGCGACACCCGCACGGGCTCGCGAACGGCGCTGAGCGCCGTCGCGCAGGCCTGCACCAGGGTGAGGCTGTCGAGCTCGGCGTGGCGCTCGGCGGGCACGCTGTATGACTGCCGGGGCCACGCCGCTGCGCTCGCGGGCGCCGG
>JAXDHQ010000156.1:0-2526 GCA_034664395.1 Solirubrobacteraceae bacterium | reverse complement strand
GGCGAGGTCTTCCGCACGCCCGAGTGGGCGCAGGCGTGGTGGCGCCATCACGGGGCCGGCCGCGCGCTGCGCCTCGCGCACCTGCGAGCGCCCGACGGCCGCCTGGTCGCGGTGCTCCCGCTCTACCGGGCCGCCGCGCGCCCGGTGCCCGTCCTGCGCTTCCTCGGCCACGGCGAGGGCGACCGGCTCGGACCGGTGTGCGCGGCGGCCGACCGGCCGGCCGTCGCGATGTCGCTGCGGCACGTGCTGCGGGAGCTCGGAGGTCGCTCGGCCCTGCTCGTCGGCGATCAGCTCCCGCGCGAGGAGGGCTGGGGCGGGTTGGCCGGCGCCGCCGGCATACGCGGCGAGGACGCTCCGTCGATGCGCATCGACGGGCTGAGCTGGGAGGACGTCCTCGCCGCGCGCAGCCGCAACTTCCGCGAGCAGGTGGCGGCCCGCGAGCGGCGCCTGCGGCGCAAGCACGACGTGCGGCTGCGGCTGACCGACGACGCCGCCGCGCTGCCCGACGACCTGCAGGCGTTCGCGCGCCTGCACGACGCGCGCTGGGGCGGGAGCTCGACGGCGTTCGCGGGCGCCCGCGGGGCCTTCCACCGCGACTTCGCCGCCGTGGCGCTGGACCGGGGCTGGCTGCGGCTGTGGCTGCTCGAGGTCGACGGCGCGCCACGCGCCGGCCTGCTCGGCTACCGGCTCGGCGGCGTGGAGTGCCTGTACCAGCTCGGGCGAGACCTGGCGTGGGATCGCTCGTCGGTCGGCTTCGTCCTGGTGGCGCACGCAGTCCGGTGTGCGGTGCAGGACGGCATGAGCGAGTACCGCTTCCTGCGCGGCGGCGAGGGCTACAAGGCGCGCTTCGCGACCGACGATCCCGGCCTGGAGACGATCGCGCTCGGGCGCGGCGCCGGGCGCGGTGCGGCACGCGCCGCCGGCGCGCTGCCCCGGCTCCCGGCTCGCGCCCGCCACCGACTCGCCGCGGCGGTGACGTGAGCGTGCGCAGCGTCGTCCTCGCCTACCACGCCGTCAGTCGGGCCTGGGACCACGCCCTGGCCGTCTCCCCGGCGCGCCTGGAGGCCAACGTGCGGCTCCTGCTGCGACGCGGCCTGCGGCCGGTGACGTTCACCGAGGCCGTACGGCTCGGCCCCGACGCGGCGGCGGTGGCCGTCACCTTCGACGATGCCTACCGCTCGATTCACCGGCTCGCGCTTCCGGTGCTGCGCGACCTCGGCGTGCCCGCGACCGTGTTCGCCCCGACCGCGTACATCGGCACCGACCGCGCGATGTCGTGGCCGGGCATCGATGCCCTGTTCCCGCCCGGGCACGACGGCGAGCTGCTGCCGATGTCGTGGCAGGACCTGACCGAGCTGGCCGACGCCGGCTGGGAGATCGGCTCCCACAGCTGCTCGCACCCGCGACTCACGCGCCTGGGCGACGAGGAGCTGCGCCGCGAGCTCGAGACGTCGCGTACGGAGATCGAGCAGCGCCTGGACCGGCCGTGCCCGTCGCTGGCCTATCCGTACGGCGACGTCGATCCGCGCGTGATCGCCGCCGTCGGCGCGGCGGGCTACGCGACCGGCGCCAACGGCCGCCCGCGCGACCGCCGTCCGCAGGCGCTGCGCTGGCCGCGCATCGCCGTGTACGGCGCCGACGCGTCGTGGCGCTTCGGGCTGAAGGTGTCGCCCGCCGTGCGCCTCGCGATGGGGCTCGTCGAGCCGATGCGGCGCTTCGAGGCATAGATGGGCGCGACGGTGGACGTCTCGGTGCTGGTGCCGGTCCTCGACGAGGGCGCGAGCATCGAGCGCTGCCTCGCGTCGGCGCTGGGCCAGCGCTTCGCGGGGGCGATCGAGGTCGTCGTGGTCGACGGCGGGTCGCGCGACGCCACGCGGCGCGTCGTCGAGCGGATGGCGGCCAAGGACCCGCGCGTGCGCCTGCTCGACAACCCGCGAGGCCGCATTCCGTCCGCGCTGAACCTGGGCCTGGACGCCGCGCGCGGGGAGTACGTCGCGCGGATGGACGCCCACACCGTTTACCCGCCGTCCTACCTGGGCGACGGCGTCGAGCGCCTGCGCCGGGGCGGCGTGACCTGGGTGAGCGGCCCCCAGATCCCACGCGGCGAGGGCGTGTGGTCGCGCCGGGTCACGCTCGCGCTCTCGACGCGCCTCGGCGTCGGCGGCGCGCGCTTTCGCACGCTGCCCGAGGGTGAGGTCGACGTCGACGCGGGCTTCACCGGCGTCTGGCGGCGCGAGGTCCTGCTCGCCCACGGCGGTTGGGACGAGGACTGGCCAATCAACGAGGACGGCGAGCTCGCGGGGCGGATCCGGCGCGACGGCGGGCGCATCGTGTGCCTGCCGGAGATGGCCGCCAGCTACGAGCCGCGCGACAGCCTGCGCGCGCTGGCCCGGCAGTACTGGCGCTACGGGCATTACCGAGCCAAGACCAGCCGCCGTCACCCCGACAGCATGCGCCGCTCGCACCTGCTCGCGCCCGGGCTGGTGGTCGTCATGGCGGCGACCCCGGTCCTGCGCGGCGCGCCCG
>JAXDHQ010000155.1:0-2902 GCA_034664395.1 Solirubrobacteraceae bacterium | reverse complement strand
GCTGGCCGGCCGCCTCAGCATTGCGCGCAAGCAGGAGCTCGAGATCCTGCGGGCCCTCGCACGCGATGCCCGGCTGGTCGTGATGGACGAGCCCTCCTCCGCGCTCAGCGCCGAGGAGACGAGCAAGCTGCACTCGATCATCCGCTCGCTCGCCGACCAGGGCAGGAGCGTGCTCCTGGTCTCGCACGTCCTGCGGGAGGTGCTCGACCTCGCCGACACGGTCACGGTCATGCGCGACGGTGCGGTTGTGCGGACCGCGCCGGCCGCCGAGGAGACCGAGGCATCGTTGGTGGAGGGGATGATCGGACGCTCGTTGGGCGCCCAGTTCCCCCCGAAGTCTCCGCCCGCCCGCGACGCCCAGGTGGCGCTGTCCGTCCGCGCGCTGTCCGCAGCCGGCGTCGCGGACGTGTCGTTCGAGCTTCGCGCGGGGGAGATCCTCGGCCTGGCCGGGCTCGTCGGCTCGGGCCGGAGCGAGGTTGCCCGTGCGCTGTTCGGCGCCGACCGCGTCGCTGCTGGTGACGTCATCGTCTGCGGAGTCGATCACCGGCCGCGAGCGCCGCGGGATGCAATCCGTCACGGCCTGGCGATGATCCCCGAGTCCCGCCAGCAGCAGGGGCTCGTCCTCACTCGGTCCGTGGGCGAGAACGTCAGCCTGGCAAGCCTCGGTGCTGTCAGCAGCGCCGGCGCCTTGCGAACGGGTCAAGAGCGTCGCCTGGTCGGAGGTGTCCTGAAGCGGGTGGCGTGCAGCGCACGCCAACGCACGCGGGTCGCTGCGCTCTCGGGAGGCAACCAGCAGAAGGTGCTCTTCGCGCGCTCGACTCTGTGCGCCCCCCGCGTGCTGCTCGCCGACGAGCCGAGCCGTGGCGTGGACGTCGGAGCGAAACGTGAGATCTACGACCTGATCGTGTCGCTGGCGGACGAAGGCCTGGCGGTGCTGCTCATCTCGAGCGAGATGGAGGAGCTCCTCGGGTTGGCCCACCGCGTGCTGGTCATGCGCGAGGGACGGATCGTGGGCGAGCTCGAAGGGGACGAGATGACCGAGGCGTCGATCACGACCGCGGCGTTCGGGCTCGATCGGACGGCGGCATGACGGATCAGCTGAGAGTTGCACCGGCGCCCCCGAAGGTGCCGTGGCTCCCGTCGCGGCTCAACGGCGAGGCCATTCGCGGAGCGGCGATCCTGCTTCCGTTCGTGGCGCTGTTCGTCGTCCTGTCGGTGGCCAGCGGCCCCTTCTTCTCGACGACCAACCTGCTGAACGTCGTCAACCAGCAGTCGGCCATCCTCATCATGGCGGCGGCTGGCACGCTGGTCCTGGTCGCCGGCGGCATCGACCTGTCGATCGGCGCGGTCTACGCGCTCGGCGCCGTCGTGTCGGCCAAGGTGACACTTCAGCTCGGCGCGGGCGCCGGGGCCGCGGCAGGCATCGCGGCCGGGCTGATCATCGGCCTCGCCAACGGGATCGTGGTCAGCGTCTTCCGTATCAACTCGCTCATCGCGACGTTGGCGATGTCGTTCGTGGTCGCCGGCGTTGCGAGCCGGGTCACGTCCGGCAACATCATCGTGCTGCTCGACCATCCGTCGTTCGGGAACCTCGCCAACACCGAGATCCTCGGCGTGAATAGCTCGACGTGGATCGCCGTGATCGTCGTCGTGGGCGCCGGCGTGCTCCTCGCGCGAACCGCCGCGGGTCGGTACATGTACGCGATCGGAGGCAACGCCGAAGCCGCGCGGCTCGCGGGCGTGCGGGTACGCGCCGTGTCGGTGGCGACGTTCATGATCAGCGGCGCCGCGGCGGGCCTCGCCGGATGCATCGCAGCGTCGCGCGTGCTGACCGCCGGGCAGACCAGCCCGGGACCGGACGTGGCCTTCACCGTGCTCGCCGGGATCGTCGTCGGCGGGACGAGCATCATGGGCGGGGAGGGCGCCGTCTGGAGAACCGTCGTCGGCGTGCTGTTCATCGCCCTGATCGGAAACGGCTTCGACCTGCTCGGACTCGATCCGTTCTACAAGCAGATCGTGCTCGGTCTGTTGATCATGATCGCCGTCGGCATCGACGCCTGGTACCGCCGCCGGGGGCGCGCATGAGGATGTTCGTCGCCGTGTCGCAGTACCAGGTGGCGGAGGAGACGATCGCCGCTCACGCCGCTGCGCATCGGAGCTGGGTGGAGGGCCAGTACCTCCGCGGTCGCCTGCTGGTCTCCGGTCGCCGGTCACCGCCTGAGGGCGGCGTCCTCGTGGGAAGCGCGGCCGACGGCGCGGACGTCCGCGCCCTGCTCGACTCCGATCCGTTCTCCGTGCAGGGCATCGCCACATGGAGAGTCGTCGAGTTCGACGCGACCGACTTCCCCTGTCGCAGCCGCGAGTTCGCCACGTTCGCGGCACTCCACGATGCTGTTCACCACGTCCCCCGAAACGAGAGCTCGCCATGACCACCACTGCCTCTGCCCGCGCCACCCATCGCGCCGACATCGTCGGCTCGCTGCTGCGTCCCGACTACCTGAAGGAGGCCCGGGCGCGCTGGCTGGCCGGTGACCTCCCCACGCCCGAGTTCAAGGTGATCGAGGACCGGGCGGTCGACGAGGCCATCGCCCTGCAGGAGAGGGCGGGGCTGGACATCGTCAGCGACGGCGAGATGCGCCGCTACTTCTACACGGGCGCGCTCACCGAGGCCGTGGAGGGCATCTCGTACGTGCACGCGCGTAACGACCCGTGGCGCGGCGGCGATGAGGAGAGCGTCAGCGTCGACGCGGCCATCACCGGCAAGCTGCGGCGCTCGCGGTCGCTGGCGACCGAGGAGTTCACCTACGCGCGGGCGCGCACGGACAAGGTCATCAAGGTGACCCTGCCGAGCCCGTTGGTCCTCGCATGGTTCTGGTCCCGCGAGCACACGCCCGCGGCCTAC
>JAXDHQ010000154.1:0-9112 GCA_034664395.1 Solirubrobacteraceae bacterium | reverse complement strand
CGTGGCGTTCGCCGACGAGGAGGGCGTGCGCTACGGCACCGCCTACCTGGGCAGCGGCGTGCTCGCCGGTCGGTTCGACCGCGCGGCGCTCGAGCGCCGCGACGCCGACGGCGTGCGCATGGCCGACGCGATCGCGGCCTGGGGCGGCGACGTCGACGCGCTCGAGGCCGAGCGTCGCGACCCGGCCGGCGTGCTCGGCTACTGCGAGGTCCACATCGAGCAGGGGCCGGTGCTCGAGGGCGAGGGGCTGCCGGTCGGCGTGGTCAGCGCGATCGCCGGCCAGACCCGGGCCCAGGTCGTCTTCGCGGGCAGCGCCGGGCACGCGGGGACGGTCCCGATGGACCTGCGCCGCGACGCGCTGACCGCCGCGGCCCAGTGGATCCTCGCCGTCGAGGTGCTCGCCCGCGCCGAGGACCGGCTGGTCGCGACCGTGGGCGAGGTCGAGGTCGAGCCCGGGGCCAGCAACGTCGTGCCCGGCCAGGTCTCGCTCTCGCTCGACGTCCGCCACCCGCGCGACGAGATTCGCGTCGACGCCGCCGCGCGCCTGCGCGAGCGAGCCGACGCGATCGCCCGCGCCCGCGGCATGCGGGCCTGGTGGTCGCTGGTCCAGGAGACGCCGGCGGTCGCCTGCTCGGCCGAGCTCGCCGACGCGCTGGGCGAGGCGGTCGCGGACACCGGCCATCCCGTCGGGCGGCTGCCCAGCGGCGCCGGCCACGACGCCGCCGTCATGGCCGCCCTCGGGCCGGTCGCGATGCTGTTCGTCCGCTGCGCGGGCGGGGTCAGCCACCATCCGGCCGAGGCCGTCGACCCCGCCGATGTCGCGGTGGCGGTCGAGGTGCTCAGCGGCTTCGTCGAGCGCCTGGCCCGCAGGCGGTGAGCGAGCTCGACCTCATCGTCCGCGGCGCGACCGTGGTGGGCGCGGGCGCCGTCGACGTCGGCGTGGCCGACGGGCGCATCGCGACGATCGAGCCCGCGCTCGCCGGCGCGGCGCGCGAGGAGCTCGACGCGACCGGCATGCACCTGCTGCCCGGCGCGGTCGACGCCCACGTCCACCTCGACGAGCCCGGCCGCACCGACTGGGAGGGCTTTGCGACCGGCACCGCCGCCCTCGCCGCCGGCGGCGCCACGGTGGCGGTCGACATGCCCCTCAACGCGCACCCGCCGACCGTCGACGCCGCAGCCTTCGACGCCAAGCGCGCGTGCGGCGAGCGCTCGGCCCTCGTCGACTTCGCGCTGTGGGGTGGCCTCGTCCCCGGCGGGGTCGAGGCGATGGACGAGCTCGCTGCGCGCGGCGTCGTCGGCTTCAAGGCGTTCATGGCCGACAGCGGCATCGACGACTTCCCGATGGCCGACGACCTCACGCTCTACGAGGGCATGCGCCGCGCGGCGGCGCTCGGCCTGCCGGTCGCCGTCCACGCCGAGAGCCAGGCGATCACGAGCGCGCTCGCCGCCCGCGCCCGCGCCGCCGGGCGCACGGCGATGCGCGACTACCTGAGCTCGCGCCCGGCGATCGCCGAGGCCGAGGCGATCGCGCGGGCGCTGCTGCTCGCGGAGGAGACCGGCTGCGCCCTGCACGTCGTCCACGTCTCCACGGGCCGCGGCGTCGCGCTCGTCGCCGCCGCGCGCGCCCGCGGGGTCGACGCGAGCTGCGAGACCTGCCCGCACTACCTCGTGCTCACCGAGGAGGACGCCGAGCGCCTCGGCGCCCTGGCCAAGTGCGCGCCGCCGCTGCGCCCGCCCGCGGAGGCGCAGGCGCTGTGGCGCGCCCTGGCCGACGGCAGCCTGCCGATGGTCGCGTCCGACCACTCGCCCGCGCCGCCGGCGATGAAGGCCTCCGACGACGCCTTCGCCGCCTGGGGCGGCATCTCCGGCGGCCAGGCCACGCTCGCCCTCCTGCTGGGCGACGGCCACCGCGACCGCGGGCTGCCGCTCGAGGCGATCGCCGACGCGACCGCCGGCTTCGCCGCGCGCCGCCTGGGCCTGGCCGCCAAGGGCCGCCTCGAGGTCGGCGCCGACGCCGACCTCGTTCTCGCCGACCTCGGCGCCGAGCACGTGCTCGACCGCGACGACCTGCTCGACCGCCACCGCCACAGCCCCTACGTCGGGCGCACGCTGCGCGCCCGCATCGTCCGGACGCTCGTGCGCGGGCGCACCGTCGTGGTCGACGGCCGCGTCGTCGCGGCGCCCGCCGGCCGTCTCGTGACCCCCGACGCCACGCAGGAGCGCAGCCCATGACGACGCTGACCATCACCGCCGGCCCCTATCGCTTCCGCGCGCGCATGGAGGAGGAGCGCGCGCCCCGGACGTGCGCGGCGTTCGCCGCCATGCTGCCGTTCGCGCAGAAGGTCATCCACGTGCGCTGGAGCGGGGAGGCGAGCTGGATCCCGCTCGGCGACCTGGAGGTCGCCGTGGGCCACGAGAACCCCACGAGCTACCCGGCTCCCGGCGAGATCCTGCTCTACCCCGGCGGCCTGAGCGAGACGGAGATCCTGCTCCCCTACGGCGGCTGCCGGTTCTCGAGCATCGTCGGCCAGCTCGCCGGCAACCACTTCCTGACCGTGGTCGAGGGCAACGAGCACCTGCGCGCACTCGGCGAGCTCACGCTCTGGGAGGGCGCGCAGGACGTCGTCTTCGACCGCGAGTAGCCGGGCTCCCTACCCGTCGGTCCTCAGCAGCGAGCGCAGCACGTACGGCAGGATGCCGCCGTGGCGGAAGTACTCCGCCTCCTTGGGCGTGTCGATGCGCACCCGCGCCTCGAACTCGACGTCGCCCGCCCTGACCTGCGCCGTGCGCGGCAGCTCGCCGGCGTTCAGCGGCTCGGCGAGGCCGGTGATCGAGAACTCCTCCTCGCCGGTCAGGCCCAGCGACTCGGCCGTGTCGCCGTCGGCGAACTGCAGCGGCAGCACGCCCATGCCGACCAGGTTGGAGCGGTGGATGCGCTCGAAGGACTCGGCGATCACGGCGCGGACGCCGAGCAGGCTCGTGCCCTTCGCCGCCCAGTCGCGCGACGAGCCCGAGCCGTACTCCTGGCCGCCGAGCACGACCAGCGGCGTGCCCTCCTGCGCGTACTGCATCGCCGCGTCGTAGATCGACATCTCCTGACCCTCGGGCAACTTCCGCGTGACGCCGCCTTCGGGAAGCGGACCCCGCCCACCCCCGAGCTCGTTGCGCAGGCGGATGTTGGCGAACGTCCCGCGCACCATCACCTCGTGGTTGCCGCGGCGCGAGCCGTAGGAGTTGAAGTCGCGCTTCTCGACGCCGTGCTCCTTGAGGTAGCGACCGGCCGGGCTGTCCTCCTTGATCGAGCCCGCGGGCGAGATGTGGTCGGTCGTGACGCTGTCGCCGAGCTTGGCGAGCACGCGCGCGCCCTCGATGTCGGTGACCGGCTCGGGCTCGGGCGGCAGGTCCTCGAAGTACGGCGGCTGGCGCACGTAGGTCGAGTCGGCCCAGGCGAAGCGGTCGCCCTCGGGCACGTCGAGCCCGTTCCAGCGCTCGTCGCCGTCGAAGACCTCGCCGTAGCTCTTGCGGAACATGTCCGACTGCACGGCCTCCTCGACGGTCTGGGCGACCTCCTTGCCCGACGGCCAGATGTCGCGCAGGTACACCGGCTCGCCGTCGGAGCCGACGCCCAGCGCGTCCTCGACGAGGTCGACGTCCATCGTGCCCGCGATCGCGTAGGCGACCACCAGCGGCGGCGAGGCGAGGTAGTTCATCTTCACGTCGGGGTTGATGCGCCCCTCGAAGTTGCGGTTGCCGCTCAACACCGAGCACACGGCCAGGTCGGCGTCGTTGACCGCGGCGCTGATCTCGTCGGGCAGCGGTCCCGAGTTGCCGATGCACGTCGTGCAGCCGTAGCCGACGAGGTTGAAGCCGAGCTCCTCGAGCGGCTCGGTCAGGCCGGCGCGGTCGAGGTACTCGGTGACGACCTTCGAGCCGGGCGCCAGCGACGTCTTGACCCACGGCTGGGACCTGAGCCCGCGCGCCACGGCGTTGCGCGCCAGCAGCCCGGCGCCGAGCATGACCGACGGGTTGGAGGTGTTCGTGCACGACGTGATCGCGGCGATGACGACGTGCCCGTGGTCGACCTTGAACGTCTCGTCGCCCATCGCCACCTCGACCGCGGTGTCGGAGCGCTCGGCGATCACGGTGCCGGCCGCCACCGCCGGGGCCGAGATCGGCTCGTGCGGGTCGGGCTCGTGGCCCGGCGCGCCGTTGGCCGGCGGGTCCGAGGCCGGGAAGGTCTCGGCGATCGCCTCGTCGTGGCCGTGGGCGATCTCCTCCTGCTGGTCGCGGCCGACGAGGTCGGCGAGCGCGCCGCGGAAGCGCTCCTTGGCCGCGTGCAGCGGCACGCGGTCCTGCGGGCGCTTGGGCCCGGCGAGCGACGGCTCGACCTCGCCGAGGTCGAGCTCGACCGTGTCGGAGTACGTCGGCTCCTCGGCGTCGTCGTCGTGCCAGAGGCCCTGCTCCTTGGTGTAGGCCTCGACGAGGTCGATGAGCTCCTTGGGCCGGCCGCTGAAGGCGAGGTAGCGCAGCGTCTCGCGGTCGATCGGGAAGATCGCGCAGGTCGAGCCGAACTCGGGGCTCATGTTGCCGATCGTCGCCCGGTCGGCGAGCGGGAGCTTGGCCACGCCCGGCCCGTAGAACTCGACGAACTTCCCGACGACGCCCTTCTTGCGCAGGAGCTCGGTCACCGTGAGGACGAGGTCGGTCGCCGTCGCGCCCTCGGGGAGCTGGCCGTGCAGCTTGAAGCCGAGCACCTGCGGGATGAGCATCGACATCGGCTGGCCGAGCATGGCCGCCTCCGCCTCGATGCCGCCGACGCCCCAGCCCAGCACGCCGAGGCCGTTGATCATCGTCGTGTGCGAGTCGGTCCCGACGAGCGTGTCCGGGTACGCCTCGCCGGTCTTGTCGTTGACGAACACGACGCGGGCCAGGTACTCGAGGTTGACCTGGTGGACGATGCCGGTGTCGGGCGGCACGACCGCGAAGTCGTCGAAGGCGTCCTGGCCCCAGCGCAGGAAGGAGTAGCGCTCGTGGTTGCGCTCGAACTCGCGCTCGGCGTTGCGGGTGAAGGCGTCGTGCGTCCCGAAGACGTCGACCTGCACCGAGTGGTCGATGACGAGCTCGGCGGGGACGAGCGGGTTGATCTTCGCCGCGTCGCCGCCCAGGTCGGCCATCGCGTCGCGCATGGCGGCGAGGTCGACGACGGCGGGGACCCCGGTGAAGTCCTGCATCACCACGCGCGCCGGCGTGAACCCGATCTCCTCGCTCGGCTCGGCCCTGGCGTCCCAGCGCGCGAGCTTCTCGATGTCCTCGGCGGCGACCGAGCCGTTGCCCTCGGTGCGCAGGAGGTTCTCGAGCAGGACCTTGAGGCTGAAGGGCAGCCGCGCGACGTCGTAGCCCGACTGCAGCGCGTCGAGGCGGAAGATCGTGTGCTCGGCGTCGCCGACCCGCAGCGTGTCGCGCGCGTCGAAGGAGTTCGGGTGGTCTGCCATGGTCGGGGTCAGGGTCCTTTCAGGCGTCGTCGGGCAGCAGCACGAAGGGCTGGCCCGCAGGCGTGTTCAGGTTTCGGAAGTGCTGATCGAAGGTGGCGATGCGGCTCGTGCGCAGCAGCCCGGCCAGCGCCACGAGCGATGCGTCGGTCAGGCCGGCGGTCGGGTGGCGGCGAGCGATGCGCAAGGTCTCGTTGAGGGCGTCGGCCCACCACCGGACGTGGTAGGCGCCGGCGCCGAGGTCGTGCCACAGGGCGTCGCGCGCGCGGTCGCCGCCGCGGCGGCGCACGAGGTAGTCCATCTCGGCGACCGCCATCGGCGTGGCCACGAGGTCCTCGTCGAGCGTCGCGACCCAGTCGGCCACGAGGCGGTGGTCGGGGTCCGCCGCGTCGTAGAGCGCGAGGACCACGTTCGTGTCGAGGACGATGGTCACTCCTCGCCGAATCCCTCCATCCAGCGGTCGATGTCGCGCCGGACGCTGCCGCCGTCGGTGCTGCGGAAGACGGCGGACGACGGCTTGGCCCGGCGCGGCCTCTGCACGGCGCCCGCCAGCGTGCGCCGGATGAACTCCGCCTTGGTGAGCCCCTCGTCGGCGGCCCGGCGGGCGAGCGCCTCGTCCAGGTCCGGCTCGAGGTAGAGGCTCGTCTTCTTCACCCTACGTAGGGTATCAATCCTCCGGCTCGGCCCGCACGAGTCGCGTCACCGTGATGACGGCCAGCAGGGTGAGCAGGACGGCGCTGCCGACGCACCACGGGCAGATCGCGTCGATCGTGAAGACCTCGCGGTACGTCAGGTACGCGCTGAAGCCGAATCCGCCCAGCGACAGCAGCGCGCCGGCCATCAGTCCTCCCTCGGTGCGCACGAGCAGCGAGCCGAGGATCAGGACGTATCCCGCGAGCCCGAGGACGGCCACGGGCACGCCGGCCAGCTTCGACCACGCCGACGTCTGCACCTTCTCGCAGTCCCCGCCCAGGCCGCACACGGGGGCGAGCCCCTCGTAGTGGACGTAGGTGAGAAAGGACGCGACGGCCAGCCCCACGACGGCCAGGGCGACCGCGATCAGGCGCAGGCGCCGGTCGGTCATCGCCCGGCGAGCGCCTTGTCGATCGCCGCCTTGTAGGCGCTGGTGTCGGTCGGGTCGGCGGCCACCGGCTTCATCGTCCCGCCGCGCTTGCCGACGAGGATCGTCGGCGTCGACTGGACGCCGTAGCGATTGGCCAGCGTGTTGGCCGCCGCCAGCGGCGCCTGGGCCGAGGACGCGGCCGCGTCGCGCGTCGCGCGGGCGGCGTCCACGCCGGCGGCGGACCCGAGCCGGCGCAGGAAGGCCGGGGTCACGTAGCCCGTGTTCTCCTTGCCCTGGTTGTAATAGAAGACGTCGGTGAAGTTCCACAGGCGGTTCTGCGCCGCCGCGGCGGACGCCGCGCGGCCGGCCGTGACCGAGTCGGAGCCGATGAACGACAGGTTGCGGAACTCCATGCTGAGCTTGCCGGTGCGCACGTAGTCCTGGACGAGGATCGGCATGCTCTGCAGCGCGTACTCGCGGCAGAACGGGCACTGCAGGTCGGCGAACTCGATCAGGTGGACCGGGGCGTCCGGCCGTCCGAGCGTGATGCCGCTCTGCGGGATGCCGGCCAGCATGGCGGCCGACTCGCGCTGCCCGGGGATGGGTCCGGCGGTCTTGGCGATGGCGGCGGGCCGGTTGCCGGCCTTGTCGCCGCCGGCGCCGCTGACGACGATGGCGATCACCACGAGGGCGGCGGCGGCGACCGCGACGCCGGCGAGCCGGCGCAGGCGGCGGCTGCGGCGTTGGCGCGCGGCCTCGGCGGACTCGGCCTCCTCGCGTGCGCGGCGGGCGGAGGCCTTGGCCTCGGCCTTGGTGGGCTTTTCGTGAGCGCTCATGGCTCTTGGTTCTCCAGAGGGGGACGGTGACGGGTGGGCGCGTCGGCGCTCCACCCACATGTTCGACACGGCAGGCGAGCCGGTTGAGCGCATCTCGTGCGCCGACCGGGGTCGGGGGTGGCGCGCTGCTAGCGCGCCGCGACGAGCGCCGGGGGGCCGCGCTCGGCCAGGCGGGACGCGATCAGGCGCCCGCCGCGCGGCACGACGACGCGCGGCGCGCGCGGCGTCCGGGGCACGAGCGCCCGTGAGACGGTGCGCGTGGCTCGGCCGGCGCGCCGCTGAACCAAGCGCGCGAGCCGCTCCTCGCCGACGTAGCGCCCGGCCGCGAGCGGCACGAGCAGCGCGAGCGCCGGCAGCGCCAGCAGCAGCTCGCTGCCACCGAGCCGCTGGGCGACCACGGCGACGAGCACGAGCGCCGCGAGCGCGAGCAGGAGATGCAGGTTGCGCCGAACCATCTCCACCCAGCGTAGCCTCCCCGCGGCGGTCCTTCGCCGGGTCGGCGCAGGCGTCGGACCCGGCCGCTGCGCCCTAGGGGGCAAGGAACGCGGAGGCCGGACCGACAAGCGTCAGGACGGGGGCATCCTGCGCGGTGTTCTGCGGGCCCAGAACGCAGCGGCGCACGAAAACTTGCGCCAGTTGGAGAAGCGGTCGGTCAGTCCCGCGCAAAGCGGGAGCCGGGGCGTCGGTCGACCTCGAACCAGACCCGGCAGCCGCGCGTCGTGTCGACGCCCCAGCGGGCGGCCAGGGTCGAGAGCAGCTTCAGGCCGTAGCCCTCGGTCTGGACCGTCTGGGGGTCGAAGCCCATGCCGGGGTCGGCGACTTCGACCCGGGCGAAGTCGTCGTTGAGCCGCGCGAAGAAGACGATCCGCTGATCGGTGCGCAGCGCCGCGTGGCGCACGGCGTTGCCGACGATCTCGGTCGCCAGCAGCGTGACGGTGTGCTCGACGTCCTCGTGCAGCCCGTGGGCGTGCAGCGCGCGACGGGCCAGGCGCGCCGACTCGGGACGAGGCTCCAGGGCCAGCAGCATCTCCCGGCTCTCGGTCGCGATGGGCGCCATGAGAAGGTGCTGCCCCGCTGCTGCGGCGCCTAAGCGTCGTCGCCGGACCGGCAACGACATTGATCGTCCAGACTTTGGAGCGTCATACTGCCGTGATGCGCCGCCGCGCGACGATCGCCACCGCCGTCGCGGGCCTCGCGATCGCCGGGTGCGGCTCCGGCGGCGTGCACGAGCTCGCCCCGTGGAAGTCCGAGGCGCCCTACCTCCCGCCGCCCGAGCTGCAGGCGCGGTCGGCGCCCGCGGCGTCGACGCCGGGCGCAGGCACGTCGGCCGGTCGCGGCAGCGGCACGCCCACCGACGCCGAGGTCACCCGCGACCTCGAGCGCGCGTTCGGCCCCGGCGGGGCGCGGTCCGTCGACGCCGCCGGGCTCTCCGGCGACGGCCTGGCGACGATCCCGCCCTCGGCGCCCGCGCGCGTGGCCGCGATCATCCGCGCGGGCAACTCGGTCGCCCGCAAGCCCTACGTCTACGGCGGCGGCCACGGCCGCGTGGCGGGCGAGACGTTCATCGACAGCGCCTACGACTGCTCGGGCTCGGTGTCGTTCGCCCTGGCGGCGGCCGGCCTGGTCGACAGTCCGATGGACTCCACCGCGCTGTCGCGCTACGGCCGCCCGGGCCCGGGCCGGTGGGTGACGATCTACGCCAACGGCGGCCACGCGTGGAT
>JAXDHQ010000153.1:0-11656 GCA_034664395.1 Solirubrobacteraceae bacterium | reverse complement strand
CCAGGGCCTCGGCGACGCGGGCCTGCAGATGCTCGCCGAGGCGAAGGCCGAGACCGGGCTGCCGGTCGTCACCGAGCTGATGGACGTGCGCGAGCTCGAAGCCGTGCTCGAGGTCGCCGACATGATCCAGATCGGCGCGCGCAACATGCAGAACTACGCGCTCCTGGAGGTGGCGGGCAAGCTCGGCAAGCCGGTCCTGCTCAAGCGCGGGCTGAGCTCGTCGCTCGACGAGCTGCTGCAGGCCGCCGACTACATCCTCAAGGAGGGCAACGAGGCCGTCGTCCTCTGCGAGCGCGGGATCCGCACGTTCGAGACCGCGACGCGCTTCACGCTCGACCTCGGCGCCGTGCCGTGGCTGAAGCTGCACACGCACCTGCCGGTCATCGTCGACCCCTCGCACGCCGCCGGCGACCGGCGCCTGGTCGAGCCGCTGTCGCGCGCGGCGGCCGCCGTCGGGGCCGACGGCATCATCGTCGAGGTCCACCAGGACCCCGACGCCGCGCTGTGCGACGGCCCGCAGGCCCTGTTCGCCAGCCACTTCGCGGACTACGCCCGCGACGTCGCCGCCCACGCGGCGCTGCTGGGCAAGCGCCTGGCCTGACGCGCCCGGCGGCGCATCCGAACGTCACCGTTCGTATTATGGCCGCATGCCTGAAGCCGTCATCGTCGACGCCGTGCGAACCCCGATCGGGCGCGCGTTCAAGGGATCGCTCAAGGACGTGCGCGCCGACGAGCTCGCCGCCGTCCCGCTCAGGGCGCTCGTCGAGCGCAACCCCGGGGTCGACTTCGGCCAGACCGTCGACGTCATGATGGGCGCCGCCTCGGGCTTCGCCGAGCAGGCCTACAACGTCGGGCGCAACGCGACGCTGCTGGCCGGGATCGACCACCACGTCCCGGCCTGCACCGTCAACCGCTTCTGCGCCTCGTCGCTGCAGACGCTGCGGATGGCCTTCCACGCGATCAAGGCGGGCGAGGGCGACCAGTACGTCGCCGCCGGCGTCGAGTGCGTGTCGCGCGCCGGCCTCGGCGCCGGCATGGCCGACGAGTTCAAGAACGGGACGCTCGACGGCTCGGAGGGCTCGCTCTTCGACGTCTACATCCCGATGGGCCTGACGGCCGAGAACGTGGCCGACCGCTGCAACGTGACCCGCGAGCAGCAGGACGCATGGGCGGTCGTGTCGCAGACCCGCGCCGTCGACGCTGTCCAGAGCGGCCACTTCGACCGCGAGATCGTCCCGGTGACGCTGCCGGACGGCACGCAGGTCGCCCGCGACGACGGCCCGCGGCCGGGGACCACGATGGAGGTCCTGGGCAAGCTCGAGCCGGTGTTCCGGCCGGACGGCACCGTGACCGCCGGCAACTCGTGCCCGCTCAACGACGGCGCCGCCGCCGTGCTGGTCATGAGCGAGGACCGCGCCGCGGAGCTCGGCCTGACGCCGCGTGCGCGGATCGTCGCCTCCAGCGTCGCCGCGGTCCGGCCTGAGATCATGGGGCTGGGCCCGATCCCGGCCATCCAGGCGCTGCTCAGGGAGGCCGGGATGACGATCGACGACGTCGACGTCGTCGAGATCAACGAGGCCTTCGCGGCCCAGATCGTCCCGTGCCGCGACGAGCTCGGCATCGACGAGGACAGGCTCAATCCGTTCGGCGGCGCGATCGCGCTCGGCCACCCGTTCGGGATGACCGGCGCGCGCATCATGACGACGCTCCTCAACGGCCTGGAGACGCTCGACAAGCGGTACGGCATCGAGTCGATGTGCGTCGCCGGTGGCATGGGCCAGGCGATGCTCGTCGAGCGCCTGAGCTAGTCCGGTCCGCCCGTCCGCGGAGCGAACACGAGGTCGGCGACCTCGCGCAGGTGCTCGCGCATCGCCGCGGCGGCGCGGTCGGGATCGCCGGCGACGATCCCGGCCAGGATGGCGCGGTGCGCGGCGAGCGACCGCGGCGGCCGCCCGGGCTGGGCCAGCGAGGCGTGGCGGGTCTGGTCGATCGACTCGGCCAGGTCCGCCATCAGCCCCGCCAGCACCGGGTTGTGCGCGGCGGCGGTGATCGCCGCGTGGAAGCGCCGGTCCTCCTCGATGCCCTGCTCGCCGGCCTCGATCGCCGCCTGCATGGCGTCGAGCGCGGCGCCCATCTCGGCCAGCTCCGCGTCGGTGCGCCGGGTCGCGGCCAGGCGCGCGTTCTGGGTCTCGACCGCCTCGCGCGCCTCCATGATCGCGGGCATCCGCGCGTGGGTCTGCAGCAGCTCTTGCGTCAGCGTCGGCAGCACCGCGTCGGGCGGGCTCAGCAGGTAGATGCCAGTGCCGTGGCGGATGTCGACCAGCCCCATGACCTTCAGCGCCGTCATGGCCTGCCGCACCGAGGTGCGGCTGACGCCGAGCTCCTGGGCGAGCTCGCGCTCGGACATCAGGCGGTCGCCGGGCTGCAGGCCGCGGTCGTCGATGAGCGCCCGGAGCCGGTCGACGACCTCCTCGTAGAGGGGGCTGGAGCGGGTCGGGTGCGGCTGGGTCTGGGACATGTCGGACCGCTCTCGCCGGCTGCTGCGATGCGGCGGCCGAGGATACGTCACGCCCGCCTCGCCGGCCGCGTTTCGCGTGGCCGTCGGGCGGGCACAGTGGTCCAACCACTATGCCCGTGAGCCCGGGGAGGCCACGGGGGGACGGGAGGAGAGCTGAGATGTCGCCCGATCAGGCGCCGGGTTCCTTCGGGAGTGACCGCTTCGATACCCCTCGCTCCAACGGAGCGGCTGGCGACGATGCGGAACGCCTGCGCAAGAGCCAGGTGCGCAAGGCGCTGTTCGCGGGAACGGTCGGAACCTCGATCGAGTGGTACGACTTCTTCCTCTACGGCACCGCGGCCGCGCTGGTGTTCCCCAAGCTGTTCTTCCCCGACGCGAGCCCGTACGCGGGCACGCTGGCGTCGTTCGCGACCTACGCCGTCGGCTTCGCCGCCCGGCCCGTCGGCGCGGCGATCTTCGGCCACTACGGCGACCGGATCGGGCGCAAGGCGACGCTGATCTCCACGCTCCTGCTGATGGGGATCGCGAGCGCGCTGATCGGCGTGCTCCCCGGCTACCACTCGATCGGCTTCTGGGCGCCGACGCTGCTCGTCGTCCTGCGACTCCTGCAGGGCCTCGGCGTCGGCGGCGAGTGGGGCGGCTCGGTGACGCTGTGCATGGAGTGGGGCAACCCCAAGCGGCGCGGCTTCATGGCGAGCTGGCCGCAGGTCGGCGTGCCGATCGGGCTGCTGCTCTCGACCGGCGCGGTGTCGCTCTTCAGCCGCATCTCGGGCAGCGGGTTCGAGAGCTGGGGCTGGCGCGTGCCGTTCCTGCTGAGCATCCTGCTCGTCGGCGTGGGCATGTGGGTCCGTCTGAGCGTGCTCGAGTCGCCCCTGTTCGCGCGTGAGGTCGAGGCCAAGCGCGTCGCGCGCCAGCCGATCGTCGAGGTCATCAAGCGCAACCCGCGCGAGATCCTCCTCAGCGCGATGCTGCGCATGTCCGAGCAGGCGCCGTTCTACATCTTCACCGCCTTCGTGCTCGCCTACGGCACCAAGACGCTGGGCTTCAGCAAGGACTTCATCACCAACTCGGTGATGCTCGCCGCGGCGCTGTCGCTGTTCTCGGTGCCGTTCTTCGGGCACCTGTCCGACAAGATCGGCCGCCGGCGCGTGTACCTGGCGGGGGCGGTCGCCACCCTGGTGTGGGCGATCCCCTACTTCCTGCTGCTGGACTCCAAGGTGGGGGCGCTCGTGGTGCTGGCCGTCGTGGTGTCGCTGATCCCGCACGACATGCAGTACGGGCCGCAGGCGGCGCTCATCGCCGAGAGCTTCCCGACGAACCTGCGCTACAGCGGCGCGGGCCTGGGCTACCAGCTCGCGTCGGTGGTCGCCGGCGGGCCGGCGCCGCTGCTGGCCACCTACTTCCTGCACCGGTGGAACAGCTCGCTGCCGATCGGGATCTACATCATGGCCTGCGCGGTGCTGACCATCATCGCGGTGATCCTCCTGCCCGAGCCCGGGCGGCGCGCGATAGCGCGCGAGCTCGAGGAGGGCGCGGGGGAGCCCGTGCCGGAGCAGGCGAAGGCGTCGGCCGGCCGGGTGGCGGTGCCCCAGTAGGCGACCGCCGAGCGTCGTGACATGGCGCCGCGCGTCTAGCGCGGCGCCATGCGCAGTGCCCCGTCGAGCCGGATGACCTCGCCGTTGAGCATCGGGTTCTCGACGATGTGCGCGGCCAGGCTCGCGTACTCGGCGGGCTGGCCCAGGCGCGGGGGCCACGGGATCGAGCGGCCCAGCGACTCGCGCGCCTCGGGCGGGAGCGCCGCGAGCAGCGGCGTGTCGAACAGGCCGGGCGCGATGGTGACGACGCGGATGCCGGCCGACGCGAGGTCGCGCGCGGCGGGCAGCGTCATGCCGACCACGCCGCCCTTCGACGCGCTGTAGGCGATCTGCCCGATCTGGCCGTCGTAGGCGGCGATCGAGGCGGTGTTCACGCACACGCCGCGCTCGCCGTCGGCGAGCGGCTCGTTGTCGAGCATCGCGGTCGCGGCCAGGCGCAGGACGTTGAACGTGCCGATGAGGTTGATGGCGACGATGACGGCGAAGGGCTCGAGCGCGTGCGGGCCCTTCGAGCCGGCGACCTTCTGCGCCCAGCCCGTGCCGGCGCAGCAGATCGAGATCCGCAGGCCGCCGTCGGCCCGGGCGGCGGCGTCGACCGCGGCCTGGACCTGATCCTCCTCGCGCACGTCGCAGGCGACGAAGCGCACGCCGAGCTCGCCGGCCAGCTCCTCGCCGCGCTCGGCGTTGACGTCGGCGATCGTCACCACCGCGCCCTGCGCGTGCAGGCGCCGCACGGTCGCCTCGCCGAGTCCGGACGCCCCGCCGACGACCAGCGCCCCACTGCCCTGGATCTCCATGCGGCCGAACCCTAGTGGCGTCGACTGAGCGAGAGCGCGAAGAGGTCTTCGGGGTCGGTCAGGACGTCGCGCAGCTCCAGGCCGGCGGCGGCCAGGTCGCCGGCGAGCCGCTCGCGCGTGAACTTGGCGCTGATCTCGGTGCGCAGCTCCTCGCGCGCGGCGAAGCTCACGTCGAGGCCGACGTCGCGCACGTGGACGTCCATCCGCCGCGCGGCGCGCAGCCGCATCTCGATCCACTCGTGCTCGCGGTCGAAGAAGGCGACGTGCTCGAAGGCCTCGACGTCGAAGTCGGCGTCGAGCTCGCGGTTGATGACGTGCAGCACGTTGCGGTTGAACTCGGCGGTGACGCCGGCGCTGTCGTCGTAGGCGGCCTCGAGCACGGCGGGGTCCTTGACCAGGTCGCTGCCCAGCAGCAGATGGTCGATGCCGGGCCGCAGGAGCCTGGCCATCGCGCGCAGGAAGCGCCGGCGCGAGCCCGGCGGGAAGTTGCCGATCGTCCCGCCCAGGAAGGCCACCACGCGCGGGCCGTCCGCCGGCGGCACGTGGCGCAGGTGGCGCTCGAAGTCGCCGACGATGCCGTGCACGTTCAGGCCCGGGAACTCGTCGGCGAGCGCGTCGGCGCAGCCGAGCACCATCGACTCGGTCACGTCGATGGGGACGTAGCGGCGCAGGGTCCCGGCGTCGGCCATCGCCCGCAGCAGCAGGCGCGTCTTGGCGGCGGTGCCCGAGCCGAGCTCGACGAGCTCGGTCGCGCCGGTGGCGGCGACGATCTCGTCGCTGCGCGCGTCGAGGATCGCCCGCTCTGCGCGCGTCGGGTAGTACTCGGGCAGCTCGCAGATGCGGTCGAACAGCTCGGCGCCGCGGGCGTCGTAGAAGTGCTTGGGCGGGAGCTCCTTGAACGGCCGCGTGAGGCCGTCGAGGACGTCGTCGGCGAGCGAGCGCTCGTCGCCCGGACCGACGTAGGACTCGACGACGATCGCGTCGGTGGTGAGCAGCGGCGCCATCAGCCCTCCTCGCTGTCGGAGGCGAGTCGGACGCCGGCGAAGATCTGCCGGCGCTCGGGGAGGTCCCAGTTGCGGAAGGTCGGGGTGGCGACGAGCGCGGCCGTGGCCCACGAACCGCCCCGCAGCGGACGGTAGCGCCCACCGAAGAAGACCTCGGAGTACTCACGGTAGGGGTGCGCGACGAACCCGGGATAGCCGTGGAACCAGCTCGAGGTCCACTCCCACACCCGACCGACGCCCGCCAGGTCCCCGTCCATGTCCTGGGTCCAGGTCGCCGCCTTCTCCCACTCCGCTTCGGTGGGGAGCCGCGCCCCGTGCGAACGGGCGAAGGCGTCGGCCTCGAACCAGGAGACGTGGCACACCGGGGCGTCCGGGTGTGCCGCCTCGGCGTCTGGACAGTGCGTGATGTCGTAGTCCTCCTTCCACGCCCAGCCCTCGTCGCTCCACCACTCGCGCCGGCGGTAGCCGCCGCCCTCGGTGAAGCGCATCCAGGTCCCGTTGGTGGCGGGGCGGCGCGCGATGCGGAAGGTAGGGACCTCGACCACGTGGCGCGGGCGCTCGTTGTCGTAGGAGAACACGCCGGCGGCGGCGCCCATCTCGAACGGGCCGCCGGGCACCTCGATCCAGCCGTCCGGGCCGTCGAGGGCAGCGAGGGTCGGCTCGCCGTCGGGCAGCAGGTCCCCCAGGCGCATGGCCTGGCGCATGGTCTCGGTGTGCTGGAGCTCGTGGCGCAGCACCATCTCGTGGATCAGCGGGTCGGTGCCGTGGGCGTCGATCGCCGCCAGGGTCCGCGCGCGGACCTCGTCGAGGTACTCGCGCGATCCGGCGACGTCGAGCAGCTCGACGTCGCCACGTACGGCCCGCGGGGTCTCGAACGCGTCGTACCGGGCCGCGAGCTCTGGATAGAGCAGGGGCTCCCCGGCGAAGCGGTGCACGAGCCACAGGTCCTCGTAGGCGGCGATATGGGCGAGATCCCAGACCAGCGGGCTCATCAGCGGGTCGAGCTGGCGCTCGAGCTGGTCGTCGTCGAGGTGCCCGACGAGCCCCAGCGTCCGGGCGCGGACGTCCCCGAGCGTCGAGACGAGTGTGGGTGCCAGAGCCATCCTCATGACCTTACGTCAGCGCGCTACCCCCGGATCGTTACAGCCATGTAGGGCTAACCCCACCATCGAGACGCCTGGGGACCCGATGGCGCGCCCGCGCTCGCGGCGGCACAGTCGGGCCATGCATTCGAACAGCTTCGCCGCACGCGCCGGACGGTGGAGCGCGCAGCACCGCAAGAAGGCCATCTTCGGATGGCTCGCCTTCGTGGTGGTCGCGTTCGTCCTCGGCGGCGCCATCGGCGTGAAGAAGCCCGCCAACCAGAACGACTACATCGGCCAGTCCGGCCGCGCCGACCGCCTGATCAACGACCACTTCCCCAAGCGCGGCGACGAGAGCGTGCTCGTCCAGGCGCCCCAGGGCGCCTCGGCGACGAGCCCGCAGGTGCGCAAGGCGGTCGCGGACGTCATCGCCGCCGTCTCGCGCCAGCGCGGCGTCAGCGAGGTCAAGTCGCCGTACCTCGCCGCCGACGCCGGCCAGGTCTCCAAGGACGGCCGCTCGGTCCTCGTCGAGTTCAAGGTCGCGGGCGACCAGACGCAGGCCGCCAAGCTGATCGACCCGATCGTCGCGGCCGTCGACAGGGCCAAGGCCGACAACCCCTCGGTCTTCGTCGGGCAGTTCGGCGGGGCGAGCGCGAGCAAGGCGCTCTCGAAGTCCTTCAGCGACGACTTCAAGAAGGCCGAGACGCTCTCGCTGCCGATCACGCTGATCATCCTCGTGCTCGCGTTCGGCGCCCTCGTGGCGGCGGGCATCCCGCTGCTGCTCGGCCTGACCGCGGTCATGGCCACGCTCGGCCTGGTCGCGATCCCGAGCCAGATCGTCCCCATGGACGACACCGTGAGCTCGATCGTGCTGCTCGTCGGCCTCGCCGTCGGCGTGGACTACACGCTCTTCTACCTTCGCCGCGAGCGCGAGGAGAAGGCGCGCGGGGCGAGCAAGCTGGAGGCCGTGCACATCGCGGCGGCCACCTCGGGCCGCGCCGTGCTCGTCTCCGGGTTCACGGTCATGGTCGCCATGGCCGGCATGTTCTTCGCCGGCGGGCGCACGTTCACCGCGCTGGGCATCGGCTCGATCATGGTCGTCGCCGTGGCGATGATCGGCTCGGTCACCGTCGTCCCCGCGATGCTCGCGGCGCTCGGCGACCGCGTCGAGAGGGGCCGCGTGCCGTTCCTGCATCGGCGCCTGAGCGCGACCGGCGAGAGCCGCGCCTGGAGCTGGGTCCTGGGCAAGGTCCTGCGGCGCCCGGCGCTGTCCGCGATCGCCGCGACCGGCGTGCTCGTCGTCCTCGCGCTGCCGGCGTTCGGGATGCACACGGTGCTCACGGGCACCGACGACCTCCCGCGCAAGCTCGAGGTCATGAAGGTCTACGACCGCATGCAGGCCGCGTTCCCGGGCGGTCAGGTCCCGGCCGTGGTCGCGATCGAGGCCAAGGACGTCACGACGCCGCAGGTCGTCGCCGCGACCAAGCAGCTCGGCGACCGCGCGCTGGCGACCGGCACCATGAACGGCCCGCTCGCGGTGAGCGTCAGCCCGGACCGGCACGTCGCGTCGATCTCCATCCCGATGAAGGGCGACGGCACCGACGCCGAGTCGGGCAGGGCGCTGGCCGCGCTGCGCGGCGGCATCGTGCAGGACACCGTCGGCTCGGCGCCCGGCGTCCAGCACGCCTTCGTGACGGGCATGGCCGCCGGCACGAAGGACTTCAACGACCTGATGAAGGCCCACGCGCCGCTCGTGTTCGCCTTCGTCCTGTCGCTGGCGTTCCTGCTGCTGCTGGTGACGTTCCGCTCGATCGTGATCCCGATCAAGGCGATCGTGCTCAACCTGCTGTCGGTGGGCGCCGCGTACGGCGTGCTGACGTGGGTGTTCCAGGAGGGCCACTTCCAGAGCCTGCTGGGCTACCGGTCCAACGGGGGCGTGGTGAGCTGGCTGCCGCTGTTCCTGTTCGTGATCCTCTTCGGCCTGTCGATGGACTACCACGTGTTCATCCTCAGCCGGATCCGAGAGGCGTTCGACCGCGGCATGAGCACCGACGACGCGGTGGCGCACGGCATCAAGGCCACGGCCTCGACGGTGACGAGCGCCGCGATCGTCATGGTCGGCGTGTTCGCGATCTTCGCGACGCTGAGCTCGCTGGACTTCAAGCAGATGGGCGTCGGCCTGTCGGTCGCGATCCTCATCGACGCGACGATCGTCCGGGGAGTCCTGCTGCCCGCGACGATGAAGCTGCTGGGCAAGTGGAACTGGTACCTGCCCAGGGGCCTGCACTGGCTGCCGAGGATCAGCCGCGAGCCGCAGGCGGAGCCGGCCAACGCGTAGGCGGGCCTAGGCCGCACCGCCGCACCAGCTCGAGCCCCGCGGGCCCTGTGGACCGCGGGGCTCGTTGCGTTCTGCGCCGTGGGCACGGCTCGAGGCGGTAGCGTGCAGCCCATGGGCCTCCTCGTCTACCTCGTCGTCCTCGTCGCATCCGGCCTGATCGTCGGCGCGCTCGCGCGCCTGGCGCTGCCCGGCCCGGACCCGATGGGGATCGGCATGACGATCCTCATCGGGATCGCCGGGTCGTTCGTCGGCGGCCTGATCATGCTCGCCATCACCGGCGGGCGCAACGCCGGCGGGATCATCGTCTCGGTCGCGTGCGCGACGCTGATCGTCTACATCATCCGTCGCCGGCGGGGCGGGACGCTGACCGATCCCGGCCTCGGGCCGCGGGGGCGCGGCTAGGCGGAGCTCCAGCGCAGGATCGCCCGGACCTCGCGCTCGAAGCCGAGCACGGAGATCGCTCCGGTGTCCAGGTGCAGGCGCCCGCCGAAGACCGGCTCCTGCTCGACCCAGCGCGCGGCGAGCACGCGCAGCAGATGGCCGTGGGCGACGATCGCCACGTCGCCGTCGACGCTCAGGATCTCGGCGACGATCCGATCGCAGCGCGCGCCGACGTCGGCCGGGCTCTCGCCGCCGGGCACGCCGTCGCGCCAGAGGTACCAGTCCGGCCGGCGCTCGCGGATCTCGGGCGTCGTCAAGCCCTCGTAGTCGCCGTAGTCCCACTCGACGAGGTCGTCGCGCAGCTCGATCCGGTCGCCGAGGCCGGCGAGCTGCGCCGTCTCGCGCGCGCGGCTCAGCGGCGAGCAGAGAACAAGCGCGAAGCGGCGCCCGGCGAGCCGCTCCTTCAGCGCGCGCGCGGCGGCGCGGCCCTCCTCGGTCAGCGGGACGTCGGTGCGCCCGGTGTGCCTGCCGCTCTTCGACCACGCGGTCTCCGCGTGGCGCAGCAGCCAGACCTCAGCCATCGAGCGCCGCGGCGTCGGCCACGATCTCGAGCGCGTCGCGCGCCAGCAGCGAGGCGGGCACCTCGGGGTCCGGGCCGGCGAGCACGCGCGCGAGCATCGGCGCCTTCTCGGCGCCGGTGACCAGCAGCACGATCCGCCGCGACTCGTTGAGCTTGGACAGCGTGAGCGTCACCCGGTCGGGCGGCGGCTTGGGCGAGCCGTGGACCGCCAGGCAGACGCCCTCCTGGCGCACCTGGGGGAAGCCGGGGAACAGCGAGGCCGTGTGCCCGTCCGGGCCCATCCCGTTGAGCGCGACGTCGAGCACGACGTCGGCGATCTCGGCCGCGTAGGCGGCGGCTGCCGCGTCGCACCCCAGGTGCGTGGGGACCGGGTGCCAGGTCGCGCCGGGCGCCTGGAGGTGGGTGGTGGCGAGCCGGTGGTTGGACTCGGCATCGTCGAGCGGCACGCAGCGCTCGTCGCCGTACCAGAGGTGCACATCGCTCCACTCGGGCAGCAGCGGCCCGAGCAGCTCGTAGACGCGGCCGACCGTCGACCCGCCCGACAGCGCGACGTGGGCGGCCCCGCGCACCGTCCGCGCCGCGTCGATCGTGGTGGCGAGCACCTCCGCGGCGCGGCGGGCGGCCTCCTCGGCGTCGGCGCAGCGGCTGACGACGGGTCCGGTCACGGCGCGGAGACCTCCGAGCGGCGGGCGTCGAGCAGCGGCCGCGCGGTGGCGAGCTCCTGGTCGGCGCGGATGACGTGCATGACGGCGTTGATGAGCGCCAGGTGCGTGAACGCCTGCGGGAAGTTCCCCAGATGGCGCCCCGAGCGCGCGTCGAGCTCCTCGGCGTACAGGTACAGCGGCGAGGCGTAGCCCAGCATCTTCTCGCAGAGCGACCGGGCGCGATCGTGGTCGCCGATCTCGGCCAGCGCGCTGACCAGCCAGAACGAGCAGATCGCGAACGTGCCCTCCACGCCGGCCAGGCCGTCGTCGGTCTCGCCGGTGCGATAGCGCAGGACGAGCCCGTCGACGGTGAGCTCGTCGGCGATGGCGTTGACCGTGGCGACGAGCCGCGGGTCGTCGGGCGGCAGGAAGCGCACGAGCGGCAGCAGCAGGCACGAGGCGTCCAGGGCGTCGGTGCCGTAGTGCTGGCAGAACACGCCGCGCGCGTCGACGCCGTGCTCGCAGACGTCGGCGTGGATCTCGTCGGCGGCGAGCTGCCAGCGCTCGGCGCGCTCGAAGTCCTCGCGCAGGCGCGCCAGCCGCGCGCCGCGGTCGCAGGCGACCCAGCACATGACCTTCGAGGAGGTGAAGTGCTGCGGGTCGCCGCGCACCTCCCAGACGCCGCGGTCGGGGTCGCGCCACGCCTCGATCGCGTTC